>NZ_CP076723.1:3707500-4007500 GCF_018986915.1 Geomonas oryzisoli
CATGCAGGGAGACGTCATTACCGGCTTCAACGGCGAAAACGTGAAGGACGTGCGCCAGTTGCAGCGCCTGGTCGGGGAGACCCCCATAGGCAAGAAGGTCGACATCACCCTGTACCGCGACGGCAAAGAGGTCAAGGTCGCGGTCACCACTGCCCCGGCGGAGAGCACCCCGGCGCAGTCGCAGATGCAAAGGCCGGAGCGTGAGGCCGGGTTGCTCGGGCTCTCCGTCGAGGAGCTGGGTCCGGAAATGCGGCGGCGCGGCATCACCGGCGTCGTGGTGAGCGACCTCGAACCCGGCGGCATCGCGGAGGAGAGCGGCATCCAGCGTGGCGACGTCATCGTCTCGGTGAACCAGAAGAAGGTTCGCAACCTCGCGGAGTACCAAAAGGCGATGAAGGATGCCAGCAACCGGGGTGCCGTGGCACTCCTGGTACGGCGCGGAAATGCCAACATCTATTTCGCCTTAAAATTAAGATAGAATCTTGAGGCAAAACTGCGTATAGTGTGCCCTGATATTTGACCGCCAGGGAGATTTCGATGAGTCTCATAGAAAACCAGGATCAGGCTAGACGGCTGGCCAGGGCCATCGTATCGGACGTTGCCATGTACAACCGCGAGAAGGTCGAGCAGGGGATCAAGGAAGATAACATCTTCGAACTCCTAAACGAGCAACTGGCAGAAGGCAGGGAGCATTTCCAGTCCCGGGTCAGCAAAGAACTGGCGGAATCCAACATCTTCGACATCGCCGTGGTCGACGTACTGATCAAGCGGGCGGGGAAGATAGAATCCAATATCTGGTAGGCAGTACAACTTCAACACTGACAGGTCCCGGGCGCGCTTCCATTCAGAAACGCGCCCGCGCTTTTTTACGGGAGTCACTCTCCCAGGAGAAACCAAGCAAAGATGGAACCGATTGAACTCACCTTCCCCTGCGACGCTGATCCCGAACGACTGGACAGCTTCATCGCCCGCAGCGTCCCCGAAATCACCCGATCCGCCGCGCTGAGGCTCATCGAGACCGGACAGGCCACGGTGAACGGCCAGCCACAAAAGCCCTCCCTCAAGCTCAAGGGTGGCGAAGCGGTCACGGTAACCATCCCGCCGCCGGCGCCGGCTCAACCGCAACCGGAGGAGATCCCGCTCGAGGTCCTGTACGAAGACAGCGACATCGTGGTGGTCAACAAGGGAGCCGGCATGGTGGTGCATCCCGGCGCCGGCAATGCCGACGGGACCCTCGTCAACGCGCTTCTTGCCCACTGCAAGGACCTCTCCGGCATCGGGGGTGAATTGCGGCCGGGCATCGTGCACCGCATCGACAAGGACACCTCGGGAACCCTCGTTATCGCCAAGAGCGACCGGGCCCACAACGGCCTCGCCGATCAGTTCAAGGTGCACAGCATCAAGCGGATCTACCTGGCGTTGGTGTACGGCAGCCCCAAGGAAGACCGCGGACGCATCGAGTCCGTGATCGGACGCCACCCCGTGGAGCGCAAGAAGATGTCGGGCAAGGCGCGGCACGGCAAGAACGCCATCACCCACTGGCGCGTCGAGGGGCGCTACCCCGGCGTGACGTTGGTGCGCCTGAGACTGGAGACGGGGCGCACGCACCAGATCAGGGTGCACCTCTCCGAGGCGGGACACCCGCTTTTGGCGGACGAAGTCTACGGCGGCGGCAGCCGGTTGGCCCAGTTGAAGGACCCGGTCCTCAAGCAGATGATCAAGGCGATGGGGCGCCAGGCGCTGCACGCCAAGACGCTCGGGTTCCTCCACCCCGTCACCGGAGAGTACCTGGAGTTCGACACGGAGCTGCCGCCGGACATGGCCGGCATCGTCGCCTATCTGGAAGAGAAAAACAGGGGCTAGGGACTAGGGACTAGGGGCTGGCGAAACCACCCGCCTTGCGTCCCCGCCCGTCGCCCCCCTTTAAAATGCATATAAAGAGGTGTCATACATGGAAATGCAGAAAGCAGGAAAGATCCAGTACCTGAAGCCGCGGGTCGCCGCAGGCGCTGTCGCCGGCTTCACCACACGCCACGAAGGGGTGTCGCGTCCCCCGTACAACTCGCTGAACCTAGGGAGCAACACGCTGGACTCGTCGCACAACGTGGAAGGAAACCGCAGCCTGCTCGCCCGCAGCCTGGGTGCGACGCTGGACCGTTTCCTCACCGTAAGCCAGGTGCACGGCACCGATCTCCTCGTGATCGACGCGCCCAACCCGGAGCTGTCCCACTTCCTGAAGCTTGAGTGCGACGGCATCGTCACCAACCAGCCCGGCATCATGATCGCAGTCTGCGTCGCTGACTGCGTCCCCATCCTGCTGCACGACCCTGTGCAGAAAGTGGTGGCTGCGCTGCACGCGGGGTGGCAGGGTACGGCAGGCAACATCGCCGCCAAGGGGGTCGAGGCACTGGTGAACCTGTTCGGCAGCAACAAAAAGGACATCATTGCCGCGATCGGTCCCCACATCGGGGCCTGCTGCTACGAGGTCGATGCCCCGGTGCGGGACGCCTGCAAGCAGGCCGGCATCGCCTGGGATCTCTGTGCCACCGCGCAGGGGGAAGGGAAGTGGATGCTCGACCTGGGCAAGGCCAACCGCCAGCTGCTCTCCGACGCCGGCGTTTCCGCCGAGCACATCCAGGGGAGCGAACACTGCGTCAGCTGCAACCAGGAGCTCTTCTTCTCCTACCGCCGCGACGAAGGGGACACCGGCAGACAGGTGGGCTTCATCATGCTGGAAGGTGAGCAATAAGCTGTGGCGCTTCGGCCGAGCTTCTGATATAAGACGGCGGAGAGTTAGAAACCTTTACAGGAGGCTTCAACAGATGAGGATCTTGTTCAGACTTGCCCTGCTCGTGGTGGTGACCGGCGCCCTTTTCGGCTGCGCCCACAACTACTACAACATCCCCCAGGAAACCCTGGAGAAAAAGGTGCGCACCATCGGGGTGGCGCCGTTCTTCACCGACGCCGACAGTGACATCAGGCATCCCGAGAAGGCTGCCATCATCTCCATCGTGCGCAGCTACAACGCAAAAAACGAGAAGGAACTGACCGCGAGGATCAGGAGCACCGGCATATTCTACGCGGTGCGCCCGGTATCGGCGGACCCGGACCGCCTCTTCAGCTCCCTGGTCTGGAACCGCGAGAAACGCGACGACGCCCGCATCGTCTACAACAAGTACTTCTTCAAGAAGGACGACTTGAAACAGCTCATGACCGACAACGGACTGGACGCCGTCCTTTTCGTGACGGTGAGCGGCCTGACCAAGCCGGGCAAGGTCTTCGCGAGCAACTTCCTGTCCTATCTGGAAACGGACTACAACTACCTCTCCATGACCGCGGTGATGCTGGACCGGGAGGGGAACACGGTATGGGAGTACCCCAACTTCCGTCGTGATTCGCCGTCCTACCCGATGTTCTTCTCGCTGCAGTATCCGGACTTCGACGAGGCGGCGGCGAACCTCACCGAGAAGGTCGACGTGAAGTTCAAGACGGTGGCAGGCGTCAACGCGGCCTTCGCCAAGAGCGAGGCCTCAACCGTCCCCAACGGCCCCGACGTTTCCACACTCTACGTGAAGCAGTTCGACGAGATGCTCGCGCTGATGCAGACCTACAAACCGCTCTTCGGCGCCAAGGAGAAGGAAAAGGAGACCCCGCCGGCTCCGGCCAGCGCCCCGGTCTACTACACACCGCCGGCGGCCCCGGCAGCGCCGGCAGCACCTGCACCGGCGGCACCTGCGCCTGCCCCGGCAGCACCTCAGGCTGTTGCACCGGCTCCCCAGCCCGCAGCGGCAGCGGCACCGGCGGGTCCGGCTCCGATCACCTCGGTGGACATCGTCCCGGAACAGCCTGCCGCGAAATAGTGGCGGCACCTTCCCCCACCCCCTAGCCCCCTCCCGCAAGGGGCGGGGGGACCAACGGCACAAACAAAAGGCGGCGCCGAGATCACTTCTCGGCGCCGCCTTCTTTTATTGCGCAGCCATTCGGCTCTAGTTACAACTCCTCGAACTCCTCCGGATCTTCCGGAGTTTCCTCGTCGTCTTCGGCCTCATCCTCGTCGTCATAGTCCTCGTCGACGACGCGCTTCAGAAATTCCTTATTGCTTTCGATGAGTCTCCGGATCTCACCGGCCAGTTCGTCGAGATCTTCGTGTTCCACAGGTTACGCCTCCCCTCCCTTGCGCAGCAACGCCTTGCGATACAGCTCCAGATACTTGTGCACCGAGTTCTGCCAGGAATAGTCGCTGCTCATGCCGCGACGCATCAGCTTCTTCCACAACGCCTTGTCCTGGTACGCCGTCACCGCCCGGTTGATCGCCTCCCAGAGCGCCTCCGCGCTGTACTCGTCGAAAACGAAGCCGTTGGGCGTCCTGTCGTTGTCCCGCGGGTCGAAGACGCTGTCGGCAAGCCCCCCGGTCCGGCGCACCACCGGAACCGTGCCGTAGCGCATGGCGATCAGCTGCCCCAGCCCGCACGGTTCGAAGAAGGAAGGCATCAGGAACATGTCGCTGCCGGCGTAGATCTTGGGCGCCAGGGAATGGTCAAAGCCGCTGGCGAAGGCGATGTTGCGGGCGCCGGCGGCCTTGATGTCGTTGAAGGCCTTCACGTAGCGCTCCTCGCCGTTGCCCAGCAGCACCAGTTGCATCGGGGCCTTGGCGATCATCGGCAACAGTTCCGCGATCAGGTCGAACCCCTTCTGGGCGACCATGCGCGAGACCATGCCGAAGACCGGGATCTCCGGCGCGCTGGCAAGCCCCATGAGCCGCTGCAGCCCGATCTTGTCGACCATCTTGCCGGAGAGGGAGGCGTGGCTGTAGTTCTTCATGATCTCCCGGTCCATGGCCGGGTTCCATTCCTCGTAGTCGAGCCCGTTCAAAATGCCGACCAGGTCATCCTTTCTGGTCTGCAGCACGCCGTGCAGGCCGCACCCCATCTCCGGGGTCCGGATCTCGCGGCAGTAGGCCTCGGAGACGGTGGTCACGAGGTCGGCGGTGAGGATGCCCCCCTTCAGGAGGTTCACCTTGCCGTAGAATTCCAGCCCGTCGATGTTGAAGCACTCCTTGGAGAGCCCCATGGTCGCGAGCTCCTCCTTGGGGAAGAGCCCCTGGTAGGCCAGGTTGTGGATGGTGAAGATGACCCCGGTCCTGGCGAAGAAAGGATCGTTCTTCCTCTCGTGCTTCAGATAATGCGGGATCAGCGCGGTCTGCCAGTCGTGGCAGTGGATGATGTCCGGCCTGAAGTCCATCTTCTTCAACAGTTCCAGGACGCAGCGGCAGAAGAAGGAGAAGCGCTGGGCGTTGTCGGGATAATCGCCGCTGGGGGTGCCGTAGAGCTCCTCGCGGGCGAAGTACTCCTTGTTCTCGATGAGGTAGACCGGGATCTCCCCGAGTGCTGCCTGGCGCAGGAACCCCTTCTTCTCCACGCCGTCCACCATCACCGAGGCGCTCTTGCGTCCCTTGCGAACCGCCATCCCCCCCCGCTCGACCACCGAGTAGAAGGGCATCATGATCCTCACGTCGTGACCGAGCGTCTTCAGAGTCTTCGGGAGTGCGCTGGCAACATCCGCCAGACCTCCGGTCTTGGCGAAGGGAGTGACCTCCGACGCAACAAACAAAATCTTCATGTAAAACCTCTAACACCCTGGAATTATAGGCATAGTCTAGATTAAGACGGCCCCCGGGTAAAGTTTTTTTGCAAAAGAAAAATTTAAGATGGATCCGGTTCGCAAGGGGAAAGGTCCTTGAGCGCCCCCGTCTCCCCCCCCAGGCAGGTGCCCGCATAGGCGAGCGCCAGCGGCGCCTCCATCGGCCAGCGGCCGAGCAGGTTGGGCCCGCGCGAGTGGGTCAGGTAGCAGCAGAGCCGGTCCCCCGCGTCCAGCCGCAGGGCCGGGAGCGGGATGCGCAGTTGCGCGCTGCGGCCGACCCAGTAGCGCCCCATCCCCCCGGAGGGCTGCCACGCCCCCTCCTTGAAAAGCTGCAGTTCCCCCTCGCCGTCGCCGGCCTGCATCTCGATCCGGTATTCGCCGCCCCCCATGAGGTGCAGCGACAGACGGTCGCCCGGCTGCAGCAGCTTTTCCAGCGACTGCGCGGCGTCGATCCTGAAATAGAAATAGTCGAGATCATAGCCGTAAAAGAACGACTGCAGCCCCGTTTCCGCGGCGTGCATCGCAGCCCCCTGCCGGGTCAGGTCGTACAACCCCGCCGAGAGCCACTCGAAGTAATCGTCGCCCGCCGGGCTTAACGAGGGGGTGATCAGCCGCGCCGGCCCCCGGACGAAGCCTGCCGGGCGCTGCTTCTTGATCGGCTCGTGCAGCTCCCCCGGGATCTCCAGCGCCAGCAGCTGGTAGACGTTGATCAGGTGGCTGCGGAACAACAGGTCGAAACTGCCGGAGTGGGGGGAGAAGTGGTCGTCGCCGTACCACCAGAACCAGTCGCTCCCCTGCGCGGCGTAGAGGGCCTTGCAGGCGCGCCGGGCCGCCTCGTCGCTGCTGGTCCCCCCGGAGAGGAGCTGGGCCACCTCGGGGCTCGTGTGCACCGCTGCCTCCCTCGCCTTGGCCAGATACTCCCATCCCAGGTTCTCCTCCGGATGGCCGATCCAGATGCCGTAGTCGGCATTGATCCAGGAGCCTGGATGCACGTGGCGCAGCACCCGCCGCTCCGGGACCCGCTCCAGCACCTCCGAAAACGTTGCCGGCTCCACCCCCGGGATCTGCGCCAGCGCGGCGTAGAGCCTGGAGAGGAAGGGAAGCCCGTTGTCGTGGTAGTGCTCCCAGGCGTTCTCCCCGTCCAGTATCACCGGAACCACCCGGGGGGAACGACACTGCTGCCGGATCTCCTTGACCCGCCCCACGAAATCGGCGACGGCCCGCTCCGCGTCCCACTGCGAGTAGGTGAAGCCGATCTGGTCCGAGAGCACCTGGTCCCGGAAGAACAGGGCGATCTCCTCCCCTCCCTGCTGGAACAGATAGGGCTCGTACAGGGCTTCGCGTCCCCCCCCAAGCCCCCCGGGGAGGGTCTGGGCCAGCACCCGCTCGTCGGAGGCGGTCCAGCAAAGCCCCTCCCGGGCGAGGATCCCGAGTGCCTCGTCGCTTACCGACCCCTCCGGGGGCCACATCCCGCGCGGCCTGAAGCCGAACAGCCTCTCGAAGCTCTCGATGCCCCGGGCCACCTGTCCCCGTGCGTCTTCCGGATAACGGATGTCGATCTTCGGGAGGTTCGCCGCGGGAAGCGCCACCCGCGCGATCCGCGAGTCGCACAGAAGCGGCAGGATCGGGTGGAAATACGGGGTCACCGAAAGCTCGACCTTCCCCTCCTGATGCAGTCTTCTGTACAGCGGGATGATCTCCGAGATCAGCTCGCGCTGGGTTTCGAAGAGCAGGGCCTTGTCCCCGGCGTCGAACCCCCTCCCCTTGCGGATCAGCTCCTTGAATATCGGGAAGCGCCGGCGCGCCGCCTCCCCGGTCCAGGCGAGGTAGAACCAGACCTGCAGATCGAGCAGGTCCCGCTCCCCGAAGAGGGGCGCCCGGCAGGCGGCCGCACCGGGAACCCCGTCCCCGGCCATCCGGTACAGCTCCAGGTAGCGCGGGTAGGGCTCGATCATGCGCCGCTTGTTGGCGGAGAAGAAGTTTTCCAGGAGAAAGGCCCGCTCCGACGGATCCAGCTCGCCCGGTGCCTTGCGCGCAAGGGTGAGGTAGGGATCGACCGCCTCCCCCGAGGCGTAGTCCAGGATCTGCTCCAACAGCGAGGGGACCAGGTTGAAGACCACCTTGGCGCCGGGGCTCTCCGCGACGATGGCGGGCATGTCGTAGTAGTCCTTCACCGCATGGAGGTAGACCCAGGGGAGCAGGTACTCCCCCCGGACCGGATCCTTGTAGAAGGGCTGGTGCATGTGCCAAAGCAGCGTGAGATACAGTGGTTCGCTCATCCTATCCCCTTGACGCGGCGCAAGGCCGCGACGCCCGCTACTGGGCCAGCTCCTTTTTCCAGCGCTCCACCTTCTGCATGTACTCCTCCAGGAGCTTCTGCGCCGTCTTGGGGTCCTTGGCCTCGGCCACCACGTGGATCACCGGCTGGTACTGGTCGGGGAGCACCAGCACCCAGTCGTTGCCGAAGGAAACCTTTATGCCGTCGATGAAGGAGGCCTCCTTGTCCAGGCTGTCCTCGCTCATCTTGCGCATGATCCCACCCTTCTTCTCCCAGACGCAGGGGACCTTCCCCTGCAGGAAGGAGCTCTTGGGGACCTCCTTCAAGACGCGCGACAGCGGCACCCCGGTGGCGCAGGAGAGCTCGATGGTCTTGGCGATGGTGAACATGCCGTCGAAGGCCGCCTGGAACTTCGGGAAGGCGAAGCGCCCGGCCATGGATCCGGCCATGACCACCTCCGGCGAAATGGCAGCCTCGATCATGGAGCGGTCCATGCTCTTGGTGCGGCGCACCGAGCAGCCGTTCTCCTGGGCGATCTCCTCGATCACCGAGGGCGCCGACACCGGCACCGCGAAGGCGCCCCGGGCGCCGGTCTTCACCATGAGCAGCGTCATGAGCGCAAGGAACTCCTCGGGCTGGCAGATCCTGCCGGTCTCGTCCACCAGCACCACCTCCTCGACCGTGGGGTCGAGCCAGAAGCCGGCGCGCGCCTCCAGCGTCATCACGATCTTCGCGAGCTGCTGCAGGGAGTTCGGTTTCTCGTCCACGGTCTTCGAGCCGCGCTGCTCGTCAAGGTAGGTGTTGAGCCCGATCACCTCGCACCCCAGGTCGTTCAGGATCTGGGGGAGGATCTGCCCGGCCGGCGAGTGGTTGAAGTCGACCACCACCTTGGGCCGGGAGCCTCTGATGAGCTGCTGGTCGACGCCGCGGAAGAACCCTTCCCGGTAGAAGTCCATCACCTGCGGAAGCTCGGTGATCCCACCCGGTTCCATGTGGTGGGCGCGCCGGAAGTTCTCCTTGTAGAAGATGCGCTCGATGTTCTTGCCCATGGAGGAGGAGAAGTCGAGGCCGTCGGCGTCGAGAAAGACGATCTCGGTGGTGGCCGGGTCCTCGAGCGACTGGCGGAAGTGCACCCCACCCACCTCCCCGAAGGTGCGCAGCTTGTAGCGCAGGATCGGAAGCGACACCATCCTGATGTCGCGCACGTTGACCCCGGCGGAGAGGATCCCGCCCAGGAAGCTTCGTTTGAGCATGCGCGAGGAGAGGGTCGTGTCGCGGCCGACCAGGACGTGGCTCCCCTTGGGGAGGGAGGTGCCGTAGGCGCAGCCAAGCTTCGCCACGAACTCGGGGGTGAGCTCGATGTTGGTGAGCCCCTTGATCATCTCCCCCTCGAACAGGGACTTCTTCCAGCGCTCGCCCCAGATCAGGTTGCCGGTGACGGTGGAGCCCGCCTCGATCAGCTTGCGGGGCCAGATCTTCACGTCCCGCTTGATGTAGCTCTCCTCGCCGATGGCGGTATCGTCCGCGATCACCCCCCCCTCTTCCATCACGGTCGCGGTGCCCACGCTCACGTTGTTGCAGATGACGCAGTCGACGACCTTGGCCCCCTTTTTGATGTAGGCGTTGTCCCAGACCACCACCCGGGTCAGCTTGACCCCGGGCTCGATGATGCAGTTGCGGCCGATGACGGTGTCCTTGATCTCCGCCCCGCCCTGGATCTGGGAGTTGTCACCGACGACCACCGTTCCCTCCACCACGGTCCCCTCGCCCAGCCTGACGTCCAGCCCGACCCGGAGGTCGACGCCGGCCATCTCCCGCCGGGGCTCGTCCACCTTGACGCTCACCTTCCCCTTGAGGATGTCGTGGTGCGCCTCCCGGTAGGAATCGGTGTTGCCGATGTCCCGCCAGTACCCCTTGACCGGGAACCCGAACAGCGGCGCCTTCTTCTTCAAAAGGAGCGGGAACAGGTCCTGGGAGAAATCGAAGTTCTCCCCCTCGGGGATGTACTTGAAGATCTCCGGTTCCAGGACGTAGATGCCGGTGTTGATGGTGTCGGAGATCACCTCGCCCCACCCGGGCTTCTCCAGGAACTGGGTGATGCGCTTCTCCTTGTCCGTGATCACCACGCCGAACTGCAGCGGGTCCTTCACCGAGGTGAGGGTGATGGTGGAGAGCGCCTTGTTCGCCTCGTGGAAGTCGATCACCTTCTGGAGGTTGAAATCGGTCAACAGGTCGCCGCTGATGATCAGGAAGCGCTCGTCCAGGTACTTCTCGGCGCACTTCACCGCGCCGGCGGTCCCCATGTCCTCAAGCGGCGTCACGTAGGTGATCCGCACCCCGAGGTCGGCGCCGTCCCGGAAGAAGTTCTTGATCACGCTGGGCTGGTGGTACAGGAGCATGACCAGGTCGGTCACGCCGTATTTCTTCAAGAGTTCCACGATGTGCAGCATGATCGGGCGGTTCATGAGCGGAACCATCGGCTTGGGGATGTTGCAGGTAAGCGGTTGCATGCGGGTGCCGAAACCACCCGCCATAATCACTGCCTTCATAGGTGCAAGCCTCCAAAAGAAAGAATCAGGTTGAGGTTAAGGTTGAGAAAGGCGCTGCCTCTTGGCCAGGACCCGGGCAATCTCGTCTTTCAGCTCCTGCAGGTCGCTCGACTTCACCACGTAACCGTCGGCGAGCCAGGCGGAGAAGTCGTCCTTGTAGCAGGAGAAGGCGGTGCACAGGATCACCGGGATGGTGTGCCGCTCCTTGACGATGCGCTGCAAAAGTTCGATGCCGCTCTCGTTCTTCAGCTTTATGTCGATCACGGCGAGGTCGAAACTCTCCGACTCCAGCTTCTCGACCGCCTCCAGGGCGCTCCCCGCCGTCACCACCTGATACCCCTCGTCGCTCAGCTCCTGCGAGTACAGCAGCCTGATGTTCGCCTCGTCGTCAACCACCAACAGTTTCGCCATCTCAGATGTTCTCCTTTCTGGTCAAAAGCCTGATGCTGTACGTATTGCCGCCCCCGGGGCGGCTGATGATCGACAGGGAATTCCCCTGCCTTTCCAGGATGGACTTGCACAGGGAGAGCCCCACCCCCTCCCCGAGCTCCTGGGTCTGAAAAAAGGGAGCCGTGAGGGCCTCCTGCGCGGTCTGGGTGAGCGGCTTGCCGTCGTCGCTGATGCGCAAGAGCACCCCGTCCCCGTCCAGCACGCTCTCGATGCGCAGCTCCCCCCCCCGCTCCATCGCGGCAAGGGCCGTGGTGGTGATGGTCTTCAGGCAGTAGCTGATCTGCTTGTAGTCGATGCGCACCATGGGAAGCTCCGGGGCCAGTTCCATCCGGCACCGCACCCCCGCCTGTTCCAGCGCCCCCTCGAGCTCCGTCATCGCCTTCCCCACCAGCTCGTTCAGGTCCCAGAAGTCGGTGACCGGGAACAGGGACTCCGAGTAATCGAGCACCTCGCTCAGCACATCCTCCAGCTGCCGCGTCTCGCGCACGATCGACTCCAGGTAGCCGCGCTTATCGTCCTGGTCCGGGGTCGCCTTCAACAGGGTCCGGGCAAAGCCGCCGATCACCATGAGCGGGTTCCTGATGGAGTGGGCGATGCTGGAAGTGATCTTGCCCACCAGCGCCATCTTCTCCATCTTCACGATCAGCTCCTGCTGCTCGCGCAGCTTCACGTTGGCCGCCTTCTGTTTGGCCACCTCCTCCTGCAGGCGCTCGTACAGGGAGGCGCGCTCCAGCGCGAAGGCGACCGGGAAGGCGAAGGTCTCCAGCGACTGCATGTCCTGCAGGGTGATCGGCTTGTGGGTGATGCAGTTGTCCGCGATGATGACGCCGATGCGGCGGTTCCTGGAGATGAGCGGCATGACCAGGAAGGTATCGACGCCGAGGATGCGGGCCAGCCCCCGGTCCAGGTCGGGGTTGTTGAGCGCGTTTTCCACCAGGATCGGCTTCTTCCCGGTCAGGGCCCGGTTGAAGATGTGCCCCTGGTCGGTCATGGGGACCGTGAGCTGGTTCAGGATGTCGTGGAACTTCACCTTCTCGGAGCTGAGCTTGGTCTTCTGGAAGTCCCGCGCCAGCTGCCGCAGGGTGAAGTTGCTGCGGCCGATGTCCTCCCAGGTGCGCCAGGCCTCCTCGTAGTCCCGGGGACCGACCCCCAGGTAGCCGCGTATGTGGCGCCGGTCCTTGTCCGTCATCAGCAGGAAGGCCCGGTTCATCCCGAACCCCTTGCCGGCGGTGATCGCGGTCATGGCTATGGAAAGTACCTCGTCAAGGTCGAGCGAGGTCTGCAGCACCAGGCCCACCTCGCGCAGGAACTTGATCTCGCGGGTCTTGCTGTTCAAAAAGCTCAGCATGGCCCCCATCTGGGTCTTTTGTTCCTGGAACTCGGTCAGTATGTACGGGAGTACGTCCGAAAGCGGGTAACCCGACCCCTTCATGCGGGCCAGGTCGTTCTTGAAGCGGGGGCACTCAACGCACTTCTCCACGATCCTGCGGCGCTGGGAAACCAACAGGTCCTCTTCCCCCTCGCCTATGTACGGGCAGTTTTCCGGCTCGATCTGTTCCTTACTCCAACAGCATTCCCAATCCAAGCTCCCTCCGGGTGCGGCTCATGATATGGCAGGACGAAACGGCAAAAGTATAGCAGCCACTTCGGCCATAGCAAGTACAATCCGGCAATTTACTTAAAAACATTAATTAATAATTTAGTTTCAATTGGTTGCGCGACCGAGCGGTCTCGGTAAAGGCGCAGGCAGCACAAGGCTCGGCGCGGTACTGCGGGGAAAGGGAATCGAACTAGCGGAGGCGGGGCGGGGAAAATATGGCTACAGTACCATTAACAGAAAGGGCCCCGCGGTCTAACCGGGGGCCCTTCTCGTCTGCTGCTATCGGTACCGCGGGGGAGGTTACTTCCCCGCTATCATCTTCAGCTTCTCCATCTGCATGATGGTCACCTTGTTGCCGTCCAGCTCGATGACCCCTTCGTCCTTCATCTTCTTGAAGGTGCGGGAGAGGGTCTCGCTCACGGTGCCCAGGCGCGAGGCAAGCTCGCCCTTGCGCATATCGAGCTCGAGGTAGGTCTTGCCCTGGTAGCTGGTGCTCTTGCGGGCGGCCAGGTCCAGGAGGTAGGAGGCGAGCCGGGACGGGGCGTCGGCGAAGGAGAGCTCCTCGATCTGCCGGGCGAAGCGCCGCAAAAGGAGCGAGAGCGAGGCGATCAGGTTCATGGAGAAGCGGGGGTTGCGCTCCAAAAGCCCCATGAAGGCGCCGCGCGGGAAGAACAGCACCTCGCCCCGCTCCACTCCGCGCGCCTCGGCCGGGTACTTGCCGTCGCCGAAGAAGGCGGCCTCGGCGAAGGTCTCCACCGGGTGCACCATGTGCAGCACCTTCTCGCGCCCGTCCGGGGAGATCTTGCACAGCTTCAGCGCGCCCGAGGCGAGCAGGTAGAACCCTTCCGCCTTCTCCCCTTCGGTGAACAGCGTCTCCCCCTTGGCGAACGGGCGCCGCACCGCGATATCGGCGAGCTCGACCAGGTACTCCTCTTCCAGACCCGAAAAAAGCAGGGCCTTCCTGATGATGTCCTTGTTTTCCATGCCCACCTTTTTACCCAAAATGAAAACCGCGGTCAAGGGGTAGTTGAACTGCGTCCCTCCTTTACTTCCCCGGCCATCTCATGTAAGATCGCGAGTTCATGAAAAAGACCCTGTACCGTTACATTTTCAACGAGATACCGCCCCCGTTCCTGGTAGGCATGGTGACCTTCACCTTCGTGCTTTTAATGGGGCGTTTCCTGAGGCTGGCCGAGATGGTGGTCGAGAAGGGGGTTCCCTTCGGCGACGTCGTGCGCATGGTGACCTACCTGCTCCCCTCCTTCTGGCTGTTCACCATCCCCATGGCGCTGCTCCTCTCCATACTGCTCGCCTTCGGGCGCCTCTCCGGCGACAGCGAGGTGACCGCCATGAAGAGCTGCGGCATCAGCCTGTACGGACTGCTCCCCCCTCCGCTGGTCTTCTCGGTGCTGGCGACCCTGGGCTGCCTCTGGGTCACCATCTACGCCGTCCCCTGGGGCAACAGCTCCTTCAAGAAGCTGATGCTGGACATAGCCCAAAGCAGCGCCGGCGTCTCCATCAAGGAGAAGGTCTTCAACAACGCCTTTCCGGACATGGTGATCTACGCGGACGGGCTGGACGGCAAGGGGCAGAACATGAACGGGGTCATCGTCCACGACGAGCGCGACCCGAAAACACCGACCACCATCTTCGCCGACACCGGCGCGCTCTTCTCGGACCCGCGCAGCCACTCCATGGAATTCCAGCTCAAAAACGGCTCGATCCACCGCAGCGAGGAGGGGGGCGGCTACCGGATGGTCCAGTTCCAGGAGTACATCCTGCGCGTCGCCCTGGCCGACACCACCCCCAAGGGGCCCAAGAAGACGAGCGAGATGACCATCGAAGAGTTGCGCCACCCGCCCGCAGGGACCCCGAAGAAGGAGGTGCGGCTGCGCCGCCAGGAGCTGTACAGCCGCCTGGCCCTCCCCTTCTCCTGCATCGTGTTCACCTTCGTCGGTGTGCCGCTGGGAATCCAGAACCGCCGTTCGGGAAAGGCCTCCGGGTTCTCGCTCAGCATCGCCGTCATCCTGTGCTATTACATCGCCCTCTCCGGCTTCGACACGCTGGGTGAGAAGCTCATCCTGCCGCCGCTCCTCTCCGGGTGGGGGCCCAACCTGCTGTTCCTGCTGGCGGGAGGATACCTGTTCATGAAAACCGCCGCCGAGGAACCGCTGCCGCTGGCCGCGCTGTACCAGCGCCTGAAGGATGCGGTCTCTGCCCGCCTGCACAGGGGGGAGAAGCGATGAGGATCCTGACCCGCTACGTGGCCAAGGCGTACCTGAGGATGCTGGGGCTTTGCCTGGGCTCCTTCGTCACCATCTACCTCGTGGTCGACTTCATGGAGAAGATCGGCCGCTTCACCCGCACCGGCGCGTCCTGGAAGTACCTGGCGCTGTTCTTCATCACCAAGATCCCGGAGATGATCAACGACTCGGCGCCGCTGGCGGTGCTCATGGCGACACTGCTCACCCTGGGTGCATTCTCGCTGAGCTCCGAACTGACCGCCATGCGCAGTTGCGGCGTGAGCCTCGTGCGCATCAGCGCCCCCATCCTCGCGATCTCGGTGCTGATGAGCCTGGTGGTCCTGATGCTGGGCGAGTTCGTGATCCCGAAGAGTTACTCGCAGCGCCTCTACATCCAGGAGGTGCTGATCCAGAAAAAAAGCCCGTCCATGTACTTCCGGCAGCACAACATCTGGTACCGCGAAGGTGAGACGGTGCTGCGGGCGAGCCTGTTCGAGCCGAGCCAGAACCAGCTCAAGGGGGTCACCCTGTGGGAGATACAGCCCAAGACCGGGCTGCCGCTGAGGCGGGCGGACGCCTCCATGGGGCAACTGGGAGAGCGCGGCTGGAGTTTCACCGAGGTGACGGTGCGCGACTTCCGGGACGGCGAGGTCGTCCAGACCCGGAAGTACCCGGCGCTGGCCCTCCCCCTGAAACTGAAGCCGGCCGATCTCAAGGTGCTGGGCAAGTACTCGGACAGCATGACCCTCAGGCAGCTCAACAGCTACTGCAAGAAGATCCAGGCCGGGGGGTACGATGCCACCCGCTACATCACCCAGTTCCACAGCAGGATCTCGCTCCCCTTCGGCTGCGCCGTCATGGCGTTTCTCGGCATCCCCTTCGCGCTGCGCGGCGGGAGGTCCAGCGGCATCGCCTTCGGCGTCGGGCTTTCCATCGCGGTGGGCTTTCTGTACGTGATCACCAACTCCGTGATCATTTCGGTGGGGCAGGTGGGCCTGCTCCCCCCCATGGTGGCGGCCTGGGCCACCAACTTCATCTTCCTGGCCGCGGGAGGATGGCTCGCTCTTACCATTGACAACTGACGGGCCGGGGCCGAAAATGGCTCCCGGCCTTCAGATTCCTGCTATCACATGTAGCTTTTTCGGAGGGAGACCCATGATGCGCAACTTCGTCATATCCTTGCTTGTTTTGCTGCTGTGCGCCGCAGTAGCGCCGGCCCAGCAACTCCCCGCCCCGGCGGCTGATGCCGGCCGGCTGGCGCCGCTGAGCGTCCTCAGCATCCTCCCCGCCCAGGGCGAGCCGGGCACCACGGTCACCCTGAACGGCACCGGGTTCACCCCCGCCACCACGGTCATGCTGGGGAGCCGCGAGCTTCCCGCCCAGGTCGTCGGCGGGCGCATCATGACCTTCGAGCTCCCCGAGCTCCCGCCGGGCGCCTACGCCCTGTTCCTGAAGCGGGACGACGGCGCCACCACCCGCCCCTTCAACTTCGTGCTGCAGGCGCAAAAGCCCACCGTTTCCTCCCTCATCCCCGATACGGTCACCAGTTGCGCCACCGGGCGCGAGCGCGAGGTGCTGGTCAACGGGGCCAACTTCAGGACCGGCACCCGGGTGCTGCTGGACGGTGCCGTGATCACCACCCGCTTCATCTCGCCGGTCATGCTCGCCTTCACCGTGCCGACGCTCCCCGCCGGCGTGCACCAGGTGCAGGTGAAAAATCCCACCGATGCCACCTCGACCGTCCTCGCGCTCTTCATCGACGCCAAGCCGGAAATAGCGAACGTGTCCGTGGGGAGGGAATTCGTGAACTACTACGAACTGATCGTGAGCGGGAGGAACTTCCACCAGAATTCGGTGCTGGTCGTGGACGGCAAGAGGCTCGCCACCGGGAAACAGCTGGTGGGCGAGAGGGAGCAGCTCGTGTACGGCGGGTGCAACCAGATTACCTACCTGAGATTCCCCTACGACCCGACGCCGAAGGAGATCACCCTGCAGGTGGTGAACCAAAACGGCGAGGAGAGCGCCCTTTTCACCATCAGCGCCCCCTGACCTGTCAGTCGACCGGCTCCTCCAGCACCACGAGGTAGCCGTCCGGATCGAAGCACCAGACCTCGTAGGTGCCGTAGGGCTTGCGTTCCAGGGGATAGAGGATCTCGAGGTCCTCTTCCAGAAGCTCCTGGTAGATGTCCTCGATCCCCTCGACCACGAGGTGCAGCGTCATGCCGACCCCGCGCGGAAAACCCTGCAGGCGCGCCTGCAGGATCGGGTGCAGCTGCGCCACCGCCGCATCGTCCACGAAGATGATCTGGAACCCGTCGGCCTCCAGAAGCAGATGCTCCGGCGCTCCCAGCGCGATGAGCGGACGCTGCACCGGCAGGCCGAGGATCCCGGCGTAGAAGGCCTCGGTGGTCCCGAGGTCGGACACGCAGAGCTGGATGGTAAGCGGGATCTCGTCCACGGCGCTCCCCTCCGGGCGCTACTCGCCGAACCAGGCGCTGGTGTACCTGCTGATCAGCACCATCGAGTTGGTGAAGATCAGGATGCCCACCACGACCATGAAGGCCCCGGTGATGATCTCGAACATCCGTATGTGCCGCTTGAAGCGGCGGAAGAAGATCAGGAACTGGTGCAGCGCGAGGGAGGCGATGAAGAACGGGATGGCGAGCCCCATGGAGTAGGACAGCAAAAGCCAGACCCCGCGCCCTTCCGTGGCGGCGACGGCGAGGATGGTGGCCAGGATCGGTCCGATGCACGGCGTCCAACCGGCGGCGAAGACCACCCCCACCACGAAGCTCCCCAGGTACCCGGCGGGCTTTCTGTGCAGGGTGAGCTTCTTCTCGCCCAGCAGCATGGTGATGTCGAACAGCCCCGACACGTGGATGCCGAAGACGACGATCAGGATGCCGCCGATGCGGCGGATGGCGGTCTTGTGCTCGTGCAGGAAATCCCCGACCAGGGTGGCCGAGGCCCCCAGCAGGACGAAGACGCAGGTGAAGCCTGCGATGAAGAGCAGGGAGTGGATGATGGTCTGCTGCCGCACCTTGTGGCTTGGGTGCTCCGCGTTCAGGTCCGCGAAGGAAAGCCCGGTGATGTAGGTGATATACGACGGGATGAGCGGCAGCACGCAAGGGGAGAGAAACGACAGCAGCCCCGCCACGAAAGCGCCGATCATGCTGATGTTGTTCGTTTCCATATGGTTCCTCCTGGCGTTTGACGGTTGCGCCCCCCGCGACATCGGGGGCAAGCGGCCGGCTTATTTGCCGGCCATGATTTCCTGCAGGGCCTGGATCACCTCGGGATGGCTCCAGTCCAGCCCCCCCACCACCTTCTTCCGGATCACACCCTTGCCATCGACCACGAAGGTCTCGGGGACGCCGGTGGTGCCGTAGCGTCTGGCTACCTGGCCGTCGGTGTCGAGCAGGGCGGGGAGCGTGACGCCGCCGCGCTTGAAGAACTCCTCCACCGCGCCCTTACCCCCCTCGTCGATGGAAATGGCGAGCATCTGGAAGTTCTTACCCTGCATCGCCTGGTTGAGCTTCACCATGGACGGGATCTCCTCCCGGCAGGGGGGGCACCAGGTCGCCCAGAAGTTCACCAGCACCAGTTTACCCTTAAGGCTCGACAACTGCACCGGTTTGCCGGAGAGGTCCTTCAGTGTGAAATCCGGGGCGGGGTTCCCCTCCACGGCAGGCGCTTGGGCCTCTTTCTTTGCGCACCCAAAGGCCGCCAGCACGGCTACCACGAGCAGGGCAGCGATCAAACGTCTCATTATTTCCTCCCCGGTTGCGAGATGTTGTACTTTTCCATCCGGTAAATCAGCGTGTGGCGCGGGATGCGCAGAAAGCGCGCCGCGGCGGTCTGGTTCCAGTCGCAGCGGTTGAGCGCCTCGAGGACCACCTCCATCTCGAGCTGTTCCAGGGAATACCCGCCGGCGGGGAGCCTCAGCACGCCCCCCTCGGGAGCGGGCGCCGCGGCCGAAATCTTGGCGGGGAGCTCGTCCACGCCGATCTGGTCCCCCTCGCGCATGATAAGCAGTCGCTCCACCGTGTTCTCCAGCTCGCGCACGTTACCCGGCCAGGCGTATTCCTGGAGCCTTTGCAGCGCCTCCTTGGAGAAGGTCACCCCCTCGGCGCCGAACTTGCCGCAAAAATAGCGGATCAGCAGCGCTACGTCCTCGACCCGCTCGCGCAGCGGCGGGAGCTGGATCGGGATCACCGAGAGCCGGTAGTAGAGGTCCTCGCGGAATTTTCCCTCCGCGATCCAGCGCTCCAGGTCGGCGTTGGTCGCCGCCACCACCCGGAGGTCTATCTTCTGCAGCGAGGTCCCACCCACCGGCTCGACCACACGCTCCTGCAGCACCCGCAACAGCTTGGGCTGCAGTTCAAGCGGAAGGTCCCCGACCTCGTCGAGGAAGATGGTGCCGCCGTCGGCCAGCTGGAACTTCCCCTCCTTGTCGCGGATCGCGCCGGTAAAGGCCCCCTTGACGTGGCCGAAAAGCTCGCTCTCCAGGAGATCCCTGGGGATGGCGGCGCAATTGACCGCCACGAAGGGAGCGGCCCGGCGCGAGCTCCCGGAGTGGATCGCCCGCGCCACCAGCTCCTTGCCGGTGCCGGACTCCCCGGTTATCAGCACGGTGGCCTCGGTGTCGGCGACCTTGCGCACCACGGAAAAGACCCCCTCCATGGCCCGGGAGGTGCCCACGATGCTCTTGAATTCGGTGCGGCCGGAAAGCTCCTCCTTGAGCAGGCGGTTCTCCTCGGAGAGCCCCTGCAGTTGGAGCCCCTTGAGCACGGTCACCTTCAGCTCTTCACGGTTGAAGGGCTTGGTGAGGTAATGGAAGGCACCGAGCTTCATCGCCTCCACGGCGGTATCGATGGCGCCGAAGGCGGTCAGGACGATGACCACGGTGGAAGGAGCGCGCTCCTTGACAGTGGAGAGCACCTCGAAGCCGGTAATGCCCGGCATCTTCAGGTCGGTGATAACCAGTTGCGGGGACTTCTCATCGAAGAGTTGCAGCCCGGCGGAGCCGTCGGCGGCGGTGTAGACGTCGTACCCTTCCTGCTGCAGGTTGTACTCGAGCACGCGCCTAAGCGAGCTGTCGTCATCTATGATCAGTATCTTTGGGGGCATGGTTTCCCGGATGAGGACGAAAGGGGTCGTATAAGGAGACAGGTCAATTTTTAACCGATTTACCCAGCGAGGGCAACCCTTTTTATAATGAACCTAATCTCGGCGCCTCTGCCCCTGACGGGCGGCAGCCTGCGAAGTCGCCAGCGCCGCGGCTCGCCCAAAGGGGACCTCGCGCAGCAGGACACGGAACTCACATGAGGGATCTGACGGTGACGGGAGTAACGAAGGGTGCGTGAAGAAAGCCTGGGAGGATTCGAAAAGAGGGTAATTAAGGGAAAAAGAGGACGACTGGTGCCGCTTAAGCCAAGCGGTACCACTGTTGCCCCGGGTGGACAGCCCGGGCATGAACTGCGCCACGGTCGGGCTAGGGGCGACGCCCCCGGGGCCTGCGTGGGCCGCCGAAGTAGCTTTGGGTCAGCTCGCGGGTGCCGATCGCCAGAGGGAGCAGGTCTTCGTGCCGTTTCAGCGTCTCAGGCAGCGACGGCCCGTCCGTGATGATGAAATCGTCCTCGCCCAGACAGGTCTTGGCGAAGAAGCGCCCGGCGGCGCTGCAGAAGATCTTTATACTAAACACCTCTCCGTTCACTTCCAGTTCAGACGAGTGCAACAGCATCTCTTCGTCCACATCTCCCCCCGGAATTTCATAACACTGAATAGAAGACATGGATTGAACAGCAAGAACTGCACCAAGGGGAGGGAAGCCCGGGCGGGCGGAGCCGGCGAATGCGGAAAGGCGCAATCCGGCTTGAGGAAAACAAATGAGCACCGGGTAACCGATGCTCATTAAGAATAGGTGAACGAGAAAAAAGCCTGTCGTTTTCCGAAAAAATGGCGGGAAAGCCGCTAAATGACGGGGCTCGGGACGGTTATTTGACTCGGGTCACCACGTAGTCGGCAAGCTCGGCAAGTGCCTCACGGGCGGCCGACGCGGGGAACTTCTCGAGGTGCTTCTTGCACAGGGCGACGTGCTCGCCGGCCGAAGCCACCGTGTGCTCGATGCCGCCGTAGCGTTGCACCAGGGCCAGCACCTGGCCGAAATCCTCGTCCGAGAGGAGGTCCTTCTCCACCACGCCGGCGATGAAGTCGCGTTCCTGGTCGCTGCACTGCTTGAGGGTGTGGATGAGCGGCAGCGTGATCTTCCCTTCCTCGAGGTCGTGTCCGATGCTCTTGCCGAACTGCTCTTCGCTGGCGGTGTAGTCCAGGGTGTCGTCCATGAGCTGGAAGGCGATGCCGAGGTCCATGCCGTAGTCCGCGACCGCCTGCCTGAGCTCGGGGTCCACGCCGCCGAGGATGGCGCCGACCTCGCAGGCCGCAGAGAGGAGAATGGCGGTCTTGCTGCGTACCACCTCGATGTAGCGCTCCACGGTGATCTCGAGGTCGCTGGTGCAGACCAGCTGCAGCACTTCGCCTTCCGCGATCATGGTCGTGGCGTCGGCGAGTACCTTGAGGATGCCCAGGTCGCCGTCGGCCACCATGAGCGAAAAGGACTTGGAAAAGAGGAAGTCGCCGACCAGGACCGAGGCTTCGTTGCCCCAGAGGGTGTTGGCGGAGGCCAGACCGCGGCGCAGGTTCGCGTTGTCCACCACGTCGTCATGCAACAGGGTGGCGGTGTGGATGAACTCCACCACGCTGGCCAGCGGTACGCTGCGGCTCCCCTCGTAACCACAGAGCCTGGCCGCCAGAAGCACCAGCGCCGGACGGATCCTCTTCCCGCCGCTGGAAAGCACGTACTCGCCCACCTTGCGAATCAGCGGGACATCCGACTGCAGATCCTTCTTGAACTGCAGTTCCACGTTTTTGAGATCTTCCCCAATCAGGGCAAGCGCTGCATCCATAATAAGGCCTCGGTTCTGCGACTCGCACTAGGGCTGTCTTAGGCTTAGAAATTATTAACGGCACGAAATCGCGCCGTTTTTCTGCACCAGCAGGGCTGGGAATTTTAATGGGAAACGACGGAGCACTCTAACAAATCCGTATTCAATATTCAAGGCATTTCGTCTACGAAGATGAGGCGCGGACAGGGGAAACGGAGGGGTGCGGGGGGCAGATACAGCAAGAAAGGGCGGGACCGTCACGGCCCCGCCCCCCTGCTTCAGGCGGCGCGCTGCTCCTGGTTCACCAGGCCGCACAGCTTCAGTTCCTTTTCGAGCTTCGCCTTGGTGAGTCCCAACGCGCGGCACATCCTCTCCCGGTTGCAGTCGTAACGCTCCATGGCCATGAGCAGCAGCGCCTTTCTGAGCGAGACCGAGAGCTTGTCCATGACGTGCTCCCTGGATGTCGCCGAGATCAGGGTGAAAAAGGGTTGCAGGCTTCTCTGGAAGAGCTGGGCGCTTTCATCGACATGCATCTTGCGTTCGGTATTCATCTTTCTCACCCTCATCAAGTTGGCTGCGATCTTGTCCATATCCTCATTCAACAGATGCCAGACATCCGGATCGTAGGCCACGGTCAACACCACGGCGATCCGTTCCGCGTCAGGAATCTGCTGCCGCTTGACCAGCACCACCTCCATCGCGCCGAACCCGTCTCCTGCCGTACAGGCCCCTCTATGATTGCTCACCATGTCCCACCTCCCAGTCGCGGTATCGAACAGCGAACCCGACCGCGCCCGCTGTTCATTTTTGATGGCACCTTGTCCGTTTCAACTGCCGTACCAATTCCGGCGGCCGACGGACCAGGGCCCAAGCGCCTGGTTTTCCACGATTATTCCCGCATGCCGGCGCGACGTGCAGCGGGTCCCTGCCGAAAATGTTGTTCACAACTTGCACATCGCCGCCGGGATTGTGCAATTTAGGCCTAGCACGCTCCGACTTGAATAAAAACTAATCTATGCTATCATGCCCCGACGCACATGAGAAAGACGCGGGCAACGCCCTAATCAAAACAGGAGGGGACATGCAAAAGCTGCAGCTTTGGGAGCGCTACAAGAACCGGCTCTACCACCATGCCGAACTGGACCTTACCGTCGACACCAGCCGCATGAACTTTCCCGACTCATACCTCGATGAGATGGAACCGCGTCTGCAGAAGGCATACGAAGCAATGGCCGAGCTGGAGGCTGGAGCCGTGGCGAATCCCGACGAGCAGCGCATGGTGGGGCACTACTGGCTCAGGGCCCCGGAGCTGGCGCCGACACCGGAGCTTGCCGAAGAGATCCGCGCCACCCTAGCCTCCGTGAAGGCCTTCGCCTCCTCCGTGCACCAGGGCAACATCGCCGCTCCCGACGGGCACCGCTTCGAAAACCTGCTGATCGTCGGCATCGGCGGCTCCGCACTCGGGCCGCAGTTCGTGGCGGACAGCCTCGGCGGCCCGCAGGACCGCATGAAGGTCTTTTTCTTCGACAACACCGATCCCGACGGCATGGACAAGGTGCTGGCCGAGATCGGCACCGGGCTCAAGCGGACGTTGACCGTGGTGATCTCCAAAAGCGGCGGCACCAAGGAAACCCGCAACGGCATGCTCGAGGCGCGCCAGGCCTTCGAGAAGGCGGGGCTTCACTTTGCCGCTCACGCGGTCGCCGTTACCGGCAGCGACAGCGAGCTCGACCGTACCGCATCGCAGGAGGGGTGGCTGGGCACGCTCCCCATGTGGGACTGGGTCGGCGGCCGCACCTCGGTGACCTCCGCGGTGGGGCTCCTCCCGGCGGCCTTGCAGGGGATCGACATCGACCAGCTCCTGGCGGGCGCGGGAATCTGCGACCAGGCGACCCGCAGCCGCGTGACCAGGGACAACCCCGCCGCGCTCCTTGCCCTTTCCTGGTTCCACGCCACCGGCGGCAAGGGGACCCGCGACATGGTGCTCCTCCCCTACAAGGACCGGCTGCTCCTGTTTTCCCGCTACCTGCAGCAGCTCATCATGGAATCGCTGGGCAAGGAACTGGACCGCGACGGCAACACGGTGCTCCAGGGGATCACGGTCTACGGCAACAAAGGCTCCACCGATCAGCACGCCTACGTGCAGCAGCTGCGCGAAGGGGTTGCCAACTTCTTCGTCACCTTCATCGAAGTACTTAAGGACCGGGAAGGGGCATCCATGTTGGTCGAACCGGGAGCCACCTCGGGAGACTACCTGTCCGGCTTTTTCCAGGGGACCAGGTCGGCGCTCTATGAAAAGGATCGCGAATCGGTTACCATCACCATCCGCGAGGTCAGCCCCCGTAGCGTCGGTGCGCTGATCGCGCTGTACGAGCGGGCGGTCGGACTGTACGCCTCGCTCATCAACGTGAACGCCTACCATCAACCCGGTGTCGAGGCGGGCAAGAAAGCCGCCGGTACCGTGCTCAAGCTGCAGGGAGAAATCCTGGAGATGCTGCGGCGGCAGCCGGACCGGGAGTTCACCTGCGCGGACATGGCCATGACCCTGGCGCGCCCCGAAGATGTGGAGACGGTATTCATGATCCTGCGCCACCTGGCCGCGAACCCCGGCCACAGGGTGAGCGCCACCCCCGGGGACAAGGTGTGGGAGAACAGGTTCCGCGCCGCCAGATGAAATCACACCCCTTAACGCAAAGGCGCAAAGACACCAAGACGCAAAGGAACGACGAAACCGATGCATTAACGTCCCCCCCTTTGCGAAGGGTGTATAGACCGGAGTCAAGGGTGACAGTCGTTCGGAGACATGGGTGACACTTTTTTCTCACCAATCCGGATCTCCCGGAGCTTGTGGTGGCAGTAGTAAATCAAAAATGTTCCGTCCTGATCCGTGGGGCGAAAAGCAACCGGTTCCCCTCGTAACGCCCTGGAGACCCTGAACACTTGGCCTTTGAAGAAGACGATCCCTTTGTCCTGCACTTTTCGGACGTGATCACCGGGCGCATACTCGATTCGCGGTGGCACCTCTGGGTACATCCGTGCACTTGGCTGATAGCGGGTAACTGGCGGCTTTTGCCCTAATGACTCATGTGGCCGCTTTGAGTTGTACAAGACTCTAAACTCGTCAAAAGCTTGTTGGCATTGAGCTAAATCGTCGAAATTTTTACCAGCTATTGCTTCTACAAGCAGGGTGCGGTGAAACCGCTCGTCTTTACCCTGGGTCTGAGGGTGGTATGGCCGTGAATGACTCACACCTACTCCGAGCCGGATTAACCAGGCTGTCAGCACAGTGAGTTGGTATTCTCCGTCGTCTCCCCAGGGACTGCCATTATCCATGGTCATTCGGTCTGGCAATCCGTAGTTTCGAAAGGCGGCAACAAGAGCATTCTTTACGCTAGCAGTTGTCTCGTCGCCACAAGCTTGGAGCACCAGGTTGTAGCGAGAGTGGTCATCTAGGACCGTCAACGGGTGACAGCGGCCCTGACGGGTTAGAAAATGGCCTTTGAAGTCCATCTGCCACAGAGCATTCGGGTGGGGATGCTCAAAACGAATAAAAGCCCTGTGCTTTGCGGACTCTGCCGGGGCTAACTGACCGTTACGGCGTAAGATCTCAGTAATCGTGGAAGCTGCAGGGAACACTTGTTTCCCGTCTGCTTCCAGACAAGCCTTGATCTTACGGCCACCCCAAGCCGGGTGCTCTTTTCTAAGCGCAAGGATTGCACTCTCGACGGAGACATCAGTCTGTACAGGACTGTTATGGGGGCGTCGAGAGCAGTCGTAAAGGCCAGCATCTCCATGCTCCTTATACCGACGAATCCACTTATAGCCTTTGTCGCGGCTGATGTTGAACTGCCGACAAAGCTGCGAAATATTGCTGCCGTCTTGAATCGCTAACATCACGAACTCTGTCCTGAGGGTCATGGTCGTCACCTCTTGCCAAGGCATGCCCACCTCCAAAGAGGGAAGTAATTTCTTGGCAATAAGTGTCACCCATGTCTCCGAACATGTGTAACCTATGTCTCCGGTCTATACAAAGGGGGGACAGGGGGGATTGCCTCTCCCCAAATAAAAGCAAATCCCCCTGAATCCCCCTTCGCAAAGGGGGACTTTTATTGGGACACACCTTCAACACCGGATACAGAGGAGCAGATGAAGACAGTAGACCTGAGAAGCGACACGGTAACACGCCCCTCCGAGGCGATGCGCCGGGTGATGACAGAAGCCAATGTGGGGGACGACGTTTACGGCGAGGACCCGACGGTAAACAGGCTGGAGGCTATGGCGGCCGAGCTGCTGGGCAAGGAAAAGGCAATTTTCGTCCCCAGCGGCACCATGAGCAACCTGACCGCACTCCTTTCCCACTGCGGGCGCGGCGACGAGTACATCGCCGGGCAGGACGCGCACATCTACCGCTGGGAGGGAGGCGGCGGCGCCATCTTCGGCGGTATTCAACCCCAGCCCCTGGACTTCGAGGAGGACGGGACGCTGAACCTGGACCGGGTGCGCCGCGCCGTGAAACCGGCGGACCACCACCATGCAGTGACCCGACTCCTCTGCCTGGAGAACACCCAAGGGGGCCGGGTGCTCCCCCTCCCCTACCTCGCAGAAGCGGCGGCCGTGGCCAAAGAATTGGGTCTCGCCATGCACCTCGACGGCGCACGCGTCTTCAACGCCGCCGTCTACCTCGGGGTTCCGGTGCGGGAGATCGCCCGGCACTTCGACTCGGTGTCGGTCTGCCTCTCCAAGGGGCTGGGCGCGCCGGTCGGCTCGGTGCTGTGCGGCAGCGCCGATCTGATCAACCGCGCGCACCGCTGGCGCAAGGTGGCCGGCGGCGGCATGCGGCAGGCAGGCATCCTGGCGGCGGCTGGCATCTACGCCCTGCAGCGCAACGTGGAGCGGCTCGCCGAGGACCACGAGAACGCGGAACTCCTCTCCAGCGGCCTGGGCCACATCGACGAACTCCTGGTGAGCCAGGCGCGCACCAACATCCTCTTCGTCACCCCGCCCGCCGGAAGCGCACCGCAACTGCGTGAGGCGTTAGCCGCCGAAGGGATCCTGATCGGGGGAGGCGACGTGATCCGCCTGGTGACCCATCTCGACATCGACGGCGCCGACGTGGAGCGCACCGTGGCCGCCTTCAAGCGCTTCTTCGCGGGCAAGGGAAAGTGACATGGCCGAGATAACCTGGAACGATTTCGAGCAGGTGGAGCTGAGGGTAGGGACCGTGCTGGAGGTGGAGGAATTTCCCGAGGCGAGAAAGCCCGCCTACAAGCTGGTGGTGGATTTCGGCGAAGCCGGCGTGAGAAGGTCAAGCGCCCAGATCACGAAGCACTACACGCGCGAGGAGCTGGTGGGGCGGCAGGTGATCGGGGTATGCAACTTCCCCAGGAAGCAGATCGGGCGTTTCTTCTCCGAGGTGCTCATCACCGGCTTTGCCGACGAGAACGGCGACATCGTCCTGGCCGCCCCGGAACGGGCGGTTCCCAACGGCAGCCGACTCTGTTAAAAGGGGACTGGCTCCGCCAGGTGCCAGTCCCCTTAGACTTGGGAGCGTTCCCAGCGACCACTTCCGCCCACGACGAATAGCTGTAAAGTCCCCCTTTGCGAAGGGGGATTTAGGGGGATCTAGGGGGATTTGACGTCGCTGAAGAGACAAATCCCCCCCGCCCCCCTTCGCAAAGGGGGGAGGCTTACCGCTTCACCTACCCCTTGATCCTCAACGCCTCCGCGTACACCGCGCTCTTGTGCAGGCCCGTCTCCAGGGTCACCCGCTTCACCGCGTCCTTCAGCGACATCTCGCCGGAGGCCAGGTATTTCTGCAGCAGCTCCTCCATCCCCGGGCCGTCATCCGCCTCCGGCTCCTGGGTGGGGCCCACCAGTATGGCGACCTCGCCGCGGATCTCCCTTGCTTCCACCTCCGCAACCAGTTGGGAAAGCCTGCCGCGCAGGAACTCCTCGTACATCTTGGTCAGCTCCCGTGCCACCACGACCTCGCGATCCCCGAAAGTCTCCAGCATGTCCTGGAGGGTTGCCAGCAACCGCTTGGGCGACTCGTAGAAGATCAGCACCGCCCGCTCCGCGGCGAGGGCCTGCAGCCGCTCCCGCCTTTTCCCCTGCTTGTTGGGAAGGAAGCCCGCGAAGCTGAAGTAGTCGGTGGGAAGCCCCGAGGCGGAGAGCGCGGTGACGGCGGCGCAGGCCCCGGGAATGGGGACCACGGAGATGCCGTCCGCAACGGCGTCGCGCACCAGCTGGTAGCCCGGATCGGAGATGCAGGGGGTGCCCGCGTCGGTGATGAGGGCGACGCTCTGCCCTTCCCGCAGACGGTCCAGGATCTGGTCCCCCTTCAGTTCCTTGTTGTGGTCGAAGTAGGAGGTAAGCGGCTTGGAGATACCGAAGTGAGTGAGGAGCTTGCGCGAATGGCGCGTGTCCTCGGCGGCGACAAGGTCCACCTCCTTGAGGATGCGCAACGCGCGCAGCGTGATGTCCTCGAGGTTCCCGATCGGAGTGGCGACTATGTAGAGAGTTCCGGGCATAACGACAAAACACGTTCAACGTTCAACGTTCAATGTTAAAACCGGGAATAGGTCTAAACGTCGAACGTTGAACGTTGAACGGGTTCTTTATTTCCCCCAATCCCGCGCGTAGCGGAAGTCGCGGTCGATGGTGCGGTTGGAAACCTTGGCGATGATGGGAAGACGACGCTTGAAGTGGGAGCCCTGCACCTTCCGGGCGACGTTGTCGATGAAGGCGGGATCGAACCCGGCGGCGATCAACTCCTCACGGTTCATGCGCTGGTCCACCATCCGGTACAAAAGCTCATCGGCCTCACGGTAGGTGAAACCAAGCTCCTGCTCGTCGGTCTGCCCGGCCCAGAGATCCGCCGAGGGCTTCTTCTCGATCACCTCGCTCGGCACCCCCATCGCCTCGGACAGGGCCCAGACCTGGCTCTTGTAGATGTCCCCGATCGGGTTCAGGGCACTCGCCATGTCGCCGTGCAACGTGCCGTAGCCCAAAAGCAGCTCGGTCTTGTTGCTGGTGCCGAGCACCAGCCCGCCCACGGCCGCGGAGTGGTCGTACAGGATGGTCATGCGCTCACGGGCCATCTTGTTGCCGCGCCGCATGTTGTCGGCGTCCGGTGTGATCGTGAAGTACGCGTCGATCATCGGGGTGATCTCGATGACCTTGAAATTGATCCCCAGGCTCTCGGCGACGAGCCTCGCGTGCGCCTCGCTCTCCGGGTTGCTGGTCCGGTACGGCATGCAGTAGGCGTGCACGTTCTCCGGCCCGAGTGCCTCGGCCGCGATGTAGGCGACCAGCGCGGAATCGATGCCGCCGGAGAGCCCGAGAACGCCCTTGCGTACCCCGACCTTGTAGACCTCGTCGCGCACGAACCCGACCAGGATCTGGCGCAACAGTTTCGTATTAACAGTCAACCCGCCCATTAGCAGTCTTTCTCCCTGTCGATGCGTTTCAACTCTTTCACGGTGATGGCCAGATTCTCGTCCCGCATCATGGGGGAGAAGATCCTCTCGCGCCTGAGCGCGCCGCCGTCCACCTTGGCCAGCACGAAGTCCTCCTCGAGGATGGCGCCCCGGTCGGTCATCTCGCCGGAAGGCGCGATCGCCTCGGAACCGCCCCAGAAGTTGATGCCGTCCTCGTAGCCGACGCGGTTGCAGTAGAAGACCCGGCAGTTGAGGAACATGGCGGTCGTGGTGGTGAGCTTCTGCCATGCCGCGGCCGAGCCCAGCCCCTCGGATTCGGTGACGCCGCGGCCGGGGCTCGAGGAGAGGCAGATGAGCGTCATGGCGCCGTCCATAGCCAGGATGTAAGGCGCGGAGAGGTGCCACATGTCCTCGCAGATAAGCATCCCGATGCGGCCGAAGCGGGTATCGAAGGCGCGGAAGCGCTCGCCGCGGGCCATGTAGCGCTGCTCGTCGAAGAGGCCGTAGGTCGGCAGATAGACCTTGCGGTGCACGTGGCGGATCTCGCCGTCCTCGAGATAGACCGCGGAGTTGAAGAAACGGAAGTCGGCCGAGACCTCGACGAAGCCGATGGCGATGGAAATCCGCTCGGAAAGTTTCTTCAGCTTATCCATCTGGGGGGAGTCCAGGCGCAGCGCGACTTCGGGCACCAGGTCCTTCAGGAAGTAACCGGTAAGGGCCAACTCGGGGAAAACGACCAGGTCGGCGCCGGCGGCGATACCCTTCTCGATGGCGGCCTCGGCGAGGGCCATGTTGTCGTCCAGGCAGCCCAGCTTAGGCTTTATCTGGGCCAGGGCAACGGTAAAATCCATGAGTTTCTCCGCAATTTTTTTCTCATTACTAGCACAGCGAAAGAGCCTTTGTAAACCTCAATGCTCTGAATAAGGCAACGGGGTTCTCCTCCTCCCCCCGGAGGGGGGAGGCCGGGAGGGGGGCTTGCGGCTGATGCCCCCTCCCCTGCCCTCCCCCTCCGGGGGAGGGAGCAAAAGCTTGCTGCTAGAGGAGTATGACCAGCGCCACGCCGCCGGCGATGACCGAGAGGTTGCAGACCGCGGAGACGCCGTGCAGCTTGGAGAACTGGCGGCGCATGGGATCTTCCTTCGGGGTGGTCTCGAATGAAGGGATCTGCTTCTTGATCTCGGCGGCCTTGGGCTCGATGTAGAACGCCTGGATGGAAGAAAGCGTCAGCATGACGGCGATGATGACGGCAGCGGGGACGGTCCCCTTGCCGGCCATGACCACGCGGCAGATGATGGCGATGACGCCGCAGGCCACGCCCCAGCGGAAGTAGCCGGGAAAGAAGAGTCCGACGATGCGTGCCGCCACGTCGCGGCTCTCGGAGCGGAACAGGATGGGGGTGAGGACAAAGGTGAAGAGTGCGGCCCCTCCGAGCCAGAGGGAGATGGCGAGGCGGTAGATTGCTGCGACAACCTGCATGTACGTTTCCTCCTTGGATGGTTCCATTTGATATCGTTCCCAAGGTCCACCTTGGGAACGCAAAGCCATTCGAAGCGTTCGTGATTTCATGAAATGGCGATTCATGCTGTACGACATGGCAGTTTCGTGGCTCCTCCTCCGCTAGGCTCCTCCCCCCGGAGGGGGGAGGTTGGGAGGGGGGGAAGCCTGAAAGAGCCGCTACGCGCCCCCTCCCTACCCCTCCCCCTCCGGGGGAGGGAACACATTGCACTGGGAGGAACACACTAATACGCAAGATCGAAGGCGTTTCGGATGTGCTCGATGTCCGGCAGGTCGTGGTCGTGCAGCATGATCGCCACCACGTCGAAGCGCGCCTCGGCGTCGTAGAGCTTCTTCCTGGAGAGCCAGACCAGCGCCGCCTTGGAGATCTGGCGCTGCTTGAACGGCGTCACGGCGAGTTGCGGCGGGCCGTAGTTGTCGTTCTTGCGGCACTTCACTTCGACGAAGACGATGGTGCGCCCGTCGCGCGCGACGATGTCGATCTCGCCGCAGGGACAGCGGAAGTTGCACTCGACTATCTTGAAGCCCTGCCCTTTGAGGTAGGTGGCCGCGATTGATTCGCCGGTGCCGCCGACAGAGCCGTTGCTGTTGCTGACTGGCATAGCCGCCCCCGCAGAGTTAGTGCCGTCCGGTGAACAAGACAACAGTGTAGCAGCAAGTCCAGTGAGCGGATAGCTGAGAATAGGAAAATAGTGGGGTTAGAAGGAGAAAAGACCGGTGGATGCGTCGGAGGCAGCGCCGGGCTCGACGGGACAGTGTTCCTTGACGCCGCTGAAGCTCCTGCGGTGAATCGGGCAGGGGCCGAGCTCGGCGATGGCGGCCAGGTGCGACGCGGCGCCGTACCCCTTGTGGCTGGCAAAGCCGTAGCCGGGGAACCGGGCGTCATAGTCGAGCATCATGCGGTCGCGGGTCACCTTGGCAATGATGGATGCAGCCGCGATGGAAAGGCTCAGCGAGTCCCCCTTCTTCACGGTGCGCTGCGGGATGTTCATGGGGACGCTGGAGATGCCGTCGATGAGGAGGAAGTCGGGGGTGATGCTCAGGCCGCGCACGGCGTCGCTCATCGCGGAGAGCGTGGCCTGCAGGATGTTGATGCGATCGATGAGGGCGTGATCGCCGATGCCGACTCCCACCGCCAGGGCCTCGCGATAGATCACGTCGAAGAGCTCTTCCCGTTTCTCCTCGGTGAGCTGCTTGGAATCGTTCACCTCGGGGAGAATGATCCCGGTGGGGAGGATCACCGCGGCGGCCACGACCGGACCCGCGAGCGGTCCGCGCCCGGCCTCGTCAACGCCCGCGATGCGCGCGTAGCCGCGCCGCAGCGCCTGCCCTTCCAGGGCAAGCATGTCGATGGGGGCATCAGGGGTGTCGAAGAGACCGGTCATATAAAACCCAAAACCATTGGCCACGGAGAAAATCTGAGAACTTCGGAGAAAACCTAGAACCAAAAAGACTTTTGGGTTAAACCCGAAGTCTTTTGCCTCTCTCGGATTTTCTCAGATTTTCTCCGTGGCTGATGGTTCTCGTCTTGGTTTGAACAAAAAAAGCCCCGGTCGCCGGACCGGGGCTTTTTGATACGGCGTGCCGATTACTGGGCGGCGACGTACTTCCTTTCCTTGATCCTGGAAGCCTTGCCGCGCAGTTTGCGCAGGTAGTACAGCTTCGCACGACGAACCTGGCCGCGGGTCACAACTTCGATCGCCTCGATGGACGGCGAGTGCAGCGGAAACACCCTCTCGACGCCGACGCCGTTGGAGATCTTCCTCACGGTGAAGGACTCACGGATACCGCCGTTCTGACGGCCGAGGCACACGCCCTGGAAAGCCTGGATACGGCTCTTGTCACCCTCGACGATCTTTACCTGCACCTTGATGGTGTCGCCCGGAACGAAAACCGGAATGTTCTTCTTCATCTGTGCCATTTCAATTGCGTCAATCTTGTTCATTTGGTACTTCCTCCCTTATCTGGAACCTCTAGTCATAAGACTTAATACTGACAGTGAACCTGCGTTACCTCGACTACCAATCTATCCGCTTGGCGCCTAGCGCCCGAAAAGCCTGTCCAGCATGATCGATGCCGCGGAACGTACCGAGAGGTGGTTGTACTCACCCGCCCCCTTGATCGGCTCCAGCACCAGATCGCTTTTGTTGAACACCTGCTCGATGAGCCCCCAACCGGTTCCCAAAAGCAGCAGGTAGGGCTGCTCGGGGTCCGCGTCGATGAGATCCTTCAGCTCGGCGAAGGTCACGCTGTTGGGCCTGCCGGAGGCGCCGGTGACGACGACCTTGGGCCTGCGCCCGGTGCGGCTCTCGATGTCCGCGATGGTCGACTCCAGCGACTCTTCGCACTGCAGCGTCTCCAGGGCCATCTTCCGCTTGGGGTTGTAGGTGGACCCCCAACCGGTGAGCCAGTGCTCCCGCACCTTCTCAACGAGCTTTATCTGCTCCTCAACCGGGGTCACGATGTAGTAGCGGGCCAGACCGAAGGTCCGGGTCAACCGCGCCATGTCGTGGATGTCCAGGTTGGTTACCGAGGTCGCCACCACGTCCTTGTGCTTGTCGTACACCGGGAAGTGGATCAGCGCCATGCTGAAATTAGCAGCCGAGGTCATGCGGTTCCGCCTTCCGCCTTCGCTAAAGCTTCGGCGGACAGGTTCGCCGGCTTCGCCTTAACGTGGGGGTCCAGCCCCAGCTCTTTCAGAAGTTTCTTGTCCTGCTTGCTCCACTCGATCCCGTCGAGGAGCTCGGGACGTGAGGCGAGTGTTCGCCTGATCTGCTCCTTCCTGCGCCACTTGGCGATCTCGGCATGGTTGCCGGAAAGGAGGATGTCGGGAACCTTCTCACCCCTGAATTCGGGAGGCCTCGTGTACTGCGGGTACTCCAAAAGCCCGTCTGCAAATGAATCGTATTGGGCCGACTCTTCGTGCCCCAGTACCCCCGGCACCAGCCGGGACACCGCGTCGACGATCACCATGGCGGCGATCTCCCCGCCGGTCAGCACGAAATCGCCCAGGGAGATCTCGTCGTCCACGAACAGGGTACGCACCCGCTCGTCGACACCTTCATAGCGGCCGCAGATGATGATGAGCCCTTCCTCTCGGGAAAGCTCCTGCGCCACCTGGTGCGTGAAGGGTCGCCCTCCCGGTGTGGTGAGGATCACCTTCGAACCCGGCCGCTTTTCCTTGACGGCCTCGATGGCGCCGGAAAGAGGCTCGACCTTCATCACCATCCCGGCGCCCCCGCCGTAAGGCGAGTCGTCGGCGGTGGCATGCTTGTCCAACGCCCAGTCGCGGATGTTGTGCAGGCCGATCTCGATGAGCCCCTTGTCGCTTGCGCGCTTCAGGATGCTCTCGGTCAGCGGTCCCTCGAACATGGCCGGGAACAGGGTCAGGATGTCGAATTTCATAGATCGAGCAGCCCCTCGGGAAGAGAGACCGTCATGCGACCTGCCGCCAGGTCAACAGACAATACGACGTCCTCGAGCGCGGGGATAAGCACCTCGCGCCCGTCGTGTTTGACCACGTAGACGTCGTTGCTGCCGGTTTCAATGATATCGACCAGCTCTCCCAGCGCTTCCCCGTCCGACGTCACAACCTGGAGCCCCAGGAGGTCGGACCAGTAGAACTCGTCGTCGGGGAGTTCCGGGAGCGCCACCCGGTCGGCGTAGATCTCGCTGCCGACCAGGTGCAGCACCTGGTTGATGTTGTCAAACGGCTTCAGGGTCAGGATGACCCTTTTGCCGTTGGGCTTTGCGGAAACCACGGAGAACTCTTCCATGGCCCCCTTCGGAGACTTGATGAAAACGCACGTTAACTGCGAGATACTCGAAGCATCCCCCGCAAAGGGAATGACCCGCAACTGTCCCCTGATCCCGTGTGTACCCTGGATCTTGCCAATCAATAACTTTTTACTACCGGACATCTATCACTCTACGATTTTAAGGATGGCTTTCTTGTTATCCTTTGTTGAGACAGCGTTGAGCAAAGTACGGATCGCTTTAGCCGTGCGACCCTCCTTGCCGATGATACGCCCCATGTCCTCTTTTGCGACGGTCAGCTTGATTACGTTGGTCTCTTCTTCCAACTCCTCGGTTGCTCTCACCTGGGTGGGATCGTCTACGAGTGCCCTGGCGATGGTCTCAACAAGCTCTTTCATGTCGCTATCCTCTGTAGTGTGGGATGCCGGCTGGCCGGTACTAAGAGATATTAAGCGGCAGGGGCGACGAACTTCTCCCAGATGCCGGTCTTCTTCAGGATCTGCTTGACGGTGTCGGTCGGCTGAGCGCCCTTGCCGAGCCACTCCAGAGTCTTCCCTTCTTCCAGGTTGTACACCGCCGGGTTCCTGTTCGGGTCGTAGGTACCGACGTTCTCGATGAAGCGCCCGTCCCTGCGGCTGCGGCAGTCAGCAACTACTACCTGGTAAAAGGGTTTCTTCTTAGCGCCCGCACGTGCAAGTCTGATCTTTATTGCCATTTCTTCCTCCTGGTATTCTCGGATCCTTGAGATCCGCCATTGCGTGTATTGTGTTTACGATTCTGGTAACTGTATCTGAGTTGGTGCAATAGTCAAAGGCAAACGGCTTAAAAGGGGAGCATCCCTTTACCCATGCCTTTCATCCCTTTCATAAGACCTTTCGGCCCCATCTTCTGTAACTGTTTGACGACCTTCTGAGCTTCCGTGAAACGCTTCAGAAGCTGGTTTACTTCCTGAACGCTGGTGCCGCTACCCTTGGCGATCCTCAGACGGCGACTGCCGTTGATGATGGTATGGTTGGCGCGCTCCTTGGGAGTCATCGAATCGATGATGGCCTCGATTCTTTTCAGCTCCTTCTCGGAAGGCTGGGCGCCCTGCATCTGCTTCATCGCCTTCCCCATGCCGGGGATCAGGTTCATGATCGACTCGAGCGAGCCCATCTTCTTGATCTGCTGCAGCTGGTTTCTGAAGTCCTCGAGGTCGAACTGCCCGCTCTTCTTCATCTTCTGCTGCAGACGCTCGGCTTCCTTCTCGTCGAAGGTGGCCTGCGCCTTCTCGATCAGGGTAAGGACGTCGCCCATGCCGAGGATGCGGGAAACCAGGCGGTCGGCGTGGAACACGTCCAGCGCGTCCAGCTTTTCGCCCAAGCCCACAAATTTAACGGGTTTGCCGGTGACCGCCTTGATGGAAAGCGCCGCGCCGCCCTTGGCGTCGCCGTCGAGCTTGGTCAGGATGACGCCGGTGATGCCGAGGCGGTCGTTGAAGCCCTGGGCCACGTTGACCGCTTCCTGGCCGGTCATGGCGTCGGCGACGAACAGGATCTCGCGCGGGGCGAGCTCGTCGCGGATCCCTTCCAGCTCCTCCATCAGGTAATCGTCGATCTGGTGGCGGCCGGCGGTATCGAAGATGACGACGTCGAAACCGTTCAGGGTCGCGTAGCGATGTGCGTCGCGGCAGATATCCAGCGGCTTCTGGGTCGCCTCCGAGCCGAACACCTCGATGTCGAGCTGACGGCCGAGCACCTTCAACTGCTCGATAGCGGCCGGGCGGTACACGTCGGCCGGAACCAGCAGCGGTTTTTTCCTCTGCGCCTTGAGGTACTTGGCCAGCTTGCCGCACGAAGTCGTCTTACCGGCGCCCTGCAGACCGACCAGCATGATCGCCACCGGCGGCTTGGCCGCCAGGTCCAGCGAGTTGTCCTCGCTGCCGCCCATGAGGAGCACCAGCTCGTCGTGGACGATCTTGATCACCTGCTGCCCGGGGGCAAGGCTCTGCAGCACCTCGGTGCCGATGGCACGGGTGCGCACCTTTTCGATAAAGTCCTTGACGACCTTGAAATTAACGTCGGCTTCCAGCAGCGCAAGACGGACCTCGCGCAGCGCGTCCTTAACGTTGTCTTCAGTCATCACCCCCTGGCCGCGGAGCTTCTTGAAGACCAGGTCGAGTTTATCGGAAAGAGTCGCAAACATCTATAAACCTATAAGTCACCGAAATGACGAATTTATTTTGACTAAAAAATCGCACGGGCCGGCAAAAGCGCACAGGTATCCCGCGGCAAGAGAGTCACTTTAGTAAATATAGTCACAAATTGTCAAGCTAAAACCTTTAGCAACAATGAAAAAGCCAAACCGTTAGCCACGGAGAAAAACTGAGAACTTTCTCTCTCTCAGATTTTCTCAGATCTGCTCCGTGGCCAATGGTTTTTACAGCCGCACCACCGAGCGTGCCGAGAGCATGGTTTCGGCGATGGTGAACATGTTGGTCACCCCTCCCGCAGCCAGCGTCTCCTTCTTTTTGAAGAAGTCGAGGCAGATGCCGCAGGAGAGCACCTCGACGCCGCGGTTGCCCAGCTCGTTCAGCGTCTCGACCACCTCGGACCCTTCGGCGGCGAGGAGGACGCCCGTATTGACGAAGAAGATCCGGTCGGGCAGCTCGTTCATCTCCAAAAGCGTCATGATGAAGTTCTTCATCAGGATGCGCCCCAGTTCCTCCGGGCCGTCCCCCATCCGGTCCGAGCCGATCAGCATGACGGTCGGGCCGGCGGCGACGGCAGGGGCCGGTATCGCCTCGCGCGCAGCCGTGACGCCGGGGCCGGTGATGGTGAAGGCGAAGCCGTCTTCCAACTGCTCCTCGTGCACCTGGTAGCCGCGCCCCTGCGCGAAGCGCTTCACGTTCTCGCGCGGCGCGCCGTCGTCCAAGAGCACGTGCAGCTCACCCTGCGCCGACTCGAGCGCCCGTTTCACCTGCACCACCGGCAACGGGCACGCCATCCCCCTCACGTCAAGCTTGTTCATTCTCGTCTCCTATCTTCACGAAGCTGTCTCCGTTTTTTCTGTACAGGTCGCGCGGCAAAAGCCCTGCAGCGGCAAGAGCCCCCTCGACCTCGCCCCGCACGTCCTCGGCGTACCTGATCGCCAGACCGCAGTCGGCGGCGAGAGCGCGCGGCGCCGGGATGAGCAGTATTTTGAGCTGTTTATCCTTCAAGAGCCGTTCCGCCTCCATCACGCGGTGGATGGAATTGAAGATGGCCACGAAATCTCCGTCTTTTATCACAGCAACTCCTTATCCTGGTTGAAAAGCAAAGCAATAGAAGCACATTGACAAAGGGAGGTCAAACCCATAGTATTACCCACCCGAGAGGTAAACATGGAAACAGTGCTTTACGCAGCTGCACTCATGGTTGTGGCCACATTGATCAACATCCCCCTGGGGTACCAGAGACAGTCCTATCCGAAGTTCTCCTTCGGCTGGTACTTCTACGTCCACATCTCCATCCCCGCCATCATCTACTTCCGTATCAAGACCGGACTCGGCTGGGGATTCATCCCCTTCAGCATATCCAGCGCAGTGTTCGGGCAGATCATCGGCGGCAGGATGTACCGCAAGAGACACCCCGTTGACGAAGAGCAGTAAGCGTCCCAAGATGAAGCGGCCGGCCCCGGTCACCGATCTTCTCACCGCCCTTTTGCGCGGCACCCCCGCCGAGTTGAGGCTCAAGGAGGGGCGCATCTGGGAAGTGTGGGACGAAGCCGTCGGCGACAAGATCGCCGCGCATGCCCAGCCCGCAGCCTTTCGCGAAGGCACCCTCACCCTCCACGTCGACAGTCCTCCCTGGCTGCAGCAACTCACCTACCTGAAGAAAGAGTTGATCACCAAGGTGAACGAAGCCCTGGACCAGGAACTCGTCAAAGAGATCCAGCTCAAGAGCGGCAAAGTCAGAAAGCCGGCCGCCACCAGCATCAAGAAACCCGTCCGGCGGGAACTGAGTGCGGAGGAGCAAGCTTGGGCCAAGGAGCAGGCCGAGTCTGCCGCGGACCCTGAACTGCGCGCCATCTTCGAGAGCCTGATCCGCAGAGACAAAGAACACAGGGGCTAGGGACTAGGGGCTGGGGGCTAGCAAAACCTGTCACCCTAACCTACGCCTTCGACTGCAGTGAACGTTGCAGCGAACGCAGCATCCTTCCCAGTTCGTCGCACTGCCGCAGAAGACCGTCGAGTATGACCGCCTCCAAATACCCCACCCTGGACCCTATCAGGAGCTGAGTTTCCAACTCAGCCAGAGAACCCAAGCTGATCGTCAGAAAATGAAGAAACTCTCTCCGCGAGCCGCGAGCGTGCCCCTCTGCGATGTTGGAGGGTACCGAGACTGCAGCCCTCTGTATCTGGCTGGTTAAACCAAAGACTTCAGATTTGGGAAACGAGCGTGTTATTTCATAAATTTGCCCAACCAGTTCCACCCCAACCTGCCACACCTTTAAGTCACGGTAGCTGCGAACATCCATGGTCCGCCTCCTGGTTTTGCCTTTACTAGCCCCTAGCCCCCAGTCCCTAGCCCCTGCCTCTATAGATTCTCAGCTTTTCTTCCGAATAACCGCTCCCCTCGCCTCTGACCATCAGGGGCGGTTCCACCTTCAGCTCTCCCGTTCTCCCCTTAGCCAACTCGATCATGAACATCCTGGCATCCATCGAGCTGTTGCCGTGCACCATGCGCAGTCTCAGCGGTGCGAGCTTTTGCACGGCAGCCTGCGCCATCAACTCCGCCAGGCGGCAGGTATGGTAGATGAGGCAGATGCGACCGGAAGGTTTCACGAGGTACTTAGCCGCAGCCAGGAAATCGGCCAGCGTGGCACTGGTTTCGTGGCGGGCCTCGTCGCGTCCGGCGCGGGGGCTGATCTTACCCGTACCGGGGCGGCGGTAGGGGGGATTGGAGACTACCAGGTCGAAGCTATCCACCGGGAAATGCGTCTTCAGCGACAGGACATCATCCTCGACGATGCGTACCCGTTCCGTGAGGCCGTTCAGCGCGACGTTGCGGTTAGCGATGTCAGCCATCACCTGTTGGAACTCGATCGCCGTCACCGACGAGTTTTGTGCCAGGCGTGCCAGGAGCAGCGCGATCACCCCGCAGCCGGTGCCGAGGTCCGCGCAGGACTCGCCGTCGCGGACCCCGGAGAAGTCCGCCAAGAGCAGCGGGTCCACCGAGAACCGGTATCCATGTCGCGGCTGTATGATCCGCAAGTCATACCCGGACAACTCGTCCAAAGTTTCCAAATCAGAATTTAGGTTCTGCATTCAACATCCACAGCTGCTTACTCACGCAAAGCCGCAAAGGCGCAAAGACAGAAATCAAGGGCATCAGGCTTTCTTTGCGTCTTGGCGGCTTTGCGTGACACAGTTTTTTAAGCCCCCGCCCCTTTCGCGCGGCGCGCCAGCCACACCTCGCGCCCGAGGAAGAGGGCGAAGACGGCGAAGGAGACCAGGGTCAGGTACTTGCCGATCTTGAACGGCGTCGGATCGAAGACCATCTCGACTTTGTGCATGCCCGGGGTGAGGTATATTCCGCGCAACACGTGGTTCACCGGATAAATCTCCGCGATCTTGCCGTCAACGGTCGCCTTCCACCCCTTGTAGTACTTCTCGCCCATCACCAACATCGAGTTCATCGTCACCGCGGCGTCGAGATCGATCTTTTCCGCCTCGTACTTGTTGATACGCACCTGCCCGGGGCCGGTACCCGGCAGCGTGGCGCCGGGACCCAACATCGGTATCGGCGGGGGGGACTCGACGATGGCAATGATGCTGGGCTGGAACTGCGGATTCTGCAGCGCACCCAGAACATCGGCCGGATTCTGAACCTGCACCGCCACCGGAGCGAGCCACGCCTTGGGCAGCACGGTCTTGTTCTCCAGCACCATCATCGCGCCGTTGGGAGAGGTGAAGACCGGGACGTACTTGCCCGCGAGCGCTGCCTTGTCCTGCTCGTACTGCTCCTTGGTCGCCACCACGTAGCGCACGTTCAGGATGTCGGGCATCGTGGAGGCGAGGTTGAAGTTATCCAAAAACTCCTGCCAGCGTTGCTGCTGTACTGGATTGGAGGTGAACATCACAGGGATCCGCGAAGCGATGTACGGCATCGGATCCCCTCCGAGGGGCAGAGCACGGAACTCTTTAGGTTGCTTAGCCAGAAAAGCAATATCGGGCGCTTGCACAGTGGCCGCCTTATGCGGCTCGTCCACCAAAAACATGAACTTAGAGTTGACCCTGCCGGTATCCACCAGAAACAGGCCGATCAGCACGAAGGGAAGCATCTTGGCCGCCAGCTTGCCACGCTGGTACATGGCAAAAACCACGGCGAAGATGGCGGCAAGACCTGCGGCGATCCATGTCTCGTTGATGAGGTTGTTCCAACGCTGCAGCACGAGTTTGTCGCTCTGCGGCTCGTATCGGGTCGGCTGGCCGATGATGTCGATGAACTTGTTGACCCAGAAGTTGCCGGTGGTCACCTCCACGCCGACCAACACCAGCAGCACTATCGGAAGTACTACCACCCCGATGACATAGCGCTTGAAGGCGCGGCTGGTGCGCACCGCCGGATCGAGCAGGAGATCAACCGCGAGCGCGGAGAGAACACCAAGCCCCATAACCGGGATGAACATGATCATCTTGGGCACCCGGAACCGGTTGATGCCGGGGAAGTAGTCAAAGAGCAGGTTGTAGAAGGGGGTATATTTCCCCATCGAAAACAGGATCCCCACCACCACAGCCGACAGCGCGAGCCAGGTGTAGCGGTCGCGCCGGAAGATGAGCGGCAAGGGCAACAAAAGCCATGGCAGGAGTCCCATGTAGCTCACGGTTTGAGTGAAAACCATCCTGCCCCAGTAATAAGACTCTATGTTCTTCGGGTTTTCACCGCCTTCCTGCCGAGACAGGCCGAACATCCCGGGAATGACAAACGCAGCGATCTCCTCTGGGGGGAGCGACCACGACATCGCTTCTTCCCTGTTCATCACGGCGTTTGTTTGGCGGACATCACCAGCGCTAGCAGTAACGCGGCCGCCAGCATTGCCGCTCCGGTTGGTGTCTTTTGCCCAGTTGGCAAGGGGCAGCAAAGAAATGGATACAGTAGTCAGGAAGAAAACAAGGAGCACCGTGTTGAGGCCCAGCAGCCTCATGATCTCCTTCTTCCCTCCGGGTTCCTTCACAATGATTCCCACCGAACGGGCAATACCATACACGCCGATGGCGAGACAGGTGTAGTATGCAACCTGCCAGTGCCCATGGAAAAACTGGAAAGCAAGGACAATCCCTGAGGTAAGAAAAAATATGACGCGCTTGTTTTGAAGTCCTCGCTCGAAAAAGTAGAAGGCCCAGGGAGTGATGGAGATGGTAGCTATCTTCATCACGTGCCCAGCATTGATAAGTGAGGCATTTTCCGGCGCCACGACGAAAATCAGTCCGCCGAGGAAAGAGGCGAAGCGGCTCGCCCCGATGAGCCGGCAGTAACAGTAGACACCAGCAGCCCCAACAAAGAAGTGAAAAACAATGTACCAGGCAATGCTGGCCGGACGCGGAAAGAGCCAGAAGATCAACTTCTGGGTAAACAAGAAGTTTCCTGCAACCCCCCCTCCCTCGTTGGTAAACCCTGAGTTGGTGTACATATCCCAACCAGCACTGGACAGATTTACGCTCAGCAGCTTTGCTAAGGGTTGGTCAGACATGCTACGGACCCCCCAGTAGAACTCATTGAGGATATCAGGGGCTCGAATTATCTGATGGGTGAAGAGGATCCTAGAGAAAAGCATTATCAGCAGTGCAAAAAGTCCAAGGATAACCAGTGTTTCTTTTCTTCGTTCTGTCATGTAGACCACTCCGATTGCAACTATCCAAGCGAGGAAATTAATCTGTTATAAAAAAGGTCCAGATCGCGTGCAGCGGAGTTCCAATTAAATCGCTGCAACAGCGACGAGCGCGCAGCCCGCCCCAGACGGTCACGCTGGATGGGATCACGGAGCAATTCGACAGTCTTGCCTGCCATCTCTTCGAAGTCCCGTGGGTCACACAAGACACCGGAATGCCCATCTTCAATATACTCGGCAAGCTGCCCTACCCGGTCAGCAACAACCGCGTTCTCAGCCAACAAAAGTTCAGTAAGCTTCGCCGGACATTTCGTGCGGTTTACTAAATTATCCGCAAATGGATAGATGGCCACGTTTCCCGCAGCCAGGTAGCTAGGCAACTCCGCTGGCTCGACCCAACCAGCCATTACCAACGCATCAAAAAACCCCTGTTGCCGTGCAGCATCCGCCAGCAGATTCTCTTCCCCGGCGCGCCCTTTGCCCACGACCAAGAAACGCACATTAGGCACCCGCTGATGAATGCTGTGAAATATCTGATGCAACTTCGCCTGCTCAAATTCGAAAAATCTGGTGTACAGTAGCACAACAGGTGCGTCAAGGGGAATGCCGAGTTTAGCGCGGGTAGCATCACCATCGCCACGCCGGCTATCGAAAACGCCATTGGGGAGATAAAGTATCCTCGACGGCGGGATTTCCATTCCAGAAACAAGTTGCTCTAACCCACGACTGGCCACCGTGACACCGGCCACCCTCCTGGTAATCCACTGTTCCTGAACACGATAGAACCTCTTCTCCAAGTCAGAGTAGCCATGCAGTTCATTCATGCCACCGTCCCCTTCCCAGTCATCGGTGTCCAGGAACAGTGGGGGAAGCCTGAGCCCTATCTGTTGTAGGCCGATATGCACCATTGCAGCGACACCACCGTAACCTTTAGGCTTGAATAGATGGATTACGTCTGGTCTCTCGCCCAATCCCGCCGTCAACATGCGCCATGCGAGGGAAGGCACAGCCAGCATCTTGTTTTTCGGGCCTAGTAGTATGTTCCGCAGTTTTACCCCTCGCACCACCTCGGTCTTTCCAGAATCTTCGGGGTTGGTATAGGGGGGGGCAACAACGACCACCTCGTGCCCAAGCTCCTGCAGCCCGACAGCCAGTGGCAACATTCGCGCTATGACCGTGCCCTTGGGACGGATCCCGAAAGGCGCCAAGAAGACTATTTTCATCTCATCTCCCGCCCGGCGTATAGATCACGGCAGAGCTCTACGTATTCAGGAACCCGTGATTCCATATTATATTTCTCCTGGACCAGAGCCCTCCCGGCAGCACCAAAACGGCTGCGGAGGGAGGGATCATCCAGGAGTTTCGAGATGCGGCCGCTCAAGCCTTCTACGTCTCCAGGCGGCACAAGATAACCGGTGACCCCGTCCACAACTACCTCACGCATCCCCTCCAAATCCTGAGCGATCACCGGTACACCCGACGCCATGGCCTCAACGAGGGCCATGCCGAAAGATTCTTTCCACGACGTGTGCACGAGCAAGGTGCTCTCTTTCAATACAGATCGAATGTCCGCGGTCGGCCCAGGGAAGAATACCCTTCCTGCCAGGCCCCGCGTCTGCACCTCGCGTTTCAGGCCGGCCACGTAACCGTGGGCGGAGAGCCCAGTTGTCCCGTAAAAATAAAGCTCCACATCCTTTTGCGTGAGCTTTGAGAAGGCCTCGAGCAACAAGTTCTGCCCCTTCCCCTTGTTGATACTGGCAACCATGACAATACGACGCCGCGGCGTCTCGACTACGGGAGGAAAAGAGGCGGGATCAACAGCGTTGACCAGCACCCGCCGGGACCTTGCCGGGACGGCACTGTAGTGAGCGGCACAGGTATTGGAGCAGAAGACGACACAATCAGCCGTGGCGATTGCTCGTCTTAGAAGCGGCCCCACGGTGCGTGGAAGTTCATGCAGGTGATAAATCACGGTTGCGCCGAGAGCCTTAGCCACGATGACATGCAAGGCGCATTTGACGCTGTGGGCATGTACGACATCGAAGGAGCCAAGCAGTGTCGCCAACTTGAAGTTCATGAGAAAGCGGTTCAATCTCCAGAGAAATGGAACCCGTTTCCCCATGGACCACACCTGGACACCGCGTGCCCGAAGTTCCTCACTGTAGATCCCCTCGTAAGCGAACAGAGCTGAAGCCGTTACCGTGGAACGGTCCAATGCAAGAATGAGATTGGCCGCGACAGCAGGCACCCCGCTTCTTCGGGAATCGTGCAGGACGTGGAGGACCCGCACCGGCTGCTGGTCATCCTCAGAATCAGTGCGTGACATCCCTTGCCTCCTGCGACCGCCCCCCTGGCGTCCGCTCCTTTCCGATGGCTGCAAGACGCCTGGCGATGGCTTTCTTTCCTTTCAAGGCGAGCACCAGGTATTTGCCCCAAAATCCCCCTCCGATGAAGCTGGTTTCTTCCATCTGGTCGGCGGTCCACTCGTACTTGTACGGCTCTGCTCCGAGGGCGAAATCGAATACTTGCACGCCACGGCTGTAGCAGTGCTGCAGTAGGAAGTAGGTCAACACCCGGCCCGGCGAATATTTGGCGTAGCCTGGATCGTAAGCCGGCATCAAGTAATAGAACCGGTCGCCGTATAGATAACCAAAGTGAACGGCGATAATCTTGCCGTCGAGCGTGAGACACGATATGTGGGCATGCGGGTTTTCGGAAGCCTCTGTCTGATAGAACTCATCATATCCCGGACGCATCAAGGCCCCCGCGACCCCTGTCTCCTCGAACTGCCGCCGCTTTTGGGTGACGAAAACCTCTACGGCATCTGCAGCACCGGGAGATGCCGCATCATCACTTTGCTGCGGTTTAACGATGCGGAACTCAAACACGCCAAGGGAAGCCATCCTCTTCATCTGCCGCAACGTGTCCGAACGCATGTTCTTGCGGAATTGCCGCAGCGACTCCAGATAGGATTCGAAGTCCCCCACCAGCGGCACAAAAGGAGCAACCTCGTCGCGATAGTGAGTGAAGTTGCGCTCAAGGTAGTTAAAGGCGCGAGCATCCCTCCTGACGTTATGCAGATAGTACAGGTGAAATCCCACCTTCTTCTTTAGCAGGGCAAACGCCATATCCAGGAAAGCGTCGGCTGAGATCGAGGCATTCTGGTCAAAGAGGATATCGCCGTAGTCGACGATGTTGAGCCCCCCCATCCAGGTTAGAAATGGAAAGCCGCTGCGCATCAGGCACCCCGGAAAAACGGCCATCAACCTCTCGCCTTCCCAGCCAAGCACTACGGCAGGACGTGACTTTTCACCGTCGCCGGTTGCCTGCAGCCAGGATTTGAGAAAGCGGTGGTTTTGGAACAGGTGCCCCCCCGCCCGCGCTTCCAGCGATTCCCAATCCTTTGCTATCGAACAGAAGCCAGCACTATCGCCTACGAACTCAAAGTTCATCGAAAACCTTCTTCAGCAGTGTCAGGTAGGTGGCCTCATGAAGCCCTTGGTGCAGCGGGAAATAAAGCATCCGGCGCCAGCGCGTGGTTGAGCCCAGGAGGTCGGCGGCGGCGACCTGCGCCGGGAGGCTCGGCCAAGTGTGAAGATCCAGCCCAAGCTTCCTGCTGGAGTTGAGGATTCTGCGCCAAAGTCCCGGTTCAGACACCTCGACGGGCAGGACCAGCGGAGAGTTGCCGTCCCGCAACAGACCCGGTATCTCGCTGATCTGCATACCGCGGCCCGCCACGGCTGCAGCAACCGATTGATATAAGGAACGACGCCGCTCCCTCACTCGGGTGCGGTCAGCCAGGACGTAAAGCTTTAGTGCCAGCGGATCCACACCGAAGCATCCAGGGGCACGGTCCCGGAAAGCAGCCGCATCGGCGTAGTCCGGTATGGGCCAAGGGTCGATGCCGAAGCTAGCTAGAAACGATTTGCAGAAAAAACGCAGGCGCGGCTCACTCGCCCCCTTATCGTTCAGCCGGTCCAGTTCCGTCTTGAATGGCAGATATCGCGGAGTATTAAAGCGGACGCAGGCGCCGTTTAGCGAGGGGAGCACCTTGCGAAAGCAGGTGAGACTGATGTCACCGTACTCCTCCAGTGGCTTCCCGCCGGCCATGCTGGCGAAGCCATGCGCGTTATCGCTGATCCAGGTCAGACCGTGACGTGCCGCGTAGGCCTCGATGGCAGCATAATCGATACTGGTGCCAAAATAGTTCACCGTGAGCAGGGCCTTCGTGCGGGGGAGAAGGTGCACGCTTTCCCAGTCGATTTGAAAATCCCGGGTCACCCCATAGTAAACCGGTTCTATACCCAGCTCTTCAAAGGGGAGCAACACAACGTCGCAGATGTACGCGGGAAGCAGGATTCTGTCGCCTGCGCCGAAGCCGAGAACCTGGAACAGGTTCTTCAGGGCAAAGCGCCCGTAACCTGCGAAGCTGGCATTCTTGTCCCCCAACACCTCGACATGCGCCGCTGTACTGAAGAGTTCCAACAAGCTTGGGCGAGCGGATCTCTTGATCAATGTGTTACGACCCTCCTAAAGCGTCTGGCTATTGCGCTGTACATTCCGGAGAGGTAGATCGGGTTCAGCCGCTCGAACGCCCCCTGCTGCAGCGGAATCCTCGGCAGCAGATAGAGGTGCTGGATGTGCTCGTAGAACAGGTTTCCGATCCTGGTGGTAACCGCTGTCTTGAAACCCGCCTCCCTGGCAAGCTGTTCCTCACGCCAAGACGCCTCTTGCTCGGTGCCATACGGGTAAGAAAAGTGAAGCACCGGCTTCCCGATCCTTTGCTCCGTCTCAGACTTGGCCAGCACCATGTCACGAAGCGCCTCCTCGCGACCGAGTTTCCTGAGATTGCCGTGACTTGTCGTATGGCTTCCGATGGTGCAGAGTTCATCCCGGGAAAGTTGCAAGATTTCGTCCCATGACATGGCGAATCTTTCTTCCCGGTACTGCGAGCCATAGCGCTCCATCAAGTCCTCCAGAAAGTCCGCCTGCTCCTCGCGCCCAAGGGAAAGGAAGTGACGACGCAAAGTGCGGAACGCGCCTCGGGGGTCCACCGCCGCAGGAATGACCACCGTCCCCATGGCGGAATCGATAAAGATCTCCTGGGTGTTGTTCACCACGGAGGCTAGCTTGTACCACCAAAGGTCTGCCGTGCCATCAGGAAAGGAGGTAGTTACATATATTGTGAATGGGACGCGGTACTTTTGGAACAAGGGATAGGCGTAACGGTAGTTGTCCTGATAGCCGTCGTCGAGAGTGATGATCAGGTTCCTCTTGCGTCGGCTGCACTCCTCATAATTATCGAGGAGGTAATCAAGAGAAATAAAGCGCCAGCCACACCTCTTGCGCTCCTCAATGAAGGCTTCCAAAAACTCCGGAGTCACCTCATGACCGCCGTCGAGTCCTGTCGTTTGCTGCGCGGGCCTTACCCGGTGCAACAGGATTATCGAGGTATGGCCACCGTAAAAAGGAGTGAACAGACGGTACAGCCCCAAGTGGTGGACACCTGCTAACAGCAGTTTTTTCAATGGTCTCTAGCCCCTGATCGCTTTCAGCAACAATTGAAGTAGCGCCGCGTACGTCTTCCACCAGAAGGGGCGCAACGCCAGAGCCTCGAGATAGTTGTTCAATGCACGCCTGAACTCACCAAGTTTGCAGTACTCCATACCGAGAATGAAACGGTTCTGCCCACGCCGGGTCTTGTACACCCTGCGCAGCAAGGACTCGGGATAGGCTTTCTCCTGCGACAACTGATCCAGGTGGTGATTTACGACATTGAACACGTTGCCGTGATGGTACTCGATACGCGAAGTGACACATCCCTCCACTCTGAGATATTCGCCCAGTACCTCTGAGAGATGACCAAAGCGTGCTCCAGCCTTAGCCAAACGGAGCCAGAACTCGTAGTCTTCGGCGCTATTGAATTCGGGGCTTTCGGAGAAGCCGCTTATTGATTGCGCCAGTTCCCGCCGCACCGAAGTCGCGGATGTCGACAACTGGTTCCCCACAAACAGCAGGTGCTCAAAAACGGGGTCCCGTAGGGGATGATAATGAAGAATCCTTTTAGTCCCATCCGAGGAGGTCTCAACCTCGTCGTGGTAAATCACGTCAAGGGTCCGATTTTGTAGCGCAAACTGGGCAATTTTTTCGAGCTTTGCAGGATACCACAGGTCATCAGCGTCAAGAAAGGCAATAAAGTCACCGGCAGCTCTAAACAAACCGTTGTTCCGTGCACCGCCGATCCCCTTGTTTTCCTGTCGAGCGTAACACACTGGAAAAGATGGATGCTTCTCGGCGTACCGTCTGACAACTTCGCCGGTATCATCTTTTGACCCATCGTCCGTGATTAAAACCTCAAACGCGGGGTAGCTTTGGTTTCTGACCGAATCCAAAGCTTTTTCTATGAAGGGCGCCGCATTATAGGCAGGAATAACAACGCTGAATTTAATGGAATTACTCACGGTCTCTTAGCTTCCTTACCTGTGAAGTACAAACTCACTCACTCTTTAGCAGCTCTGCGTACTCCCGAGCCATTCTCTGCGCTGTGAAGTGCTGCAGGTATCGGGAAAACCCCTTTTCGCCCTGCTCTTTACGCAACTTCTCGTCCCGCAGCAAGTTTATTACGTGTGCCGCATAGGAATCAACATCGTCGCGCTCGGTACAGAATCCCCCCTCACCGTCCACAACGACTTCCGGCAATCCCCCGACCTTGGTTGCCACCACCGGCACGCGACGTGCCATCGCTTCTACGCATGTCAGGCCGAAGGACTCGAATTCCTGCGATCCGACCAAAAGAACATCGCACTGCGCGAGAAGCTCCATTGCATCGTCTCTGAAGCCTAGCAAGTGCACCCTGCCAGCCAAGCCGAGACGATCCACCTCGCTCTGAACCACTGCGACTTCTTCTTTATTACCATATCCGCACATCAGAAAATGTGCCTGTGGAATTGCATCCATGACAACTCGGAACGCCTCCAGCAGGAAGGCGTGTCCTTTATGCGGATGATAAGCACCAAGCATAAGGCAGAGCGGAGCAGCTTTACTTAGGCCAAGGTCTCGGCGGATGTCAAACTCTCTCTCAGCCACGGCCTCTTGAAGGGGGCCTTCAATTCCGTTGTAGATGTAACTCACCTTGTCCATTGGGATTTTATCCCGGACAGACATCGATGCGGCAGCAGCCTGCGACACAGTGACAAACGCTTTTGTCTTTTTCACCAGTATGGCATCCACGGCATTTTCCTGGGCTCTCGTGTAGAGGCGTGAACTCGTGGCAAGACTGTGGAAGCTGTGGATGCTACATGGCTTGCCAGAGAACAATCCCCACGCAATACCGGCCGCGCGACAAGCGTCTCCTCCTGGGTAACCGCCATTTATTATCAACAAGCGTTCTCCCTGAAGCTGTGCGAACAGCTTACGCAGAAGAATCACCTCATGAGCCAGAAACAGGTAACGCAGCAGCGGAGACGCAGCGAGCCGTACAGCATTCACTACTCGATTTTTCCTCGTGTAGTGAGCCCAACCGGCGTACGTAGTGAAGTCATAGGCGACGAAGCTGCAGGGTCTTCTGAGTCTATCCCCGACTGCGTCGGCCCCAGGATATTCCCTATTCGAAACTAAGACGAACTCATCATCATCAGGCCAGGCATTGATAAGGGTCGCAGTGAAGGTGTCGAGCCCCCCGCGATAGTAATTTTCGGTAAAAAGGATGATCTTCATTGTCACATCACTGAACAGGGGGAGTGTTTCTAATCTTTCGTGCAGGGACACCACCCCACAACTCGCCGCCGGGTACTTTTTTTGTGACGACGGCTCCCGCAGCTATTACGGAACAATCACCAATCTCTGTGCCGGGGGTAAGTACCGCTCGTGCTCCAATCCAGACTCCCGCCCCGATTGATACAGGAAGAGCCTGGTCTCCAGTTTCGGTATGGTTCACGTTCTCAAAACAGCAAAAGGGGCCTACCTGGCAGCGGTCACCTATAACAACTGGTGCCGCACCCTCGATGCGACACCCGATATTCATGAATACACCTCTACCTATTCGCAAATGACTAAGGTCGGAACACCAAAGCGGGGAACGTACGTACGCGTCCATGATGGATATACTAGCCCCTCCCCATTTCAAGAAGATGTTTCGCAGGGGGGACAGAGTATAAAAGTCTGGGATTAGGTTGAAGAAGTAGAGGAAAAATCGAGCCCGGAGGAATCGATAATCAACAGCCACCTTAGTCACAACATGAAAGTGGAAAAACTTCCTAAGTTTATTCATACCTGTCACCAGCCCTGTTGAATCTACTTATTTTCAGCAATTCATTCAGCACACGATCACTTCTGGACGCCCCTCATGGCGAGACCAACTGAAACCTAAGCCTTAAACAAGGCCGACAGCTTAAAGGCACTTATCTCGTGACGCGACAATCCGGCTATCCGCGGCACCAGGAATATTATGCCAAGCAGCGCGGTGCAGTAGACGAGGCCCGAACCGACGAAGGCAACGCCATTCGCAAAGATGTCGTCGGCCCGATCGGCAAAGAAGCTGCTCGCAACAGCCTCAGAAATAAGTGATGTCGCTTTAGCAGTTAGGTACACCGCAGGGATCATGCTGAGTTGATACGCAAGCCACTTGGCGTAGGAGATGCCGAGGTAACGGGTATTGCAGAAAAGTTGCATATTGGTGGCAAAAAACTGCACCAAAAGCATCTTCAACGCCAAGCCACTTGCCCCCATGGCTAACCCGGGCACGGCAAAATTCGAGGGAGCCAACAAAAAGTAGGTGATGGGTACGCTACCGATCAACATGAACAGGCCGATACGTGAATACAGTCGCGTCTGCCCAGTCGCCATCAGCAATGCACCGCTTAGTTGCCCGAACGTCTGATGTATCGGGTACAGGGCCATGATTGCAATCGGCATCGCCGCCCCTCTGAACTTGTCGCCCCCTATTAACTTGATGATAGTCTCGCTCTCGGCAGAAAGGAAACAGCTGATCACAGCGGCAATGAAGAGGAAAAGCTTGATTCTGTCAAAGAGTCGGACCAGCCTCTCTGTGTTTTTCTCTTCGTGCGCAAACGCAAACTCGCGGGTCAACAGGGGCGTCATGGCATTGGTAAAGACGAAGGCTATAGCTCCAAGCCGGTCTGAAATCCCGAAATACCCTTGCTGCACAGAACCACCGATCAACTGTAGAAACCAGCGGTCGAAGTAGAGAAAGAGAAATCCACCAGCCATGAGAATAGTGAGCGGCTTCGCGTAGTGCCATGCGAAAGACCAGTAATCCCGTATATCACTCCGGTTGAATGTCCAAACCGCAAGAGCGCGCCCGTCACAGGCGTTCTGCTTTCTGAGCCAGAAGGCCGAAAGCAGAACGCTCAGCGCCATGACCGCAATCTGCCCCAAAAAATAACTATGCAGGTTCATCACGCCCACGAGGACCAGCCCCAGCAGGATCGCAGCCTTCAACACGTTTTGCAAAAGCCTGATCCGCTCCAACCCGACCGTTAGTGACATTCCATCGGCCAGAAAAACCAGCAACTGGTAGAGAAAGACGATTACGGTGAACAGGAAGGCTTCCCACAGGTAAGGAGCATCAACCCCCGGCCAGAGCAGCGAGTGGGTCCCGGTGAGAACGGTCGTCGCTATGAAGAGCGCAAAGACTACTGCGGCAATTACCGAAAAATACAGTGTTACGCCTGAGGCGACGTCTGTCTCTTCTTTATGCCCCTTGCGCGACACCCAGTTGAAAAAGGCCACTGGCACTTGGAGCGTTACGGTGTCGAGGATCAGTTTGAAGTTGTTCGTAATGAACTCAAACTTGCCGAAGTTTTCGGGCCCAAGAGCACGTGGGATAAAGGCCATGGTAATCAGGCCGAGCAGTACGCCTGTGATATTACTGAATAGCTTGAATTTAAACCTGCTTTTTAGGGAATGCTCACTCACACTATTCCTATCTAGCCTTTAACCCTGCATTGAAGATTGAGAGAAATTCCCGACTCCACAAGGAGACCGAGTCATGGGACGTCCGGCCAAACACGTTGCAGAACTCCTGTCGTGCCCGCTGTCTTTCAGGCTGGTTCCACCAGATTTCCACATCGGCGTAGACTTCGTTCACAACTTGGGCCGCCTGCTGCGGTGTATCATGCAGGATGCCGGCTTTCCGTAACAGGTCCAAATTGCGCTGCGCTTCGCCTCGGACCGAATACCTCTCACGGTTGAAAAACATAACTGTGGGCTTGTTGGCGGAAAGCGCCTCTATGTAAGTTGTTGAAACATGGTCGGCAATGAAAAGACGGCACGCAGCCAGGCTGTCAGAGAAGTTGGCACTGGCGCCCTCCTCTTCCAGGTACACCTCCGGAAAAGCTGCCCTCCAGCGGTGTTTGAGGTCCCAGCCAAGGTCTTCCGCCAATAGCCTGACTGAAAGGTCCTTACGGCGTCCCTCATCGAGGGTGGCGCAGAACAGTTGCTGCCATGCCAAATAGTCGTCGAAGTACTCTGGCAAAAACGGGAACTGGACGAGGTATCTAAAGCTTGCCGTCGAGGCGAGCAAGATCCTTTTTTTGCTATTGTCAGCGCCAATCGTCCTGCGCCCGGTCAGCTTCGCGGCAGGAAAGGGGGTCACGACAGGGTGGCCATCGTCGTGCCAGCCCCATGAATAGTACCGATCGCAGATAGCTGCTTCGTGCTCCTGAGGTTTCAGACACTTCGCGACACCATAGTTGCCGCCATGCTGTGATCCCAGCAGCAAAGCTCCCTTTTCCGCACTGGCGCCCGCCCAGACCTTGAAGGCCTCATCGTAGAAGTAGGCATTAGAGGAAAAGACCGCCGTGGGATTTAACGGATATTGCGAAGCCTCGTCAGCCAATTCTCTGAATCCCTCAAGGAAACAGCGCGGAAGGTCGAGCGGAACCACCTGTTGCAGAAAAGCCCTGAAATCGTCACCGGCCGGGAGGTACGACGCCAAGCGTCCGCGCAGGGTGCTGTCAGTAGGCCCGACGGCCCCTCTGACCGGCTTTCTGCCGACCGGCCGGAACTTGCCGCGCGTTCTCAAAAACAGCTGCAGTTCAACGTCTGGAGAGAAGTAGGAACTCTTGTACAGGATCCCCGGCCTGTCCTTGATTGCGGTGCATGCCTTCTTAACCGCAAAGTTGGCTGCTTTCAATAGGAAGAGACGCGTTGTCAGTTTCTCTTTTGAGGTCTGCTTGGCTGCCTGTGGTAACTCTGGGGCCTCCACCGTAGGGAAGTCATGGCCCAAAAAGGTGAAGACCCGGCTGTAAAGCTGCAGGTTGAACAGATCCGTCTTGCAGAGGTCTACAGCCTCCATGGTGTCACGCGGTACTACAAAGGACTGTTCAGAAAGTGCAACTGTGGTCAGGTCCGGGTGTTGCGCGAAAACGTCCTTGATGCGCACGAACCGGTCCAGGTTGGTGTGCACGTAGTAGAAGAGCCATGGTCCGATCACGATGCGCCAAAAGCGCAGCGAGTGAGACGTGCCGTGGATCTCGTTCAAAGCCTCTGTCAAAGCAGTCAACAGCTCTTCACAGATCTCGGAGGCGCAGGCGTAGTAATGCTCGACCGCAGCCAGCGTCTGGTAGGGACTTTGCGCAACGGTAGCGTCAAGAGTTTGCCAGTATTCTTTCCTGCTGAAGAGCCGGCACCATTCGCCCAGAAAGACAATCCGCTTCTCCGTATCCCAGAAAGCTTCCTGCGCAGTCGTTGCAAGAAAGAATGGCTCGGTAGTCGATGCTATAGTCATTTCGCCGAGGTACCCGCACCCTTCAAAGACGTGTCACAAAGGATCTGTGCCAGAAGAGCAGCTCCCGTCGAGGCTGCCCCCCCCATAAGAGCGAAGCCGCATGCCGTCATCTCCAGCAATGCCTTCGGATCACTCAGCACCCGTCTTATGATTCCCGCCAAACCAGTTGAATCGACGTCCTCGTACCATCCCACATTGAGCGTCGCTCCCTGCACGCCGACGGCAGTGGTGGTCGCGGCCTGATTGTCGGCGACGATGAGGGTGATTGAAGGGAGACCAAGGAAGCAGCGCTCCCAAGTGGTGCTGCCGCCGGCGCCGATGGCGAGATCGGCTGCGGCCATCATTTGGGCCATGTTGTTCACGTTGCAATGGAACGAGACGTTAGGGAGTCCGGCACATAACTGCCGCAACTGCTCCCGGTGCGGATTGGCCCCACCGACGACGACATCAACCGATATGTCGTCGCGCCCCACCGTGCGCCACGCCTCCAGGGCCTTGGCTGTCTCATTGCTGGCATCCCCGCCGCCAAAGGTGATCAGGATGCGCTTGACGGAACCGTCTCGCTCCCGCAAAGAGCGGCGCGCCTGTACGAATTCATCACGAAGCAGGGCGTAGCGAGGTCCGAGAAACTTCGTGCAATGCTCCGGCACCAGCCCGTCGTAACGCGACTCCATGTTCTCATAGAGATTCTGGTCCAGCAGGAGGTCGCAGTCGTGGCGGCGGTTGGCAACATCGTCGATCACCATGATTTTGCCGACCAGCGAACGCAAGGGCGTTTCCCATGATTCATCCACGCCGTAATGGTCAATGACCAGCCAGTCGACGTCCTGCTCCTGCCGCAGAATCTCGGCGGTCCGGGCGATGTCCGCCGGTACATCCAAGGCAAAGGGCACGTCAGGGGTAGGAATCTTCTCAACTGGAATGCGGAACACGGGGTAGCCGGCGGCCTCGACATTAGCGGAGATGTTCCCGGGGAGATCACGGCTGATAAAAGAGACCGCACAGCCGCGCTCGCGCAATGCGGCCGCCAAGGTGAGGCAGCGCATGACGTGACCGGCACCGAGGTCCACTGAGGAATCGGCTCTGAAGACGACCTTTAAGCTTTTGCTCGATACGCCGGACATGTCAGCTCCGCCCCGCCTGGTGGATCCGTTCGGGGGTCACGCCCATGCGCAGCAATTCCTCGCGCAGAGCATCGCCTCGCTTCATCGAGGTAATAACTATATTGTGGTTGCCGGACAACAGACCGATCGCCGGGGTTACCACCGACTTGTCAAAGAACTTCCGTCCGGCCGCCTCGGCGTCCATCGCCACCGTCAGCTCCATTCCGGCTTCCTTCAACGAGAGGTAAGCGATCTCGGCGACTTCGTCGATGCCGCAGAAGGCTACCTGCTTGACCCCGTGCGCCGACATGGACTTGAACAGCTTCAGGTAATCCTGACGGGCAACCGTGTAGAGGCCGGAGAAGTAGCTCAGGTGCTGGTAGGCAAGGCGGCTTTTTTCGGCGAAACCTTTGGGGGTGAGGAGGTAGGCGTAACGGTTCTTGGGGAAGTTGTTGACCCGGACGAACCCTTTGGCTACCAAGTTCTTCAGGTAGGAGTTGACCAGTCCCAAGGCGATACCGAGGCGTTTCGCCAGCTCGCGTTGCGAGAGCTGCTGGTCACCGGAGATCTCCGAGAGGAGGAGAAAAGAGCGATAAGTATCTAAAACCTTTTCGTCGTCACCGTTCATGAGCTGAACAGTAGTACAAACGCTGGACCTTTTCAACAAAAAAAGAAAACCATGAACAAGCGGTTACGCAGAGAACGCCAGGCATCCGCGATGAACGCAAAGGAAATCCTTTTTATGGGAAGGCAAAAAGCCTTTACCACCGGCATCAAGGTTTTCTTCACGTTCTTCGCGCGTCCTCCGCGTGCTTTGCGTAACTGCTTTGGATCTGATTTGAAGCTGAAAGCGGTTGCGCAAAGAACTCAAGGTATTCGCGATGAACGCAAAGGAGACCCTGATTCGAGGGGGAGGCAAAAAGCCTTTACCCGCTTGCATGGTTTTCTACCCGTTCTTTGCGCATACTCCGTGTGCTTTGCGTAACTGCTTTTGACTTAAATGGTTTTACGGCTTGTAACGCTTACATGAGGCTATGTAACGGTTACATGGGCTCCTGCAATCGTTACATGGGGCAATATTGTCACATTTGGCCCGAATGCGGCGCCTTCATGAGGGAATGCAACCGCTACAACGAGAAATGCAGCGGTAAAAATCAGAAAAAACGCGTGAAAGGGGCCTATGCGGTCATCGCAAGGGGACATGCAGCCGCTGAAGGAGGCAATGTAACCGTTACAAGGTCCCATGTAACCATTACAAAGGACCATGTAATCATTACATGGGAAATTTCTGCGTTACATCCGGAAATGTTTTCTCAGATGTTCTCAGATTTTCTCCGTGGCTAACGGTTTTGGGTTTTCAGGTTTTGGTAGATGCCGGCGAGGTCTTTGCCGCGGGCTTGCCAGGAATGCAGCTTGACTGCGCGCTCGCGCCCTTCGGCTCCGAGATCTTCACGAAGTTCGCGGTCGCCTGCCAGCCGGCCGATGGCTCCGGCCAGGTCTGCGGCATCGCCGAACTTGGCGTACAGCGCGGCGTCTCCGAGAATCTCACGGTTGACGGGGGTGTCGAATACGACGGTGGGAAGGCCGCAGGCGATGTAGTTGAAAAGCTTGCCGTTGGCTTCGGTGAGGGAAACTTTGGGGGAGACGGCAAGATCGCCGGCACTCAGGTACAGCGGCGCCTCATCGTACGGGATCCTGCCGGTGAAGGTGATGATGTCGGCGATCCCCATCGCCTCGGCCTTCTCGCGATAGGCCGCGTCTGGGAATCCCATGATTAGATAGTGGATCTTCGCCCCCTGCCCCTTCAGATAGGCAGCCGCTTCCAAAAGGAGATCCACTCCCTGGTAGCTATTCATCAGCCCGAGGTACGCGACGACAGGACGCTTCTCGGGAAGTCCCAGCCGCGCACGGATCTCCGCTTTGGGCTGCGGTGCGAAGACGTCGGTGTCGACGCCGTCGATCAGAGCCCGTACCCGGTCCTTCGGCACGCCATCCTTCAGCAGCAGATCGACGGTGGGACTGGCGCTGGTGACGATGAAGTCGGAGCTGCGGTTGATCCAGCGCTCGAGGGTGGCGAAGAAGCGCTGCAAAAGGGAGCCGGGCTTGACGAAGCCGTGGTCGGTAATCTCGGCGGTGAGACTCCCCTGGCAGTCGAACAGCATGGGGACACGGATCAGCATCTTGAGGAACGCACCGAAGAAGGCACCTTCGTGGAGATGAGCGTGAATGACGTGCGGCTTGAACTCCCGCGCGACCTGGAAGGCCTTGAAGAGGAGTTGAACGTCGAGGAAGGGCTTCACCCAGGAAGGGCCGGCCTCCAGCTTTTTGTACCAGGAGAACCCGGCGATCCTATCGGTACGGACGCCGGGGACGTCGCGCCCGATGTGGTAGGTGACCAGGCGCACATCCGCCCCGCAGGCAATGGCCGCCCGCGCTTCCTCAAGGATGCGGACGTGGCAGCCGCGGTCCGCGAAGAACGGGGTCGGCGCCAGCACCAGTACGCGCAGCGTAGTGTCAGGCAAAGTTGATCTTTTCCTTGATGTTGTAGATCGGTTTGCCCTGCGCCTCGTAGTAGGTGCGGGCGCTCAGTTCCGCCAGAAGTCCCAGTACGATGAACTGGACCCCCATGAAGAGCAGGAACGCGGTCAGGATCAACAGCGGGTTGCGGTTCATGCTGGTGTTCTCGAAGAACTTCATATAGACCGTGACGGCACCGCTCAGGAACCCTGCACACAGGGTGTAGATCCCCCAGCGGCCGAAGAGCTGGATGGGCTTGGTCGAGTAGCTCAACAGGAACTTCACCGTCATCAGATCGAGGATCACCTTCATGGTGCGGGAGATGCCGTATTTGCTCTTGCCGTGCAGCCTTTCGTGGTGGCGAACCGGCATCTCGGTGACCCGGGCGCCGACCTGGTGCGCGAGCGCCGGGACGAAGCGGTGCATCTCGCCGTACAGGTTAACATCGTCAAGCACCTCGCGCCGGTAGGCCTTCAGGGTGCAGCCGTAGTCGTGCAGATGCACGCCGGTCATCTTCGAGATAATCGAGTTGGCCAGGATGGAGGGGAGCTTGCGGTTTACGAAGGTGTCCTTGCGGTCCTTGCGCCAGCCGGACACGACGTCGTATCCCTCGTCGATGCGCTGCAAAAGCAGGGGAATGTCGAGCGGATCGTTCTGCAGGTCGCCGTCCATGGGAACCACTACCCTGCCCGACGCGGAATCGAAGCCGGCGGCCATCGCTGCCGTCTGACCGAAGTTGCGGCGCAGGCGAATGACCTTGACCCGGTCATCCTTCGACGACAGGCGTTTCAAAGCCGGATACGAGTTGTCGGAAGAACCGTCATCAACCAGGATCAGTTCGTATTCCAGCCCGGTGTCGATCAGCGCGTCGCTGATCCGCTCGTGCAGGATCGGGATGTTGTCTTCCTCGTTGTATATCGGAACTACTATGCTCAGATCCACTTTCGTCTCCCTAAAAACCGAGAACATGTTCTACGTTCTATGTTCTACGTTAATTGCATTGCATGGTCTTCGCAGCTGCCAACAACCGTTCAACGTTCAATGTTCAACGTTCGACACGGCCAGCCGTCTTCGCTTCAATTGCTCCGCGACAGCTAGATCAGTAACCCGTTATTTAGGTCACACGCCGCCGGGATGCCTCCCCAAAATCGGAGGATTGCCGTTAACGTTGAACGTTGAACGTTGAACGGCATCACCGCCAGGTTGGACGGCTTCACCAAAAGGTTTGACGCGGCTCACTTCGACATCCCAGTGGGTCTGCTTGCCGCCGCGGTACCGGGGACGGAGCAGACCGCGAATGACACCGGCCCCGTAAACCAGATGCAGCGTCGGGTACACCAACAAAAGGCGGGGAAAAAGGGCTGCATCCTTCCCGGTCAGGCTTCCCTGCAACGACGCCAGCAACACGATGAGGGCGTACGCCAAAAGCGGCAGGTTAAGCAGCGGGACTCCCAGCAAAGGCACCACCAACGCGTACAGCAGGAAAAGCGACGGCGCAAGCGTGATCGGCTTCAAGGTCCCTGCGATCAGGGTCTGCTCGCCGCGGCCGCGCCCGTAGCCGTACATCTGCCGGAGGTAGGCGCGGTAGGTACGACGCTGGCTGCGCTGGACCGCGAGCTCGGGGTCGTGCACCAACTGGTGCCCCTCCCGCTGCAGCCGGTCCATCAGCTCGTTTTCCTCGTTGGGATAAAGGCGCTCGTCCAGCCCCTCGTGCGCCAGGAAGATCTCGCGCCGAAAGCTCAGGTTGCACAGGATCAGTTCGTTGTCGCTGCTGTAACGGGCCGAACCGACCTTCCTATAGCGATTGCGGACGCCGCCGCCGCCGACTGCGGAGGCAAAGGCGATGCCGATGGCCCGCTGCAGGGGGGAATCGGTGGCCGGGGTAAGCGAGGGGCCACCGACCGCGGCCACATTCTCTTCCTGGTAGTGCCCTGCCGCGCGGTCGAGAAACTCGGGCGCCACGCCGGAATCGTCATCCAGGAAATAGAGGATCTCACCACGGGCCTCGCGCGCCGCCGTGTTCCGCTGCACGCTCGGCTGGCAACCGTAGGCAACCAGCACCTCGAAGAGGTCGTCGGGATAGGTCGCCTTGGCAAGCCCCGCGAGCGCGCGCACCTCCCCGCCCGGCTTCACCGGGATTATGATCGAAAACTTCGGCAGCATCAGTGGACCTGTACGCAGGCGGGAAAGGGAGCGTGACCTGGGTGGGGAGACGTCGGAGGTTGGCTACTGCTGTTCAATGGCTTTCACCCGGTCGTAGCGCAAGGTCCTGTGGCAACCGACGGAACAGCCGCCGCCGGTGGGGGTGGCTTCGAAACGGATCGGGATGTCCCACGTTCCGAATCCTTCCGCCTTGGGATAGATCAGGCGCTCCTGCTGCTCGGCATGCGGATTGTGGCACACCCTGCAGGAACGGGCCTTGGTCTTGTTGACGTGAACCGCATGCAGGTTGCGCTCGCCGTTTCTGAACTTGGTGAACCGGTCGGTGGTTTCCGCAGCGACGAGCTTGGGGTCGTGACAGCGGAAGCAGATCGGGAAGGCGTCGTAGCTGAAAGGCTTGTACAGGACCGTGGGATAATCGTCCTTGAGCAGCTTACGGTAAGGGCCGCCGTGGATCTGATGGCAGTTGACGCAGTCGCCGTTACGCACCGGCTGGTGTACGGACTTGCCCATGGCGATCTTGCGGTCGTGACACATGAAGCAAAGCTCGCTGCCGGGCTTTCTGAGCAGGGACTTGCTCTCGGACTGGTGCGCGTCGTGGCAGGCAAGGCAATCGCCGTCGGCTACCGGCTTGTGGGTAAAGGCGCCGGTGAAATGATTCTGGGGATGGCAGCGGAAGCAAAGCGCGGGGGAAGGATCCTTCAGAAGCGACTTCACCTCGGCGCTATGGGCCATGTGGCAGTTGGTGCACTGGCCGAGGCCGACCGGTTTGTGCAGCACCGGTTTCTGGACCAGGTGGCCGTGACAGGTGGCGCAGAGTTTTTCCTTTTTGACCTTGAACCCCATGCTGTCCTTGTCCAGGGGGTGGTTGTCGTTGAACTGCTGGTGGCAGTCCAGACAGCGGCCGGAGGCAACCGGCTTATGCGGCACACTCCCCCGGATCAGATCCTTGTGGCAGATGCTGCACTTGAACGGCTCCGCGAGGGCGTCACCCGGAGTGAGGGTGACGCCGACGCAGAGCAGGTACAGTGCTGTTGCCAAAAGATATGCCGCGAGGGAGTGTCGCATCGATCGGTTTACCTTATGAGGGAACTACTTCCCGTAGCTGTGCAGGCCGGAAAGGAAGAGGTTGACCCCCAGGTAGCAGAAGATGGTGGCGGCGAAGCCGATCACGGAAAGGATGGCGGCCCTGCGCCCGACCCAGCCGCGGGTGATGCGGGCATGGAGGAACGCGGCGTACACGAACCATACGATCAGCGACCAGGTCTCCTTCGGGTCCCAGCTCCAGTAGGTACCCCAGGCGTAGTTGGCCCAGGCGGCGCCTGTGATGATGCCGAGGGAGAGCAGCGGGAAGCCGATCATGATCGCCTTGTAGTTCAGGTCGTCCAGGATCTTGATGGACGGGAACATGGAGAGCAGGCCGCCGGCCTGGACGTTGCCGCCACCTTTTTCAATGGATTCACGGATCAGGTACATGATCGAGATGCCACAGGCGACCGCGAAGGCGGCGTAGCCAAGGAAGCAGGTGATGACGTGGTACATGAGCCAGTTACTCTGCAGCGCCGGGACCAGCGGCTCGATGCCGCTGTCCAGGCCGAGCTGCGCCCAGGCCATGCCGAACAGCGCGAACGGGATGACGAAGAAGCCGATGGCGCGGTACCTGTACTTGAAGTCGATGATGAGGAAGATGAGAACGATGGTCCAGGAGAAGAAGACCACGGACTCGAACAGGTTGGACAGCGGCGCGTGGCCGTGCCCCTGTTCGTAGGACTCCTTCCAGCGCAGCCCGATGGCGGCGGTCTGAACCAGGAATCCGAAAAGAGCGGCATAGGTACCGGCAAGCCCCACAGCCTTGGCGCGCGAGGCGAGGAACGCAAAGAATATGCAGGTGGAGACCATGTAGATAACCATGGTCACGTTGAAAAGCATAGAACTGGACATATCGATATTACCCTCCGGACGTTCAGTTAGAGCGGCATGGGGCAAGCCCCGTTATGGTTTTTATCCTGTTAAGCCTTGCCGACTTTCTCGACCAGGTCATCGAAACAGATCTCAAAGCCTGCCGGGTTCTTGCTGGCGGAACCGCCCAGGGTGACCCCGGAATCGGTAACGCGTGCCCACACCCGCTTGTGGGACATGAAGAACGCCATGCAGATACCCACCACCATCAGGAAGCAACCGAACCACACCACCCAGACGCCCGGGTCGTGCGCCACCTGCAGGCCGGTGTAGAACTTCTGGTCCATACCGTCGAAGGTGATCAGCAGGTCGCCGCCGTGCTGCGCGTTGAAGGACTCGTACTTGTCGGAGAGGATCACGAACGGCTGCGGGTTGCCGCCGGCCGGGGTGAACTCAACCTGTGCACCCGGACCGTCGAAGCCCCTCATGAAGGGACGTACATCCATGGTCGCTTCCATCACGGAGAGGAAGGCCCCGCCGGGAAGTGCGATGCGCTCGCCCTGACGGGCGTTCAGCTTGACCGGCGCGCCCCCCTTGCGATCACGCACGGTGAGGTGGTAGAGCGAACCCTCGTCGGACTGCCCGAAGCTGGACTGGTAGAAGGTGATCCCCTTGTAGGTAAGCGGATCGTTGACGATGATCGGGCGGCTCTGGAAGCCCGGCACCGGTTTGCCGTTCTCCATGACGGTCAGGATGCTCTTGAATTCTTTCGGCGCGCCGGTGTCGTAATAGGAAACGGTGAACTTCTCGCAGCGGACCTCGAAGCCCAGCGGGATCATCTTGCCGCTCTGGGTCTGCACCTGGGAAACGGCGCCACCCTCGGGGATGTTGGTGTAGGCCTTGTAACCGGCAAAGGAGCCGATCAGGGCCCCGATGAAGATGACGATGATGGAGAGGTGCACCACGTAGACGCCGAGGCGGCACCAGGGGCTCTTCTGCGCGAAGAGGTGGTACTCGCCGTCCTTCTCGGTGACGACCGGTGCGGCGAACTCGCTGCGCAGGAATGCCTCCATGCGCGACTTGAGCTCATCCTTGGAACCCTTGAGCTTCAGGTCCTTGACGTTGGGCAGCGACTTCTCGAAGTTGTCGTCCATGACCAGGACCGGCTCGGAAACGACCTTCCAGACGCGCGGCAGCCTCTTGATGGAGCAGCAGATCAGGTTGAGGGTGAGCAGGTACAGCAGGAGGATGAACCACCAGGAGTGGTACATATCGAAGAAGCCCAGGGCACTGTACAGGCGGATCTTCGTCTCAGAGAGAGTCGCCAGGTATTCACGCTGCGGCCCCTGCTGGATGACGGTGCCGATGATCGATACCAGCGCGAGCCCGATCAGCAGGAAAATGGAAAGTTTCAAGGAACAGAAGAAATCCCAAACCTCTTGTGCAAATCCTCGTTTGTTCGTCGTTGTCAAGGCCGTCTCCCGGTAAGGTTATGTACAGCTGTCGTAGCAGGTTTGCCATTATAGACAAATTGTCAATAAGCGCAAAACAAAAATTACGAATACACAACCAGACAAAAAAAAGGGTAACAGGCGAACCTGTTACCCCTAACTCTGCAATTTGCTTCCCGTAAGGGAGATTACTTCTTGTGGCACTCACCACACTTGGTCGGGCCGCCCTTGGCAGCGTGGCACTCTTTGCAAGCCTTGCCGTGTGCCGCATCCTTGTTGATAGCGATCTTGGTCGGTGCGCCGTCGCCGTGGCAGACTTTGCACTCGTTTTTGCCCTGGTGAGCCTTGTGGTTGAAGGTGACGTTGCCCATTTTTGCGGGGTAAACGACGGAATCAGCGGCCATTGCGGTAAAGGCAAAGGCGAGGGTCAGAGCTACTGCAGCGAAAACCTTTTTCATGAGTGTTCCCTCCATTTTTTTGAGACTGAAAACGGGCCGAAGGTATACAAACCGGGGCTCATTGTCAAGGAAAATCAACTGCAAACGGGCATCACTTCTGCAGTGCGGCCTGCAGCGCCCGGTCCTTTTCTTCCACCTCTTCGGCCATGCGCGTCTTGTAGGCGACGAACTTCCCGCGCAGTTCGGGGCAGGACAGGGAGAGCATCTGCACCGCGAGCAGACCTGCGTTCTTGGCGCCCGCCTTACCGATGGCCATGGTGGCGACCGGCATGCCGCCGGGCATCTGCACCATGGCATAGAGCGCGTCCACGCCGTTCAGTGCCCCGCCCGGCATGGGGACGGCGATGACGGGGAGCGGCGTTTCCGCGGCGACGACGCCGGCCAGGTGGGCGGCCATGCCGGCTGCGGCGATGATGACCTGGATGCCGCGCCCTTCCGCCTCGCGGGTGAGCTTGGAGGTCTTGGCGGGGGAGCGGTGTGCCGAGGAAACGTGCATCTCGTAGGGGACGCCGAATTCGGTAAGAACCCTGGCCGTCTCCTCCATGGTGGTCAGGTCGGAGTCGCTTCCCATCAGAATCAAAACGGTCGGATTAGACATAGTTTCTCCTTGAAGAAAAAAATAAAACCATTGGCCACGGAGAAAATCTGAGGAAATCTGAGAACTGCAAAAAATACTAACGGGTAAAACCTTTAAAACCGGTAGCCACGGAGCAAATCGGAGAACACCTGAGAGAACCAAGTCTTGTTTAAAGCAAAAGAAGTGGTTTTCGCAGACTTCCTCAGATTGCCTCCGTGGCTAATGATTTTTCTGTTTTCTCCGAAGTTCTCAGATTTTCTCCGTGGCCAATGGTTTTGGATTTGGTTTAACGGTTCATGGCCTTGGCGCCGATGTCTTTTCTGTGGTGCATGCCGGGCCAGGTGATGAGCTTCACGCCGCTGTAGGCGCGATCAATCGCTTCTTTGACGGTGGCACCGAGGGCGGTGACGCCGAGAACACGGCCGCCGTTGGTGACGATGGCGTCGCCGCTTGCCTTGGTGCCGGCATGGAACACGACCAGGTCCTCGACCTTGGCCGCCTCGGCAAGCCCCTCGATGACGTCGCCCTTCCTGTAGTCGGCGGGATAGCCTTCCGCCGCCAGCACCACGCAGACCGCGGCCTTGTCGTGCCACTCGATTTCGACCCCTTCCAGGCTGCCGGAGGCGACGGCCATCAGGATGGGGACGATGTCGGACTTCATGCGCATCAGAAGCGGCTGGCACTCCGGATCGCCGAAGCGCGCGTTGAACTCGAGGGTCTTGACGGAGTCGCCGTCGATCATGAGGCCCGCGTAGAGAACGCCCTGGTAGCGGCGACCTTCCGCCTTCATGCCGTCCACGGTGCGGCGCATGACTTCGGCCATGGCCTTCTCGTGGATGAGAGGGGTGACTACCGGAGCCGGGGAGTAGGCGCCCATGCCGCCGGTGTTGGGGCCCTTGTCGCCGTCGAAGACGGCCTTGTGGTCCTGGGCGGAAGCAAGCGGGATGATGCGCTCGCCGTCGGTGAAGGCGAGGAAGGACGCCTCCTCCCCTTTCAGGAACTCCTCGATGACCACGCGGGAGCCCGCGGCACCGAAGGCGTTACCGGAAAGCATGTCGGTGACGGCTTCCACCGCCTCGTCGCGGGTCTGGGCGATGATGACCCCTTTGCCCGCGGCAAGACCGTCGGCCTTGATGACGATGGGGATCCCGGTTTTGTCGATGAAATCGATAGCGGCCGGCACCTCGGTGAAGACGCCGTAAGCCGCGGTCGGGACGTTGTACTTCTGCATCAGGTCCTTGGAGAACGCCTTGGACGCCTCGATGATGGCGGCGTTCTTACGGGCGCCGAAGGCTTTGAGACCGTTCTCCTCGAAAAGGTCGACCAGGCCCAGCGACAGCGGCAGTTCCGGGCCGACCACGGTCAGTTCCACCCCTTCCTTCTTGGCGAAGTCGAGCAGTCCCTGGAGATTGTCCACGGCGATGTCCACGTTTTCAGCCAGCCCCGCCGTGCCCGGGTTGCCCGGTGCGCAGAACACCTTCTCCACCAGCGGGGACTGGGCGATCTTCCAGACCAGCGCGTGCTCGCGCCCGCCGCTGCCTACAACCAATACCTTCATATAAACTCCTTTATTCAATTGACAATGGACAATTGACAATTGACAACGAAAACCTTAGCTGCGAACAACAAGGTAAGACAGACAATAAGAGCAAACTGTCGCCCCCTGTAAAAAATGACAATGGACAAAAGACGGTGAGGCGTTGTCAATTGTCCATTGTCAATTGTCAATTGATTAGTGCCTGAAGTGCCTCATCCCGGTGAAGACCATGGCGATGTTGTGCTCGTCGGCGGCGGCGATGACTTCGGCGTCGCGCATGGAGCCGCCCGGCTGGATGACGGCGGTGACGCCGACGCTGGCGGCGTTGTCCAGGCCGTCACGGAACGGGAAGAAGGCGTCGGAGGCCATGACGGCACCCTGGACCGGAATCCCGGCATGCTCGGCCTTGATGGCGGCGATGCGGGCGGAGTTGACGCGGCTCATCTGGCCGGCGCCCACGCCGACGGTGGCGTTGCTGCGACCGTAGACGATGGCGTTGGACTTCACGAACTTGGCGACGCGCCAGGTAAAAAGGAGGTCTTCCATCTCCTGGTCGGTCGGCGCGCGCTTGGTCACCACCTTGAGCTCGGTAAAGAGGTCGAGGTCGGCATCCTGCACCAGCATGCCGCCGTTGACGCGTTTGAAGTCGTAGCGGGCAGCGGGCTGCTCGGGCCAGAAGCCGCACTCCATGAGGCGGACGTTCTTCTTGGCGGCGACGATCTCGCTGGCGGCCTCGGTGACCTTGGGAGCGATGATCACCTCGACGAACTGGCGCTCCACGATGGCGCGCGCGGTGGTCTCGTCGAGCTCGCGGTTGAAGGCGATGATGCCGCCGAAGGCGGACTCGGGGTCGGTCTTGTAGGCGAGGTCGTAAGCTTCCATGATGTTGCCGGCAACGGCGACGCCGCAGGGGTTGGCGTGCTTCACGATGACGCAGGCGGGCTGGTCGAACTGCTTCACGCACTCAAGCGCCGCATCGGTGTCACCGATGTTGTTGTAGGAGAGTTCCTTGCCCTGAATCTGGCGCGCGGTGGAGATGGAAGCCTCCTTGGCCCCCTTCTCGACGTAGAAGGCGCCGGACTGGTGCGGGTTCTCGCCGTAGCGCATCCCCTGGGCCAGCTGGTACTGCAGGGTCAGGGTGTCCGGGTACTTGGCGACGCCTTCGCCGGTGCGGGCGCCGAGCCAGTTGGAGATGGCGCCGTCGTAGGCGGCGGTGTGCTGGTACACCTTGACGGCGAGGCGGAAGTTGGTCTCACGGGAGACGCTGCCGCCGCTGGCCTTCATCTCGTCCAGGACGAGCGCATAGTCGGCGCAGTCGACGATGACGGTAACGTCGCGGTTGTTCTTGGCAGCGGAACGGAGCATGGTCGGGCCGCCGATATCGATGTTCTCGATGGCGTCTTCCATGGTGCAGTCTTCCTTGGCCACGGTCGCCTCGAACGGGTAGAGGTTGACCACCACCATGTCGATCGGCTCGATGCCGTGCTCCTGCATCTTGGCCACGTGCGCCGGGTTCTCCCTCATGCCGAGGATGCCGCCGTGCACCTTCGGGTGCAGCGTCTTGACCCTGCCGTCCAGCATCTCGGGGAAACCGGTGAACTCGGAGACGTCCTTCACCGGGATGCCTGCATCACGCAGCAGTTTTGCGGTGCCGCCGGTGGAGAGGATCTCCACACCGTAGCCGGCCAACGCCCGGGAAAATTCCACCACTCCAGTCTTCTCCGACACGCTTACCAGCGCGCGCCCAATCTTTGCCATTGCTCGCTCCTTTTTGTAGAACCAAAATTGCCACGGAGAAAATCTGAGAAAATCCGAGAAAACCTTCAGAAGAGGTTCAGTCCTTCTCAGATATCCTCAGATTTTCTCCGTGGCTAAAGTCTTTAGGGTTTCGGGAAATCTATATTGGCCAGGAAGTGCTTTTCGAAGAGCGGTGTGCCGGAAAGGGGAATGACACGGACCTTTTGCGCCAGGTGTTCCATCCGTTCGCAGCCATCCGCGTCGACCAGCACGCGCTCCACGCCGGCCAGCGCCCCTTCCTTGATAAATCCGGTGATTCTTACCATTTTTTCGTTGAAAATTCCAACCTTTTTTAGCACATCCGGCGACAGCACGGCGCCGAAGGAACCGGTCAGCACCACCCGCGCAACGTCGTCCATGGACAGGTTCGCCTTGCCCAGGAGGATCTCCATGCCGCCGCGCATCGCCCCCTTGGCGAGCTGCAGTGCCCGGATGTCCTCCTGGTCGAGATAAACGAAACTTTTGGCGTCCCGGTGCAGCACGAAGGCGGGGATTGCGTTCACCTCCTGCACCCGGTTGCCCAGGTTGGAGTCGATCTCGGCAGCGGGGAGGAGCCTGCCGGTTGGATCGATGACGCCCTGCTCCAAAAGGGCAGCCACCGTGTCCAGGACGCCCGTACCGCAAATACCGCAGGGGGGAGCGCCGGCGATGGTGAATAAAAGAAGCCTGTCCCCTTTTATCTCGACCCCGCTCACCGCACCGGGTAGCGCGGCCATGCCGCACTTGAGGTTGCCACCTTCGAAGGCGGGACCGGCCGCGGCCGAGGTGGCGAGGTAACGCTCGCCGTCGAAAAGGGCGATCTCGGCGTTGGTGCCGACGTCCAGGAAGAGGGTTCCGGGTGCGGGCGCCTCAGGCAGTCCGAAGAGAAAGGCAAGAAGGTCGCCGCCGACGAACCCGCCCGGAAGCGGCAGCAGGTAGCACGGATAGTCGCGGCTCCAGCCAAGGTCGAGGGTGGTTACGGATTTTCCGGCGGAAAAGAGGGGGCGAAACGGAGGATGGGCCAACGACTCTACCGGCAGGGCCAGGGCGATGGTTTCCATGGAGGGGTTGCCGGCGATGGCCACTTGAACAAGATCTGCGGGCGACGCCCCGGCCTGGTCCAACAGCACACCGGTCATGCGATCCATCTCGGCGGCCAGGACGGACTGCATCGCGCGCAGGGTTTCGGGATCTTCCCCGGCGGTGAGGCGGGCGAGGACGTCGGCTCCCCAGCGGCGCTGGGGATTCATGGCGCCGGTGACGGCCAGCCGTTCTCCGGTGGCCTGATCGACAAGCGACGCAGCTATGGTGGTGGTGCCCAGGTCGAAAGCGGCGGCGAGCCCCCTAGACGAAGACAATGGCGCTCCCCCCGGCGGGCTCGACCTCGCCGATCGCTGCGGCGAAGAGGCCGGACTCATCGGCACGGGCAAGGAAATCACGGGCGTCGTCGGGGGCAAGAGAGATGAGGAGTCCCCCGGAGGTCTGCGGGTCGAAGAGCGGCAGCAAGGCATCGCCGCCGGAGCCGATGACGTGGGACTCGTAATGCTGGCGATTGCGGTAGCAGCCGGCGGGGACCATGCCGTCGTCGATGAGGGCCGGGACGCCGGACATGATGGGCACCCGGGAGAGTTCGATGCGGAAGGTTACCTTGGCGCCGAGCGCCATCTCGCAGGCGTGGCCGATGAAACCGAAACCGGTCACGTCGGTGGCGGCAGTAGCGTTGCAGGCGACCATCAGTTCGCACGCCTTGGCGTTGAGCGCTGTCATCCAGCCGATCGCTTCCTGTGCCAGGGCGCCGTCGATCATCTCCGCCTTGATGGCGGTGGAGACGATGCCGGTCCCGAGCGGCTTGGTAAGGATGAGGACGTCCCCGGGGCGGGCGGTGCAGTTTCTCACGATGCGGGAGGGATCGATGAGGCCGGTGACCGCGAGGCCGAATTTCAGCTCGTCGTCTTCGACGGTATGGCCGCCGACCAGGCAGCAACCCGCCTCCTTGAGCGCATCGGAACCGCCGGCGAGGATCGCGGCCAGCACCGGGGTCGGCAGCGAGCAGGCCGGGAAGAAGGCGAGGTTCATCGCCGTCACCGGTTTGCCGCCCATGGCGTAGACGTCGGAGAGAGCGTTGGCCGCGGCGATGCGGCCGAAGGTAAAGGGATCATCCACCAGCGGCGTGATGATGTCGGTCGTCTCCACCAGGGCAAGGCTTTCCCCTATGCGGTAGATCCCCGCATCCTCGGCGCCCTCGACACCCACGATGAGGTTGGGGTCGTCCGAGCGGGTTATGTCGCGGATGGCATCTTCCAGGCCCGCCGGGCCCAGTTTGGCAGCTCAACCCGCCGCCTGCACCATCGTTGTAAGACGTACCTTGTCAGTCATAAACACCCCTAAACTCAAATTCACAAACAAGACCGTTAGCCACGGAGAAAATCTGAGGAAATCTGAGAACGGCAACAACCAGAACAAAACCTTTCACAAGGAGAACATCTGGGGAAATCTGCGTCAAAGGAACGAGAACTGCTTTTGGTTTCACCAATCAAAAGCCTTTGGCTTTCTCCGAAGTTCTCAGATTTTCTCCGTGGCCAAAGGTTTTGTTCTGGCTTTACCCAATATACACCCTGCGCACGCGGCGGGTGGCGATGCCGCACATGATCTCGTAAGGGATGGTGCCGGCTTTCTGGGCCAGTTCCTCGGCTGAGATGCGGTCGCCCATGGGGTCGGGTCCCAGGAGTGTCACGTCATCCCCCACGGCAACCCCCTCGATATCGGTCACGTCGAGCATGATCCAGTCCATGCAGACGGTGCCGGCAACGCGCGCCCGCTGGCCGCGGATCAGCGCCTCACCCTTGTTGGTGAGACTGCGGCAATAACCGTCGGCGTAGCCCACGGGAACGCTGGCGATGAGCGCACGCTTGTCGGCGACGTAGCGCCTGCCGTAGCTGATGCTGGTCCCAGGCTCCACCCATTTGAGCATGGCCACCCGGCTCTTCAGCTTCATGACCGGCAACGCTGAGTTTTCATCGGCGAAATCGCGGCTGGGCGCGGCGCCGTAGAGGATGATGCCCGGCCGTACCAGGTTGCAAAAGGGTAGATCGGCGGCGAGAATGGCGGCGCTGTTGGCGACATGGACATAACGGGGATCGAATCCCTGGCGCCTCGCCTCGACGACTGCGGCGTTGAAGCGCTCGGCCTGAAGCTTGGTGAAGGCGAGGCCGTCCGGATCGAGCTCGTCGGCACTGGCGAAGTGGGAGAAGATCCCTTCCATCTCCAGGTTCTTGAACTGCTTCAACTGCTCGAGGAATTCGGGCACGTTGTCCCAGGTGACGCCGAGGCGTCCCATGCCGGTATCGACCTTCAGGTGGATCTTCGCCTTGCGGTAGCACTTTATCTCCAGGGCCGCCCGGTCGAGCGCGGCCGCCTGCTCCAGCGAGTAGAGCGCGGTGGAGATGTTCAACCCGATGCAGCGCCTCTCCTCGCCGGGATAGACCCCGCCCAGGATAAGCACCGGCCGGTAGATGCCGCTCATGCGCAGTTGCACGCCCTCCGCCAGGAAGGCAACGGCGAAGGCGTCCACCCCGAGCTTCTCCAGCTCCTCGGAAACGTACTGGAAACCGTGGCCGTAGGCATCAGCCTTGACCACGGCAAGAATGCCGCACCCCTGGGGCACCTTCTTCTGGACCAACCCGAAGTTGTGCCTGAGTGCGGCGAGATCTATCTCGACCACCGTCGGACGACTGTCCATCGCGAAATCCCGTATCGGTATATCTGAATGAAATCAGGCCGGGACAGTCCCGGCCACAGATTTTTCTACCACTTTAGCCCTTGAGTGTAAAGGCAAAAACCCGAAAGCGATTGACTTTGCAAGAGGATTCCATTATGTTTACGGCCTCAGCAAAAGCCAGCTAGGGGAGTTCGCCAGAACTGAGACAGGTTGATCCTGAACCCTTTGAACCTGATCCGGGTAGTACCGGCGTAGGGAAGCGGCGCGTACTCCGACCTTTTTATCCTGGAGCCGTGACCCCTCGTCGCGGCTTTTTTATTTTTAAAGACTAAATCGTTGGCCACGGAGAAAATCTGAGGAAATCTGAGAAAGACAAATCTTTTGGGTTACCCCCGAAGCCTTGCCTGTAAGTTTCTCTCCGAACTTCTCAGATTTTCTCCGTGGCCAACGGTTGGTTTTGCTTTACCCCAAAAGCTTTGTTTTTGGTTTTCTCAGAAGTTCTCAGATTTTCTCCGTGGCCAACGGTTTTCGGTTTGGTTTAAGAGGTGTGCCTTGTTAAGACTCGTAGTGGACCACAGCGGGAAGGAACGGCGTGTAGCTGGACTGTACCTGATCACGGACCAGGGCGAACGCCTGGTGCCCCGGGTACGTGAGGCGCTCTCCAGCGGCGGCGTCACGCTGCTGCAATACCGCGACAAGCTGCGCAGCTTCGACGAGCGCCTGGCGCTGGGAAGCGACCTGAAACACCTGTGCGCCGAGTTCCAGGTGCAGTTCATCGTGAACGACGACCTGGAACTGGCAGTGGCGCTGGACGCCGACGGACTGCACCTGGGACAGGAAGACGGCGACCCGGCCGCGGCGCGGGCCGCCCTTGGGCCGAAGAAGCTGATCGGCATCTCCACCCATTCTGTCGCAGAGGCGCTCGCCGCCCAGGAGGCGGGTGCGGACTACATCGGCTTCGGCTCCCTCTACCCCACCGAGACAAAAGACGTCGAGTACCTGCAAAGCCCGGAAGTACTGGCCGAGTTGAGGCAGCAGGTGCAGATCCCTATCGTGGCCATCGGCGGCATCACCAGGGACAACGCCTGCCCGGTCATCGACGCCGGGGCGGACGCCATAGCGGTCATTTCCGCGGTCCTTTCCTCCCGCTCGCCCGGCCTGGCCGCGACGGAACTGTCGCTTTTGTTCAACCGCACCCAGATGCAACCGCGCGGCGCGGTGCTCACCATTGCCGGCAGCGATTCGGGCGGCGGCGCCGGCATCCAGGCAGATCTCAAGACCATCACGCTGCTGGGGAGCTACGGCGCCTCGGCCATCACCGCCCTCACCGCGCAGAACACCCGGGGCGTCACCGGCATCCACCCCTCCCCTCCCGAATTCCTGGCTGAGCAGATCGACGCTGTGCTGTCGGACATCCCCATCGACGTGGTGAAGATCGGCATGCTCTGCTCGCCGGAAAACGCCGAGATCGTGGCCGACAAGCTGACGGCCTACGAGATGAGGATGGTGGTGCTCGATCCCGTGATGAGCGCGAAGGGCGGGGTCGCACTGCTCGAGGACGAGGCGCTCTCGGTGCTGAAAAAACGGCTCGTGCCGGCCAGCTACCTGGTCACCCCCAACATCCCGGAAGCGGAAGCCCTCACCGGCCTCACCATCACCGACAGCGCCGGGATGGAACTGGCCGCCCGCGCGCTGCACCTCATGGGCGCCAGGCACGTGCTGGTCAAGGGGGGGCACCTGACCGAAGGGGTGGTGACCGACATCCTCTTCGACGGCAACAGTTTCACCCGTTTCAGCGCGCCCCGCGTGCTCACCCGCAACACCCACGGCACCGGTTGCACCCTGGCCTCCGCCATCGCGAGCAACCTGGCCCAGGGAGAGCCGCTGCCGACCGCGATTCTGCGCGCGAAGCTGTTTGTTACCCGCGCCATCAAGTATTCCCAGCCGCTCGGCAAGGGACACGGACCGGTGAACCATTTCCTGGCGGCACGGGAGCAGGGGGAGTAGGGAAATAAGCGCGGCGCCTATAGGTGGGCCAAGCGTCCCCTCCCCCGGAGGGGGAGGGACAGGGAGGGGGACGCGTAGCGACTTCAGCCTGCTTCCCCCCTCCCAGCCTTCCCCCTCCGGGGGGAGGAGCATGCAAAGCATCGTTCTCTTTGGCACCACAAGAGCGACGCAAAGAATTCAGTAAAGAACGAGCCTTAAAAAGGAGCAACCATGACCCAGCTGGAATACGCCCGCAAGGGGATCATCACCGACAAGATGAAGACGGCAGCCCTCGCCGAGGGGGTCGACGCCGAGTTCATCCGCGCCGGGATCGCCGCCGGGAACATCATCATCTGCCATAACAACAAGCACGTGAACGGCACCCCGCTCGCGGTAGGCAAGGGGTTGAGGACCAAGGTCAACGCCAACATCGGCAGCTCCGCCGACGACCTCAACATCGACAAGGAACTGGAAAAGGCGCGTGTGGCGGTGGCCAGCGGCGCCGACGCCATCATGGACCTCTCCACAGGCGGCCCGGTCGACGAGATCCGCCGCGCCGTGATCGCGGAGACCCCGGCCTGCATCGGCACCGTGCCGCTGTACCAGGCGGCACTCGACGCGGTGAGAAAGCACAAAAAGGCGATCGTCGAGATGACCGTGGAAGACATCTTCCAGGGGGTCATCAAGCATGCCGAGGACGGCGTCGACTTCATCACCGTGCACTGCGGCGTGACCCGCTCCACCGTCGAGCGCATGCGCAAGGAAGGGCGCATCATGGACGTGGTTTCCCGCGGCGGCGCCTTCACCATCGAGTGGATGGCGCACAACAACGCCGAGAACCCGCTTTACGAGCACTTCGACCGTCTGCTGGAGATCACCAAGGCGTACGACATGACCCTGTCGCTGGGAGATGGTTTCCGCCCCGGCTGCCTGGCCGACGCCACCGACCGCGCTCAGATCCACGAGTTGATCATCCTGGGCGAGCTCACCCAGCGTGCCCAGGAGTACGGCGTGCAGGTGATGATCGAGGGTCCGGGCCACATGCCGCTGAACCAGATCGAGGCCAACATCCTTTTGCAGAAGCGTCTTTGCCATGGCGCCCCCTTCTACGTCTTGGGGCCGCTGGTCACCGACATCGCCCCGGGCTACGACCACATCACCTCCGCCATCGGCGGGACCATCGCCGCCGCGGCCGGTGCCGACTTCCTGTGCTACGTGACCCCGTCCGAGCACCTGAAGCTCCCGAGCGTCGAGGACGTGCGTGAGGGCGTGATGGCGTCGCGCATCGCAGCCCACGCCGCCGACATCGTCAAAGGGGTCAAGGGGGCCATCGAGAAGGACAACCAGATGGCGCGCTGCAGGAAGAAGCTCGATTGGGAAGGTCAGTTCGCGCTCGCCATCGACCCGGTCAAGGCGCGTCGTCTGCGCGAGGAGTCCGGCGTTGCCGACCACGGCGCCTGCACCATGTGTGGCGAGTTCTGCGCCTACAAGGTGATGGACGACGCCACCGAGCGCGAGCGCGCCAACGCCGCCTGCGCATAGCAACGCCAAGGTTGCCGTAACACCTGTAGGGGCGAATAATCATTCGCCCCGTTTGCCCCACGAAAAAGCCGCTGCCCCCAAGAAGGGACAGCGGCTTTTGTTGTTTAAACCTTCAACGCAAGGACGCAATGACGGCCAGGACTTCATCCACCCTGCCGGGCTTGTCGACCATCGGGACCGCGAGTCGGCAGGCGCGCGCCTGCACCTCGGTGGAAACCGCTGCCGAGACCAGCACTATTTCCATGTCAGGGTCCAGCCGCTGCGCCAGGGCCGCAAGCTCGAGGCCATCCAGCCCCGGCATCTGCAGGTCCGTCAACATCAGGGTGAACCGCTTGTCGGCCAAGGCGGCCAGTGCCTCCTCCGCATCGCCGGCCTGGCTGACTTCGAATCCGGAGTCGGCGATGATGCTGCCCACCAGCCGGCGGTACTTCTGATCGTCGTCAACCAACAACACTGACGCCTTTGCCATTGCCATGGTGCCCCGTATCTCAAAAAGTGGGGGGCGGCAGATCATCGGACCTGCCGCCCCCCAGAAGGGACGTCCCGAAGAGGAGGTAAGAGACGCCCCTGCAACTTGTTGCCCGCTGTGTGGTGTTGGTGGAGAAAGCACGCCGATGGTACCGGCAGAATGAGGAACAAATGTGGAAGAAATGTGGAAGTACGCGTTTCGCATTCTCCTACGGCTGCGCCGTGCCGGGATGCGAACGGGAACGAGGTGTAGCGGTTGGGATGGCCATGGCAGCGCCCCCCGGTCACTCCCTCTCGTCGGGTGGCGCCTGTAACGACGGATGCGGCGGGAAGTGCAGTGTCACGGTGGTTCCGTGCCCGGGACGGCTCCATGCGGAAGCGTCGCCGTTGTGCATCTCCATAATGGCCTTCACGATGGCAAGGCCGAGGCCGGTGCCTCTGTGCTGCGAGCCGGATTTGACCCGGTAGAACCGGTCGAAAAGAAAAGGCAGGTGCTCGGAGTAGATACCGCAGCCGGTATCCGCAACGCTTATCTCGACCTCGCCGTTACTTCCCTCGGACGAGAAGATGGTCACTTCACCTCCGGCCGGAGTGTAGGTAAGGGCGTTGCTGATCAGGTTGCTGAGAGCTCGGCGGAACAGGGTCCGGTCCCCCCAGAAGGACGCTTCGACGTAGCTGACCAGTGAAATGCCGGCAGCGCCGGCCTCTTCGGAGAAGTAGTCCACCACCTCCTCGACCTCGGCCCCCGCGTCCAGTCTTTCGAACATCAGGTCGTTTTTCTCGTTGTCGGCACGGGCCAAAAAGAGGAGCTTGTCGATCACCGCCGCCAGCCGTTCGTACTCCGTGAGGCTGGAGGAGATGATCTCCTGGTACTCCTGCGGGGTCCTTTCCTGGGAGAGGGCGATCTCCGCTTCCAGCATCATGTTGTTGATCGGCGTGCGCAGCTCGTGGGCGAGGTTGCCCGAGTAATGCGACAGCCTCTGGAAGGAGCTCTCCAGGCGGACCATCATGGCATTCACTGCATCGACTACGGGATGCATCTCGGTCGGGAAACTTTCTGCTTCGAGCCTGGTGCTGAGCCGGCTACCGGTGATGTTCTTGATCGAGTTGCAGAAATCATCCAGGGGCTTGAGCCCCCGTCTTACCACGACGTAGGAACTGGGAATGGCGAACAGGAAGGCACCCAGGCCGAAGAGAACGAGATAGGTCCGGTAGACGTTGATCAGTTTGTTGTGCTCGGCCAGGTCCAGCCCGATGAGCAGGCGCCAACCGCGAGCCTCGGAGACCGGATCGGAGAGCTTGGCGGTCCTCAGCAGGAAGTCGCCGGCGCGGCCCTGGTACTTTCTGGCCCTGGTATCGCCGGCAGGGGGGAAGGCGGAGTCGGGGACGGTTCCCCTCAAGTTGGGACAGTCGACGATGACCTCCCCTTCACGGTCCACCACGCGCATCAGGATGCAGTTGGTGGTGGCGTCTTCGCCCCGTGCTTCCGCGGCCATCATCTGCTTGATGGCGTTGAGGCCGGCAGGGGTGGACAGCAGGGCGCGCACCGATGTGATCTCAGCCTGCAGCTGCTCGGCGCCGGAATCGTTGATGTGCTGGACCAGTTTGAAGTACAGAAGGGATGCGCATAGCGTGAAGCCGACGAGGATGGAGATGATGTACAGCACGGCCAGGTTATGGGCCATGGACCGGGTACGCCGTGGTGCGGTTTCCTCCGGGGAGGGGGATGAATCACTCATCGCGGTCCTCGAGGACGTAGCCCACGCCGCGCACGGTGTGGATAAGCTTCTTGTCGAAGGGGCCGTCCACCTTGGCCCGCAGCCCCGCCAGCTTCACGTCCACGATCTTCATGTTGGCATCGAAGCCGAGGTTCCATACCGACTCCGCGATGCGCAGGCGTGACTGCACCTCGCCGGCACGGCGGATCAGCATGGAGAGGAGCGCGAACTCCTTGGGGGTCAACTCCAGGTGTTTTCCGGAGCGGGTCGCCTTGCGGGCGAAGAAGTTGACGGTAAGATCGGCCACCTGGACCTCGTCCTGCTGCAGCACCTGGCCGCGGCGCAAAAGCGCCTGGATGCGGGCACAGAGCTCCCCGAAGGAGAACGGTTTGACCAGGTAATCGTCGGCCCCGGACTGCAGGCCGCAGATCCGGTCGTGCACCTCGTCGCGCGCGGTGAGCATGATCACCGGCGTGCTCATTCCCGCCTGGCGCAGCCGTTTCACCACCTCGAAGCCGTCGATGCCCGGAAGCATCAGGTCGAGAATGATCAGGTCGTACGCCTTCTCCTTCGCCATGGCGAGCCCCTTCAGGCCGTCGCCGGCGATGTCCGCGTTGATGCTGACCTCCGCCAAACCTTTGCGAAGCTGTTCCGCGGTTTTTTCAGAATCTTCAATGATCAGGAAATTCATGCCAGACCCTTTCCCGGGCTGAGCCCGGAGTTCGTCAACTGAACGCCGTGCAGTACCCCCAGTAAATTCCACCGCCTACTACGACGAGCAGCACCACGTGCTTGATCACCAGCATCTTGCGCCTGGTCTTCTCGGTCTCGGCACCGTAGAAGTTGTCCACGTAGGTGAAGCTGCGCATCCCGCCGGTGGCGAAGATGACCACGGCAGCTCCGACGCTGTTCCAGAAGAAAAAATGCTCGATCTGCGTCAGGGTCCCGGCGACCGGCGGTGCCTCCAGCCGATAGCCGTGCAAAAGACGGATGGCGATCAGCGCGGAGAGCCAGTAACCGGTCATGAAATCGTGGATGAAACCGTTCAGAACGACGGCGATTTTTTTAATCCTATCCATTGCGCTCCTCGAGCCGTGTCAGGGGATCGGCGCAAAGGTGTGGGGGTGCGACTGGGCATCATCCTGCGCCCGCTGCATCCCCTTCACGCTTTTGACCAGCGCCTGCACCTCGGGCGGCATCTGCCCACCCTGCTTCATCATGGCCCGCATCTGGCCGGCCAGGTACGAGTTGTTGATCAGGATGTCGAACACCGCGAGCATGAACTCCTGCTTCCAGGGGGAAAGCTGGTGCAGGTTCTGGAACTTGTGCATGAAGAACTTCTGGCTCGCCCTGCCCAGCTCGCGCTCCAGCTCCTCCAGCGTCATGTTTTTCGGCTTGATCACCGGTTCCACCAGGTTGTACTTGCGGAAGTCCGTGGTCGCCACGTACGGCTCCAGCTCGGGGTAGAGCTCGGCGTAGGGCCACGGTGCGATGGCGAGGAAGAAGGCCATGTCCGGGTTGTAGTGCTTGGCGAGCTCGATGGTCTTCGCGATGCTCTCGGGGGTGTCGTCCGGCATCCCCAGCACGAAGGAGGTCTCCGACACGATGTCTGCGTTGTTGATGATGTCGATGGCCGCCTTGGACTGCTCCACCTTGGTGTTCTTGTTGAAGAGGTCCAGGGTTTCCTGGTCCCCCGCTTCCACACCGACGTAGATGTGCTCCACGCCCGCCTCGCGGTACTTATCCATGATGTCCGCGTCGCGCAGGATGTCGTCGACGCGGGTCTCCATGAGGAGCTTCACGCCGACCTTGCGTTCGATCATCAGGTCGAGGATGCGCACCCAGCGCTCGCGGTCGAACGTCGGGATCTCGTCGGAGAGCATGGCGACCTCGACGCCGTAGCTGTCGCGGAGAAGCTCCAGTTCCGCCACGAAGTTCTCGGCACTCCTCGCGCGCCAGGAGCGCTCCCAAAAGAGCTGCTGCGAGCAGAACGAGCACTTCTCCATGCAGCCGCGCGAGGAGGAGACGATCGCCAGACGCGCATTGTTCTTGGCGCGGTAGCGGTAGATGGGCCACTCCACCAGGTCCCAGGCCATGGGGAGCGAGTCGAGGTCGGCGATGGGGGCGGCCTTCGGCGTCGCGACCACGGCGCCGTCGCGCCAGAAGGAAAGCCCGGGCACGGTGGCGGGGTCGCCGCCGGCATTCAGGCAGTCGAGCAGCTTGACCAGGGTGACCTCCCCCTCGCCGCGCACCACGAAGTCGACCGTGTCGTGCTCCGCCTTCAGGATCTCGTCGTAACAGAAGGTGGCGTGGACGTTGCCGTGCACGGTGACCACCTGCGGGTTGATCTTTTTCGCCAGCGCGGTCAACTCCAGCGCGTGCGCGATGGAAGCGGTGAAGGAGGTGGTGGCGACCACGTCGGGTGCGAAGGCGCGCAGGCGCTCCTCGATCTCCGGCCACTTGTGCCACAGGCTCATGGCGTCGTAGTAATCGACCTCGTACCCCGCGGCACGCAGCGACCCGGCGATGTAGACGAAGCCGACGTTGAGCCAGGTCCCGGCCGACTCGACGACACCGGAGTGGTACGGCGGCGTGACCAGGGCAACTCTTTTAATGCTCATAACCTGTTCCTTGTTTATGTGGAAGCTGTAATCGAAGAAACGTTTCTGCTTATTTTTGCATTACAATATGCCATACATGACGAAAAAATGAAAATGAAAAGACTCATTTATAATCGCTTTAATATCTGCATTACTAAATCGGAACCTGACACAGCCAGGCAGGCCTGATGATACAGTACAGGACGGGCGATTCTGCTTAAAATGTGCGCAGAAGTCCAGTTCGAAAAAGGAAATTTGCTTAACTAATAGTCACAATAATAGTCTTGACTGCTATACAACCAATGGCTAGTATAGTAGCCGCTGTAAAAGTCTTCTTTTAAAGGAGTTCTTCATGTCCGAGACACAGAGCCTGAGCCACCGTCTCACCGACGAAATCGTCGCCATCATCGAAGCCGGAGTGGACGCCGAGCTGAGCGATGAGAGGTTCAACGACTACTGCATGCAACTCTTCGAGCTGCAGTACAACAGCAACGCCATCTTCCGCGAGTTCTGCGACCTGAAGAAGGTCCGCCCGGGCGACATCAGCCGCTGGCAGGACGTTCCCATGGTCTACAACGACGTGTTCAAGACCCACCTGGTGGCGTCATTCCCGCTGGAGCAGTCGGTGATGGCCTGCCTGACCGGCGGCACCACGAGTCTCACCCAGCGCGGCCGCATTTTCCGTGACGAGGACGGCAAGAGGCTCGTCTTCGGCGCCAACAAGATGATGACCAACTCCTTCCTGTTCCCGGACTTCGAGGAAGGGAAGCGCTGCCGCATCCTGATCCTCGCGCCCAGTCCGGAGATGGCCCCTTCCATGGGGATGGCCATCGGCATGGACCAGACCCGCCAGGCCTTCGGCACGCCGGACAGTATGTTTCTTCTCGGCAAGACCGGTATCGACGTAAAGAACCTTTTGAAGGCGCTGCGTGAATCCGAGGCGAGCGGCGTCCCGGTGGCGCTCATCGGCGCAACCGCCGCCTACGTCTACTTCTTCCAGGCCTGCCGCAGAAAGAAGATCACCTTCAAGCTCCCCGCCGGCAGCCGCGTCTGCGACGGCGGCGGGTACCGCGGCCGCTTCGGCGTGGTCACCCGCGACGACTACTACAACATGGTCCAGGAGATCCTCGACGTGCCGCGCCACTACTGCGTGAACGTTCTGGGCGAGGCGGAAACCGCGACCAACCTGTTCGACGACGCGCTGCGCCGTCACGTCAAGGGGCTTCCCGAGAAGAAGCTGGCCCGCCCGGTGCCGCCGTGGTCCCGCGTACTGGCCATGAACATCGACGACCTGTCCCCGCTTCCCGACGGCGAGGTCGGGCTTTTGGCCCACTGGGACTTGGCCAACGTCCCGACCGTGCTGGCCGTCATCACCGACAACCTGGGCTACACCACCGACAACGGCCGAAGCTGCGAGATGGTCGGCCGCGCCAAGATTGAGAACGGCAAGGTTTCGCCGCTGCCCGACGAGGAGCGCACCATGGGACCCATGGGCGACTCCGCCATCTTCCGCATGCTGGAGACCTACACCAACTTCTCCATCGACCTGAAGATGCGTCTGGCGAAGGACCCGAAGATGGCCCCTAGCGTGCGCGAGGAGATCGAGGCGCGCCCCGGCTCGGTCGCCTCCTGTCCGCAGGTGGTGGACGAGATCCTCGTTTCGCAGGCGGACAAGGAAGCCGCCGAGCTGCGTGACCGGTCGCTTGGTGCTTTCAAGGACCAGACCGAGCGCCCGCTCGACTGGTTCGTAACCGAAGCCGAAAAGCAGAAGCTGGTCGATCACCCCGCCGGGCTCCAGTCGGAAAAGCCGGCGCCGGAGCAGAAGAAGTAGGTCAGCACAAGACGAAGTAGCGCAATTTCAAGAGAGCAACATCAGCCCCCGCAGGTGCCCAAGGCGCCGCGGGGGCTTTTTTGTGTCTTGCGGCCGGCACTGCGGCGACAAGCTTCCCCCTCCCTGTCCCTCCCCCTCCGGGGGCGGGAACGCCGGGGCCGCTGTCCACCCTCCTCCCCCTGGAGGGGGGAGGTCGGGAGGGGGGAAGGTTTCCCCCCAGCCCTACCCTACCTCTGCCTCTTCGCCCGCACCGACTCCCTGTTCGCCTTCCACTGCTCGAAGGCGATTTTCACGCCCTTTCGCACCGGCAGCTGCGACATGAGCGACAGGATGTGCGCGTAGGGGAAACCGGCCATGGGGACCTTCATCATGTGCCGCAGCACCCGGGGGAGACTCAACTGCTCCAGGAGGCTGATGTAGAAATGCTCTTCCCTCAGCTCCGGCGTCATCATCGGATCGGGATGATCGAAGAGCGCGTAGGAGCCGTTGTAGTACTCCCACCCAAGCTCGGGATAGATGTAGGGCTCGTACTCGCGGGAAAGCACCGTCCCCGGGTAGGGGACCACCAGCGACGGGTGCATGGAAACGCCCAGCCTATCAGCCACCTCGACTGCGCGCTTGAAGTCGTCGAAGGTATCCTCGCGCGATCCAAGCATGTAGAAGAGCGAGACATCGATGCCGTGGTCCTTCAGGGTCCTGACCGCGCGCTCACGGTCCACCCCGATCTTGCCGTTGGCCTTGTACGCCTTGAGGCTCTTCTCGGAGATGGCGTCCCAACCGACCCAGACCGACAACAGGCCGCTCTCGCGCGCAGCGTTCAGCATGCGCGATCCTTCCGGCGCCAGCACGGGGCCCAGGCTGCCGAAGGCCATGTACTTCTTGGGGCTTCCCTTGAGCGCGGTGAAGAGTTCGATGGCGCGCTTGGTCTCGGAGCTCCACCAGATGTTCTCGTCGCCGATCTCGTACATCTTCTCGGGGATGGCGGCCACGTCGCGCACCACGTCCTCGATGGGACGGAAGCGGATCTTGGCGCCGAAGAAGGGTTTCACCGAGCAGAAGGTGCAGTTGAAGGGGCAGCCGCGCGAGGTGTTGACGATGCGGAACTGGTGGTTGTTCTTGAGCATGCCGTAGAGCGGCGTCGGCATGTTGATGAGCTCCAGCTGCTCGCCCCGGTAGAAGGACTGCAGTGTCCCGGCACGGAAATCCTTGAGGACCTGCGGCCAGCAGCTCTCCGCCTCGCCGATGACCACGGCGTCGCCGTGCGTCTTCGCCTCCTCGGGCATGGCCGAGGCGTGCATGCCGCCGAAGACCACCTTGATGCCGCGCGCCCTGAGGGAATCCGCGATGTTGTAGCCTGAGACCGCAGTGGGGGTCAGGATGCTGATGGCGGCGAGGTCGCAGTCGACGCTCTTGTAGGCGTCGGGGGTCGCGCTGCCGGAAATCAGCTGGATCTCGATGGAGGGGTCCGCCTGGCGGGTCAGCGCCGCCAGGTATTCCAGGATTGGGGGAGCTACCGGTGTCCAGCCGAAGGGAAGCGGCGGAAAGATGATGCAAAGTTTCATGTATTACCTTGACTGCGTTGCCCCGCCGGGATTACAGGTCGAGCTTCTTGTTGGCGTAGATGGCATCCACCACACCCTTGATGTCGGAGATGGGATATGCCGTGGTCTTGCCGTCCTTGGTCTGCACGGTCCTCGACGCCATGACGATACCGTACTCGCCGCTGGGATAGATGACGAACTTCAGCACCACCCCCTTCTCGGCGATACCGGCCCGGCGCCCCTTGAAATCAAACCACCCGGTCGGGCTGGAGCCGCGGAAGTCGACATAGAAGTTGCCGGCCGCGCCACGGGTCTCGTACCAGTGTTTCTCTTTGAAGTAGCCGTACTTCTCGAAGGCGTCCCCGATCTTCTTGTTGGGGTAACCCGGCAGGGTGGCATCCTTGATGACGTCGGCCATAGGCCTGGCGGGCCCGAGGCCGCCCGTGCCGCCGCCGTGCGGGCTGATCATGGAGGGCCGGTTCATCATGATTTCCGGTGACGGCGACGCGAACACGCCGGAAACGACAAAAAGCACCAGTAAGAAGGGGACGAACATTATGCGCATGCGGTGAATCTCCTACCAAAGAAACTGAATCAGTGCTGAATCCTGAAACCGGCGTGGAAGGTTTCGACGCCGAAGGGAATGCCCCAGTAGCTCACGATCATCACCACGACGGCGATGAGGGAATACCAGGCAAGCCTGGTGCCGCGCCAGCCGAAGGTGACCCGCAAATGAAGATAGATGCCGTAGATGAGCCAGGAGATGAGCGACCACACCTCGACCGGATCCCAGTTCCAGTAGTTGCCCTTGACGGTGTTGGACCAGTAGGCCCCGGAGATGATCATGAGGCCGTACATGATGAAGCCCCCCGCGACGAAGCGGTAGGACAGCCTGTCGATGGTCGCAAGCTCCGGCAGTTTCGCCGCGAGCCCCGCGTCGTTTCTCTCCTTGAAGAGATACAGAAAGCCCATGCCGGCAGCGAGGAGGACCGAGGCGAAGCCGATGGTGGCGCCGGTGATGTGGACCCAGATCCAGCCGCTTTGCAGGGCGGGGGCGATGGTCGCCGCGACCTCCTTCAAAAGCGTACCCGCCCACCCCAGAAGGACGAAGGCCACCGGCATGACCAGCGCGCCCAGCGGCAGTACCTTCTTGATGGTGAACTCGGAAATGAGGAAGATGAGGACGGTCATGAACACGCCCAGGCTGAGGGACTCGGAGATGGAGATGAACGGGGTCACCCCGGCCCCCGAAGCGGCCCAGCGCATGGCGATCGCTATGACGTGAGGGATGAAGCCGGCCAGTGCGCTAAAGAGACCGGCACGGAACAGCTTGTCATAGTTCGCGATGAACCCGAAGATGTAACAGAATGTGCTCAAGCCATACAGTGCAACGGCTGTCCAGAAAAACAAGAGTTCGGCTTTCATCCATTCACCTCCAGAAGTAGGTTTCCGACAGTACTGCCCACTCAGGCTGTAGCGCCGGACCACCCATTAAAACATGCACCATCCTGCCATGTCAAACCTTATGATTCCCGCCTGGTTTCAGCTTTTCCGCACACTGTAGCTCTTCTATGACAGCCCGGACGAGTCCCAAAGAGTAACGATTGTCACCAGTATCAGGCCCTCGGTTCTGAAGGAGAGGAGACTCATGCGCCTTGACGAAAAAGCCCTGTTCATTCATAGTGTGGCAGCGGTCCGGGACGCTGTTGTGCCGGCCGGAACCGCCGCGTCACACAGTCGTGCGCATCGGCCTGTGCGACCTGAAACCACTCCCGGGATTGCAACCATGTACCGACACAAAACCGTCTGGTCATTGGCAGCCACCGCCTTGCTTATCGCGGTCATTGCCGTTGACAACAATCATGGCACCGGCCACAGGATCTTCGCGCCAGGAAGAGAAACCGTCACCGTGGCATCGCCCGAAAAGGCATACCATGTATGGCAACACAAAGGGGTCAAGGGGAGGACGCTGGTTCTTTTCGACCGCTACCCGCACATGCACGGCCGCTTCAACTACGAGGGCGAGCCGCAACTGGAGCATTCCAACCTGATCGAGTACTCCATATTCCAGAATGTCATCCGCAAGCTCTATTTCATCGTCCCCGACGAGAACTGGGTGGAGTTTCTGCAGCAACCAACAACCAAGGTCATAAAGCCCATTGCGGGACTGGAGAGGGGCGTCTCGCTGTACGACCTGAACGGCCTCCCGATGATCGGAACCACGCCCTCGTCGCTGCCGCATATCCCCGAGCAGGTGCTGGTCTACATCAACGGCGACGTGTTCGACGCTAGACAGGCGCAGGATCTGCTCACCCGCAAAGGCATCTCCAGCGACATCACCGTCATCTACCAGGGCAACCGCAAATGAAGAGAAACGAGATAATCCTTGTCTGCCTGCTGTTCCTGCTCGCCTTCGGCCTGAGGTTCTACGACATCGGCTATCCCAGCTTCAGATGGGGCGATGAGATGGCCCACGTCCCCGCCGGAACCAACTACTGGCTCAACGGACAGTTCGAGCCCGACAACTGGGAGCATCCACCGCTGCGCCACATCATCATGTACGGTTTCCTGCAGCTTTTCGGCGACAACCCGTACGGGTGGCGCATGAGGAACATCCTGTTCGGAGCGGTCGCCTGCGTGCTCACCTACCTCTTCGCGCGCAACGTGAGCGGCGGGAGAAAAGCCGCGCTGCTGGCGGGGTTGCTGCTCGCCACCGACCCCCTGCACATCGTCATGTCCCGCTACACCTTCGAGGAGATCTACGGCGGGGCCTTCTTCCTCGCGGCGATCGTGCTCTACCAAAGGCACGCCGGGCGCAGTTGGCTCGTCGCGGCGAGCGCCTTTTTCATGGGGTGCGCCCTGGCCACCAAGTGGTACTACGTCCCCTGCTGGCTGCTGATCTACCTGCTGCTTCTGAAAGAGAACCGGAACTATCGTAGCGTGGGGACCGCGTTCTTCATCACGGCGACCTATCTCTTCATTCCGGCCAGCGTGTTCATCGGTTCCTACTACTTCTGGTTCATGCGCGGTTATGCTTTCCCCGAGTTCCTCCAGTTCATACAGGACGCCTACTTTTCGCTGCAGACCTACCGGCCGGAGAACTACAACCCGGAGATGGTCTTCTTAAGTCACACCTCCGCGCTGGAATGGTTCATCCGCTCCGTCACCGTCGGCCAGGGGACCTTCATCGGTGCCGACCGCGGCGAATTCATTCTCTACATGAACAGCCTGCCGGTCTGGATCGCCACCCTGCCGGCCATGGTCTTGCTCGCGGTTCTGGCGCAGCGCCGCAAATCGCTCGAGCTCGGCCTGCCGGTGCTGCTGTTTCTGGGGACCTACTCCCTCTTCATCGAGGTCAAGCGTCCCACCTTCATCTACTCCGCGGCGCCGCTGCTCCCCTTCGCCTTCACCGCCATAGGCTGCCTGGTCGTGGAGGTGACCGGGCGGGTCAATGCCCGTCTCTACCACCTGGTACTGGTGACGATGCTGGCCTGGAACCTGTACCTGTATCCCCTGGCTACCGCGAAGAACGTGCCGGTCGCGCCCTACCGCTACCTGCTCGACGAATCCGACGCGAAACTGTACCGGCAGTAGATCGTGGCCGCCGGCCTGTTCCGGGTCCCGCGTCCAATCAGGCCTTCAGGCAATCCCGCCGCCCTTTCATAATCCGCCCCACCGTGGTGAGTATCATACCGAACAGTCCGACCCAGAGGCTGCTGAGCACGATGATCTGGCCCGGTTCGTAGCTCACCTTCATGCTGACCCAGTAACGGACCTCCCGCGCGGAAAGGCGGTACTCGCCCGCGTCGTACATCGCCCCGAGCGGGGTCTGGCTCTTCTCGAAGGTCTGCTGGTCCGCCATGCTCAGGGGGGAACCAAGAGGCTTCACCATGAAGAAGGCTGTTCCTGATTTCGGCTGCACCGGGTCCGGACGATACGCCACCTGGAGGTCAAAGAGCGGCTTCTCGGGGGCGTACGGGAAGGTGAGGCTGCCTGGGCCGGTCTTGGTCCCGGTGGTGTAAAAGGTAGATTTGGCGTCGTGCTTGAGGCTCTGCAGCGGGATATAGGCGCCGTAAAGCTCCTTCCCCTGCTTGTCAAAAAGAACCGTCAGGACGCTGTACCCTTCCTGGTCCGGGAAGAATTTGAATCCCCTGTAATTGAGGTTCTTGGTGAGGTAGATGGTTTCCTGCTTCTTGGCCTCTCCCTCACCCACCGTTATGTCGTAGGCCCTCTTCTTCTCCACACCGTCCAGCTTGTAGCCCATGTGCATGGCATTGAGGGTGGTTTCCCCCTTGAGCCACAAGACGTTGAAGAACCTCCCCATCGACACCTGGTCGTAGCTCTGGCGCTCTCCGTTTTGGACCGTCTCCCCTTCGGTGAGCCTCATCGCCCCCCTGAAGAAGAACAGGCTGTTGTAGATTATCCCTATGAACATCGCAACGAAGCTGAGGTGGAACAGGATCATTCCGAAGGAAATCAGGGTGACCCTGCGCCCCCAGATCCTGCCGAAGAAACAGCAGGCGACGTTGACGATGAGGAACACCAGGAGGCCGTTGAACCACATGGTGTCGAAGATCATCTCGCCGGAGCGTTGCCCGCGGAACAGCGTAACGCCGACCACGCAGCAGGCCAGGATGGCCACCAGAAGGACCATGGCGAGCCTGGCGGATGCCAGGAAGTCGTAAATCGCACGCAGTGTCCTGTTTACCGGGTGAACGCGCGGTTCCAGCGGGAAGCGCTCGCCGTCGTTTTCGTTATCGGGTGCTTCTATTTTTGCCATTACAGCTTCTCCACGTTCCAGACAAGTTTGCCGCCATCCTTGACACCGTAGGCGAGCAATTTGCCGTCAGGCGAGAAGACCGGGGGGAACACCATCTCATGCACCGGGTCCTGCCGGATGATCTTGCCGTCCAGGTCCGAGACCACAACGAAACGTTTGCCTTCATGGCGGACCCGGTAGACCACCCGCTTGCCATCCGGACTAAAAGTCGGGCCGGTGACCTTGTCAAACCTCGGCCCTTCCTTGCCGTTCACCACGGCGAAGATGCTCTTCCCGGTCACGCCAGGGGTCACCTTGCGGCCGAGGTACACGCGGCCCTTGCCGTCCTTGCTGTACGCCAGTTCGCCAACCTCGTCGTAGCGCCGGACGTCAGGCTCGCTGCCGGAGAAGGGTTCATGAAAGGCGCAGCTACCGTTGGAATCAGTCAGGAGGCCGACCCCCGTGTTGCCGGGGCGGAAGACGATCTGGCCCACCAGCTTACCGACGGGAAAGGGCTTTTCCTGACCGTTGCACACGAGGAGCCTGGTTCCGCCCTTCTCGGCGACATATGCCACCGACGATCCGTCCGGGCTGATGACGAGGTCCTTGATGCTGTCGTACAGCGCCCCTTCCTTGACCTGGTCCGGCTTGGCGAGACTCAGCTCAATCACCCTTTGTTTCCCCTGCACGTCAGAGGTAGCCGCGATCCTCGTTTTGTCTTCGCTTATGACCATGACTGTGCCGGTCGCTTCCCGAATCCATTGCTTCTTGAAGTCGAGGTCGGTGACGATTAACCGCGGCTTGGCGCCTTCCGCCAGGCTGTCCACGAAAGCCATTCTGGTGCCATCCGCACTGAAGCCGAACTGGTTGTGCTCCGTCCTGTAGGCGGGGAAGCTCCGGCCATCGACGACGAAATACCAGCGTCCGCCTGTTTTGGCCTGGTACGCGACATGGCGGCTGTCCGGACTGAAAAAGGGAATCTCCAACTCATCGACGACCTCCCCCTCCTTTCCATCTACAACCATGCGCAGTTTGTCCTCCACGTAGGCTTGGTAAGCGAGGCGCTGTCCATCCGGGCTGAGCGTAGGGGTCAAAATATTGGTATAGGAGTTCCCCCGTTTGCCGTTATGGACAACATGGAACTTCCCTCCCTGCTCCGCCGTGTAAAAGAAACCTCGCCCGGTGGCGTTGAACTCCACCTGGGGAACGTTGCGAATGGCGTTGGCGTTCCAGGCGCCGCCTTGTTGCGATCCTCCAGGGATTTCGGCGACCGTGGTGGTCGTAGTGAGCAAGGAGAGGTCTTGTGGTTTTGCTGATTCCTTCTGGCACCCGGTGAGGCAGAGCGCCAACACCGTAGTCAGGGACATTGCTTTCATGCTTCCTGTCATACATCGATCCTTGTTTCCGCTGCGCCTGCGAGGGCGCAGCCCTTGCTACACCTCGCCGGTCGTGGACTTTGGCCGGTCACTCAAGAAAAAAACCCCGCCCTGGTGGGCGGGGTAATGATCTTTCAGCCAACGCTTTGGGCTGCTTAGTACACGCCGCCCAGACCGTTACTGCTATTGCTCATGTCATTGCCGCAGGTGCCGCCGGTACCGGTGCACGTCGAGGGCGAGGAGATGGTGTCGCCTACTGCCGACTTGGGCGACCAGTTGCTCAGGGTGTTGCGTATGAAGGCGTACGGCCTGTTGCCGCCGGACCACTTGGAGCCGACGGTACCTACTACCCTGTCATTGAAGCCGTGCGCCTCTTCCATGCGCAGCGGACGAGCGACGCTGGTAGCCGAGTAGGTCGCGCCGACAACGCCGTAGCCGTGGCAGTAGGAGCAGTTGTTGAAGGTCGTGGTGCCCATGTTGCTCTTGCCGACGGTGAACGCGGAGCCGGTACCATGCTGCGTGGAGGTTGTCGCGTACTTGGTCGCGTGGCAGTTGACGCAGAGGTTGGTCGTAGCGGTGGTTCCCGCGGCCCTGATCGGACCACGCAGGGTGACCGCTCCGCCGTGCGCAGTGACCGTGGCGGTCTGCACGCCGGTCTGCCCCAGGGTTGCATGGCAGTCCCAGCAGGACATCAGCGGCCCGTACTGGGTGTTGTTTCCGTTGGTCTTGGTGACGCCGCTGTAGGGAGCCACCATCTGGGCGCCCTGCACGTAGCTGTTGTTCTGCTTGCCGATGACCGGATGGTAGGAAGCGTTGGTGGTCGTGAAGCCGGCCACGACGTTGACGACGTTACCAGAACCGTTGCTGTTGAAGGGAGCAACATGGCCGGTGATGGCAACGCCGAAGGGACGCATCGGGGTGCCGGTCGTCGGCACATTGGCGTTGGCGTTGGTGGCGCCCCCAGCGTCATGGCACTTGAGGCAGTGGTTCTGCTGGATAGCGGCGATGATCAGCCAGTTCGGGTCGTTTTCGAGAAGTACGCCGAGATTGCGGCTGAACTGGGTGAACTGGACGTCGGTCGTCCCTTCGACGTACGCTCCCGGAGTCGCACCGTTCCAGGTGACGTTCTTGATGTTGTTCCCGGTGTCCGGGTCGCGCAGGTTGATGTAGCCGTTGCCGTGCACCGCGGTGGTCTTGCCGGTGGTCTTGTCGCCTTCCATGTGGCAGACAATGCAGTCGGCGGCATTGACGACGGTGTTGGCCGGGGTGCCGCCGTTGGTGGAGCGCTTGTGGCTCCAGGTGCTCTTCATCTCGGCGACCACGTTCCTGCGGGTGGTCGGTCCGCCCAGGGCCTGGGTGGCAGCCGAAGTATTGAGAACTCCGTTGTGGCAGGAGACGCAGTTGAACACGGACACTCCCCAGATGGCGTTGCCGTGGCAGGAAACGGTCGAACAGGTGCTCCCGGCCACGTTGTAGGCATAGGTAAAGGTAGTTCCCGTCTTGGCGACAACGCTGTAGCTGCCGGCAGCGTGATTTGCCGTAGTGGCGATGGTGGTGCCGTCGGTGGTGGTCGCGTTATGGCAGACGTCGCAGGTCTTGGAGGCGTGCGACGCGTGGCTGTTCATCTTCGGCTCGGCCGCCGTGTACACCACGACCCTGACGCAGTCGATCTGGATGTTGGAGGCGGTGGTGTCGTTGTCCTTCACGATGACGCCGAAGTTGGCCGCCTGCAGGTCAGCAACGGTCCAGGTGGTGCCCCAGAGGTCGGTCGGAGTCGTGTTGACCGTGACCCATCCGTCGGTGGTCGGCATGGTGGCGGTTTTCGCTGTACCGGCAATGGTGGTGTTGCCGGTCTTGGTGAGCGCCACGTTGATGAGGCCCGAGGCAGCGAGACCGTGCACCGAGACGGAGATGCCGGTGATGGTATCGCCGGTAGTCAGTCCTGCGCCAGTGAGGTTGAAGGTGGTCAGCACCAGCGGCTGCTGGGTGGTGGTGTTGTAGACCGCGTAGAGGCCATCCTCCACCATGGCGTTGGTGCCGGTTGTCCAGCCGGTGCTGGTCGGGACGGCGGTGGGGTTAGCCCTGACGTTGGTATAGCTGGGTGCGCCCGTGGTCCCGCCGCTGCCGTGGCAGCTGGTGCAGGTGGTGCTCGTTCCCCAGTTCGGCGAACTGCCGGTGGCAGCGGCCCCGGTGGCCACCGAGGTGCCGTCGGAGTGGCAGTAGGTGGCCGAGCAGGTTTGGCCTGCCAGGGCGTTGTTGGAGACCGCGAAGCTGGTCCCCTTGCCGTAGGTCGCACCGGTGTTGCCGTTGATCGGCACCGCCATGTCGATGTTGCCGTTGGAGTGGTTCGCAGCGGCGTTGTTCACGTGGCACTTGGTGCAGGCGTAGGCGTACTGCCCGGTGCCGGAACCCGCATGCTTGTTGTGCGAGCCGGGGAACTGGCCGACGGTGCCACCGACGCGGCTTGCGTTGTCCACCGGCGGGTTGCCGTGGCAGTCCACGCAGGTGAGCGCGGACGCCGTGCCGGGGATGCCGGCGCAGGCGGTTATCGCGCCTGCGACCAGCAGTATCTTTCCATATTTCTCTTTAAAAACGTTCAGCATTATATCTGCCTCCCCCCGCTTGGAAACTACCAGGACGGCGTCTCTTTGTAATGGCAATCAACGTTGGAGCAGGTCTTCGGCTTGATCGAGGACGCTACCCCGACTGTGCCGTTGTAGACCGGCAGCAGGCCGCCGAACTGGCGGGCCGGCGTGATGGAGATGGTGCGCCCGGTGCCGGGGATGGCTTCGCCCATGTTGTGGGAGGCGCCATTATGGCATACGCCGCAGACCTGTGTCCATGAGGAACCTGCGCCGAAGGCGTCGGAGGTCGCGGTCAGCGTCACGTTGTAGCGCGTCTTCAGGTACGCGATGTGCTTCTCGTGGGCGCCCTTGCCGGTGATCACGCCGGAGCGCTCGGGGAAGGCAGACCAGGTGCCGACGTCGTAGCCGTGGCAGGTATCGCAGTTGCCGGCCCCGAACTTGATGCCGTCCATGTGGCGGCGGCCGGCCACGGTGCCGCTGCCGTCGCCGTTGTGGCCGTGGCAGCCGGAGCAGTCGGTGGTGTCGGTGTTCATGCCGTTGTGCGTGCCGGCCGGCTCGAACCCGGTGACGCCCGGGACCTTGTGGCAGACCTGGCAGTTGGCGACCGACTTGGTGCCGCTCACCACGTAGCCTGCGCTGGTCCAGGACGGGAACACCCCGCTCCCGGCGTTGGTGCTAAGCAGCGTGCCGCCGGTTGCTGCCGGGTTGTGGCAGTAGGTGTTGTTGCAGGTGGTGCCGCTGTAGGAGGCGGTCATCGCACCGTTTTTCGTCGCCAGCCCCTGGAACACCGGGATGGAGTTGGAGTTGATGTGGCTGAAGTCGGTCGGCAGCGGGCCGTGGCAAGCCTGGCACGTGTAGTCGATCGTCGAGTAGTTGCTGAAACCGTTCAGCCGCTTCAAGTGAGCCTGGTGCGCACCGACCTTGGGATCGTTGCTGACCTGGCCGATGCCGGTCAGGGTGCCGGTGAGCCCGTTTGCGTTTCTGGGCGGCGCCACCACGTAGCGGTTGTCCGGGGTGATGGTGGCGGTCTCGGTGCCGTGGCAGCCGGTGCAGCCAAGGCCCGCGACGCTGAAGCCCTTGCTGTGCTTGTGGCAGCCGATGCAGTCCTTGACACCGTCGGTGCCGAAGTGGTTGCCAAGAGTAGCGGTGGTCGCGTAGGGATGCGCCTTGGTACCGTTTGCGCTGGCTGCGTCGTAGGTATGGCAGATCTCGCAGATCTTGTCCGAGCTTGTCCTCGGTGTAGCGCCGCTGTCCCAGCCCGGAACCGGCTGGCTCTTGTCGGTGCCGGTGAGCCGCCTGTAGTTGATCGGCTGTCCGGCACCCGGGAGCTGCCCCTTGCTGGTGTCGGGCGCGGTAACGGTCTCGCGGATGCGGTTCACGTTGCGGGTCGCGGCGCCGCCCTGCACGTGGCAGGTGGTGCAGTCGAACTCGCCGTAGCGAGCACCCGGGATACCCCAGCCGCCGTTGGCGCTCCACTTGGTGGAGCTGGTGCTGTCCGAGTTGTGCAGCATCGGGTTGTTCACCGTCGAGGTGACCACCTTATTGGCGGGCGCCGTATGCGATACCGCGGAAACGGCCACAGTGGTTTTGTTGTTCACGTTCTTGGCCGCAGTCGACTTGGCGGAGACGGTGAGGGTCACCGAGCCGAGCTGGCCCGAACCGAGCGAGATGCTGGGTGCGCTGAAGCTGGACGCATTGAAGTCGGTGGAGTTGGTCTCCGACGGGATGGCCAGGTTGTAGGTAACGGCGCTGCAACCGGCACCGGAATCGGTGTTCTTCACGGTAACGGTGTACTTCATGGTACCGCCGCGGTTCAGGTAGCCGGAGTCGGGGCCGACGATCAGCAACGGGGTCTTCGGCGTGCACGCCACCACGTTGAGGGTGGTCTGTACGTTGCCGGTGCTCACCTGGGCATGGTAGGCATCGGCGCTGCTGAAGGCCCACGTCTTGCTCACGCCGCTGATGTGGTCCGGGGTCGCCTTGACGGTCACGGTGGTGGTGACCTGGCCGCCCGGCGGCAGGGTCACCGACGGAGAAGCCACGGTCGGCGGATCGAACACGTCAAGGGCGTCAATGTCGGAAACGCCGAGGTTGAAGGTCGTGGTGCCGCACCCGCCGTAGTCGTTGTTGATCACCTTCAGGTTGTAGACCGAGGTGCCGCCGTCTGCGGAAATGGTGGAGGCGATGCCGCCGGTTGCGGTCAGCAGGGTCAGGGTCGGGTCGTTGCGCACGCAAGCCGCACCGGTGGTGAAGGTCATGGGCGTGGTCAACGCCGTCTGGTTGCCCAGGCTATCCTTGGCCCTTACCTGCCAGGTGTAGGTGGTGCCGTAGCCAAGACCGGCCGGTGCCCAGTTGTTGGCGGCGATCCACCCGGAGTTGGCGTTGAAAGTCGCGCCGTCGGTGATGGTGAAGTAGTAGGTAACGCCACCCACGCCGGCATCGGTTGCGGTCGATGCCTGCAGCGCCACGTTGAGCGGCTGGTCGGTGGAGGTGTCCACCGGCGATACCGCGGTGAGGCCGGTCGGCGCGGTGGCGTCGACCTGCACCGTGCGGGTGAGCCCGGAGAGTGCGGAGACGTTGCCCGCGGCGTCCTTCACCCAGGGGTAGAGAGTATAGGTGCCATCAGCGGCCACGGTGTAGGTGGTCGGTGCGGTGGCGCTCCACCCTGCCGCACCGGCGGCGGGCTGGGTGCTGGTGGTAGTGATCAGGTAGCGGGACACCGAGGTGCCCACATCGGTGCCGGTCAGTGCCGCGATGGGGATGTTACGGCTGCCCGACGGGGTGTTGACGGTGAAGGTGGCGACGGTCGGAGCGGTCATGTCGACCACCACCGTGACCGGGGTGGCGTACAGCGGGGAGACGTTGCCGCCGCCGTCCTTGGCCCACGGATAGAGGGTATAGGTGCCGGCCGCGGCCACCGTGTAGCTGGTGGGCGCGGTAGAGGTCCACGCCGCGTCGGTGGCAAGCGGAGCGGTCGAGCTGGTGGTGATCATGTAGCCCGCGACACCGCTGCCGCCCACGTTGTCTGTGGCGCCGAAGGAGGTGATCGGCACCGTGAGGGTATTCACCGGGGTGGTGGCGGCGAAGCCAGCATTGACGGTCGGTGCCACGGCGTCGGAACTCAAGGGCGTGAGCCCCGCGGTCCAGACATCGGTAGCGTTGTAGTAGTTGGTGTAGCTGTCGTATTCGAAAATCTTGTAGTAGTAGGTGGTGCCGGCCACCAGTCCCAGGCTGTCGGGGACGGTAGTGGCGTTGCCCACGTAGCGAACGGTGCCGCCGCTGCCGAATGCCGCGCCGAGGCCGTAGGTCGTGCCGTCCACAGGCTTCGTGGTGTCGGTCTTGGCGCCAGCGTAACGGATGATGATCACGTTCTGCCCGGGGGTACCGTAGGTCCAGTTGAGCGTGATGGTAGTGCTCGTCGCCGTATTGGTCCCCCAGGTGGAGGCGTTGTGGGTGTTGATGAGCGTCAGCGTGGTGTCGGCGGTGTCGCTGCCGGCCATCACGTTGCCGCTGGTCAGTGCGGTCACGCGCGCCGTGGTTGCCGTGTTGCCCGAGGGAGCCCCGGCCGCACGGGTCTTGTAGGTGACCAGGATCTTGTAGCTTGCCGAGGTGTTGGTCACCGGAATGGCGGTGCCGCCCGAGAAGGTCCAGGTATCGGAGCCGGGGTTGTTCACCGTGCTGAAGTACTGGGTGGTGCCGGCCTCGTTCCAGATCTGCATGGAGTCGATGGCCGCGTTGTTGGTGGTGGTGACGGTGAGGCCGGTCACCGTATCGGTGGTGCCGGCGGAGCCGGTCACCAGCGAGAAGCCGTCTATCTTCTGGCTGGCGGCGCCCGGAGCCACGTTGGCGGTGGTGCCGATTGTGCCGTTGCCAAGGGTAGTCGTGGCAGGGCTGAGTCCGATGACGGCAAACCCGTATCTTGCGCTGGTCCAGGTCGGGAGCGGATTCTCGGTACCGCTGGCTGTGATAGCCTTGGAGCCGACGGCATCCTCGTACAGGGTACTGTTGGCAGTGTCGAAGTGCTCCGTGTAACCAGCGGGGAGGGAAGCTGTCAAGGCGCCGTTTACGTTGGAGCCGTAGATGGCCGTACCGCCGGCGGTGACGTTGATGGTGCCACTGGTCGGGGTGGTGGCCGAAGTGTCCGAAGCGACAGCGCGGGAACCCGTTGTGGGGGTCCCCTGATTAACATTGGAGTAGAAGGCGGCGGAGAGGCCGACGCCGGACGACGGCGTCGAGTTCCAGGTCACGGTGATGGACGGGGTGGTCCCCGTCGCGGCCGCGATGCCGGTTTCCTTCAGGTACCCGAACCATACCTTCTGGCGGCTGGTGGTGTCGGTCGCCACGATCTTCGTGAGCGCCTGCCCGCCGTAGCTGACCGTCGGGGTGAAGGTGGTTATGGCCGTGCTGTACTCCGCCACCACCTTGACCACCAAGAGGCGGTTGCTCCCAGCCCCCTTGGCCAGCGTCATGGCTGGCAAGGTCGAGGTGGTGCCGGTGCCGAGGATAGCCCACTGGGTGCTAACCGCTACCGCGGCCTGGGCGTCCTTCGCCTGCTTCATCTGGAAAAGGAGCACGGTCGCCAACATGGTGAACATCGCGATCAGGCAGGCTTTCGCACCCCACCCCATACCCCTGATATTTTTAACGATCACTTTTCCCATGTCAGTTCACCTGCCTTTGCATTCGATGTGTCTTGGTTGCTTGCATCAGTGTGATACACATTCATGCCCCCCTATTGCGGCAGCCCGACGTGGCAGGCTGCGCAGGCCAGCGGCCCCTTGGTGCGCCACTCCATCTGCGTGCCGTTGTGGCAGGCGACGGTGGAGCAGGTGCCGCCGACGTAGCTCGGGGTGGTCCGGGCCTGGTCGTAGGAAGCGGCGGTCTTGTAACCGTTCACGCGGGTCCAGGAGGTGTAGATCGACTGGACAGCGTCGACACCCGGCCTGAGCTGCGCCTTGGACTTGATGTTGAACGGACTCATGAACACCACGTCGACGTCGCCGTTGATGTGGGTCTGGTTGGTTGCCAGTACCTGCAGGTTGCCTTTGAGCGGTGCCGAGCTGCCGTGGCAGCTGGAGCAGGCGTTACCCTTGTCGTTGTACGACACGGTGACGGTCGCGTTGTGGCACAGGTTGCAGCTGAAGGTGGTCGAGGTGTTCGGGTCGCCGTGTGCGGCGCCGGAGCCGACCCCGCCTGCAACCGGGATCCTCGCGCTGTAGCCGTCGAAGATGTCGGCGTAGTGGTTGCCGATCACGTGACGACCGTGGGCCGCGGAACCTTCCTTGCCGCCGCTGTTCGGCGAGTTGCCGTGGCACTGGGCGCATCTGTCGACGCTGCCCCACGGATCGGTTGCGTACCAGTTCGGAGTGGTCTGGAACGTGTACTGGTTAGTGGTCTCGGAAACGAAGCCGTTGGAGTGGCAGTACACGTTGGAGCAGACCACGTTGCTACCCATGGTGTAGCTGACGACCCAGGGGCCGCCCGCCTTGTTCTTGGTCTTGACGGTGCCGGCCAGGCTGTGGCTCGGGTCGAGGTCGAGCTCGACGGTACCGTTTTTATGCGTGCCCGAATCCATCGGGTGACAGAAGCCGCAGCCGTATTTCGGGAAGCCGTCCTTGTACTCGATGGAGTAGATCCAGGAGGTGTCGATGAAGTCCCCGTTGGAAAGCTTCTTACTGGCAAGGAACAGTTCCGCGTCGGTATGCATCTTGTGGGCGCCGATCAGCTCCTTGTTGACGCAGGTCGGGTCGTTCTGCGCGCAGGCGTTGACCGAGGAGTGGCAACCGAGGCAGTCGTCGACGGTAACCTCGATGGTGCCGTCGAGGTGCTTGCTCTTGTCAACGAAAGCGACGTTAGACTGCGCCACGTGGTTGTGACACGCACTGCAGTTGGTGCTGGAGCTGTGCGGGTATGCCGGCGGGTAGCTGTGGCACTTGTTGCAGCCGGTGCCGCCCAGGTAGGCCGGGTCGTTCCACGACGGGGCGGAACCGGTACCCTGGGCCGAACCGTCTGCTTTCCTGAGACCTGCGTGGCAGTAGGTGTTGTTGCAGATCCTGCCGCTCGCGGTGTAGCTCGGCGCCATGTTGGCGCCCAGGGTGCCAGCCGTGATGCTCGGGCTGGTGGCCAGGGAGCCCCAGGTGAGGGTAGCCGGCAGGCCGTCCATGTGACCTGCCGCGTCAACCGTGGCCGGCACCGAGTGGCACTGGTCGCAGGTGATCGGGTTGGAGTAGTTGTGCGTGCCCGCCAGGTGCGACACGTGGGTGCCGACGTAGGGGCTCGCCGGGCTCCCCGCAGTATCCTTGAAGGTCGCCGAGGTGATGGCCGTGTTGGCCGAGCCGTGGCACTTCTCGCAGGTGGGCAGCGTCGTGGAGACGCCCCAGTTGCGGGTGGCGCGGCCATGGCAGGAGCTGGTGGAGCAGGTGCCGTAGCCGTCGCCGGGGGCGTTGTCCACCTGCTGCGAGTAGGTGGTGCCGGTCGCCTTGGCGGTGAAGGCGAGATTGATGGTGCCGTCGGCGTGGGATGCGCCGGTGGCGGATGCCGAGTAGCCGGTGCCGTGGCATATGGAGCAGCTGTACGCGGAGTCCACCGTGTGGCGCTTGTGGCTCCCCAGGTTCAGGTCGTTGGCGTTCTCCTGCAGGGTCGACATATCCTTGTGGCAGGAGGCGCAGGTCATGGAGCCGTTGGCGCCCCAGCTCGGGTTGCCGAAGGTGGTAGCGGTTCCGTTGCCGCCCGGTGCCTGGACGTTGCTGTGGCAGTAGTTGGTGCAGGTCTTGGTGTCCTGTGCGTAGCTGCCGCCCATGGCGAAGTCGACGTCGCGGACCCGGTTCACGTGATTGGAGGAGTAGTCGCGCATCTTGAAGGCGACCCCCTGGTCTACGGTGGTGTTATGGCAGTTGGCGCACCCGCGGGAGTCAGTCATGGAAGCAGTGTGCTTCTCGTGGCTGTTGGCGGTTTTCAGCGTGCCGTCGTACTTGTTGGCGTAGTTCGGAGCGCCTGCTGCGCTGGTCCAGGTGGCCCCTGCCGCGCGACCGTGGCAGCCGTTGCAGGAGAGCTTCGCGTTGCCGCCCCAGGCCTTCTGGCCGGTCATGCTGACGAACACCGGCACCTGCTGGCCGGAGCTGTGGCAGTAGGCGTTGGAGCAGATGCCGGTCGACGTGCTGTAGCTCGAACGCCCACCCGCCTTGACGCCGGAGTAGTCCTTGAAATTATCCAGGTGGCCGGTGCCGGTGACCACGGTGTTGCTGGCAAGCGATACGGTGAGCGCATGGCACTCGGCGCACATGAGGTTGTTGTCGCGCCCCATGGTCGTGTAGTTGTTCATGTGCGACTGGTGCTTGCCGGTCGCCATCATCGGGGTGCCCAGCCCTGCGGCGCCGCCGTGGCAGCCCGAGCAGTTGGCCGGCATATTGCCGCCCCATACCGGGGTCTGGGCCTGAACGCCGTTGCCGTTGGAGTGGCAGGAGTTGTAGCAGGTGCCGCCGTAGGTGCCGATCGGGTGCTTCGTGACCGGAGAGGCGCTGTAGTTGAGCGCCTCGACGGTGCCGTTGGCGTGGGAGAGGCCGCCCGAGACGCCGCTGGTCGCGCCGTTGTGGCACTTGTCGCAGCCGGTGCCCGGCTGTGCCAGGTGCTTCGCGTGGCTGCCGGTGGCCGGCGCGCCGTTGGCGGCGAAGGCGCCGGTCCCCTTGTGGCAGGAGGCGCAGCCGGTGGTGCTGCCCCAGACCGGAGACTCGAGCGCGCCCTGGCTGTAGGGGTCGGCGTGGCAGGATGCGGTCAGACAGGTCCCGGTGTAGGTGCCCGGGGCATGTTTCTGAACCGGCGTCGCGGTGTAGTCATTAGCGACCTCGACGGTCCCATTGGTGTGGGAAAGACCGCCGCTGGTGTCCTTCACCGCGCCGTCGTGGCACTGGTTGCAGGCCGAACCGGCAAGCGCCATGTGCGAGTCGTGGCTGCCGGTGGCCGGAGCGCCGTTGCCGGCGAACTGGCCGATGCCGTTGTGGCAGGCCGAGCAGCCCGCGGAGGTGCCCCAGACCGGCGAGGTGGTCGACGCGGTCGAGTACGGGCTGGCATGGCACGATGCCGTGGAGCAGCGGCCGTAGCCGTTACCCGGGGCGCCTGCCTTGTCGTAGCTGCCGGCGGCCACATCAATGTTGCCGTCCGCGTGAGTCGGCGCATTGTAAGATGTCGGCAACGCGTTCACATGGCAGTTGCTGCAGTCGCCGTTGGAGGCCAGGTGACGGCTGTGGCTCCCCGAGGCGAGGGTGCTGGTCCTGTGGCAGGTGCCGCAGGCGCCGGAGGCGGCGTTGCCCCAGTTGGGCGTCGCGTAGTCGCCCGCGCCCAAGGGGCCGCCGGTCGCGCTCTGGCCGGAGCTGTGGCAGTACATGTTGGAGCAGCTACCCACTACCCGCGTTGCGCTCTGGCTCGGCAGGTAGGCGAAGTTGGACCCGGCGTAGGAGCCGACGGTCACCGCTATGTTCCGCCCGGCGCTGGTGGCGTGCTGGAACGGCTTCGCATTTTGGGTGTGATCCACGTGGCACTTGGCGCAGACGGCAAGATCGCTGCCGTACACCGCCAGGTGCTGAGAATGGGCGTAACTGTCGGGTACCGCCTTGTGGCAGATCCCGCAGTCGGTCGCGTTGGGTAGATCGAGGGCCGTGATGCCCCATTCCGGAGTCGTTTGCTCGAAATGGCAGTTCACGTTGGAGCAGGTACCAAGGACCGCGGGGGGAACCGAGGTCTGGTTGAAGAAGCCCCTGCTGTAGCTGGCGCCCGCGTGACCGTTCAGGTTCGGCTGCACCTGGATGATCCCGTCGCGGTGGCCGGTGGTGGTCACCTGTGCGCCGTGACACTTGGTGCAACTGGTGGCCGACGCTGCCGCATGCGTCTGGTGGTTGCCGCGGAATGCACCGGTGTCCGGCTCGCGCTCACCCGTTGCCGAGTCCAGCGGAGGCATGGTGTGGCAGTCGACGCACGTGAGGTTGTATTGCGGCGCGGCCAGCGCCTGCGATGCAGCGAACATCACAATTCCGAACGTCAGAAGCGGGAGGAGGGCTCGGAAATTGCCATATCCAGGTCTGCGGTAGCTCTTCATGTTAAGCTCCTTCTGTAAACCCTTATCTAAATGCCTGAGACAGCCAATTTCCGGCGGGGGGGGCACCCCCCGCCGGAGTTTTCTAACATGCTTCTACTGCATTGGTAAAGCTTCTTCTACAATCAGACTATCTGAATCAAACTACCTTTCGATGCTCCACTTCGGAGTCGGCCTGAAGTGGCAGCTTACGTTGAAGCAGCTACCCGACTTGTTGGTCCCGCCGGAGACCAGCGTGACGCTGGTGTAGGTGGCGAGGGCCTGGTCGGAGAAGCGGTACTGCGGGTCGATCTGTACGGTTACGCTTTCCACGTGGGTCCTGATGGGCAGGGCACGGGCGTGGGTAGCGTCGCCACCCTGGTGGCAGGGGAGGCAGTTAGCCCAGCCCTCGCTCGGTTTGGCGTCCTTCTTGATGTGCGCCAGAACGAGGTGAGCACCACCGCCGCCGGAGTAGTCTTCGAAGCGGGCCGAAGACCAGTTGCCCTGCACGCCGAAGGTGACGGCGCTGAGGGTCTGACGCGGTGCCGGCGGGTAGCCGTGGCAGGCGTCGCAACCACCATTGGGCACGAACGCGAGGCCGGTGGCCGGGTTGTGCTGGTGGCACTGGGTGCAGTCCGTGGTGGAAGCTACGTGGTCCTGAGCCGGCAGGCCGGCCTTGGTGAAGTACTTGGTGGAGGTGTGGCAGACCTGGCAGACGCCGGTCTGTGCCGGGTTTGCGAAGGTGTTGTTGCCGGTGAAGCTTACCGCAGTGCCGTTGATGGTGCCGTTCACCATCATGGTGTTCACGGTACCGTGGGCGTTGTGGCAGTCGGAGCACTTGGCGCCCAGGCCGGAAGCCTGGTGAGCCTTCACGTTCAGCTTGCTGCCGGAAACCTTGGCTGCGTTGGTGTGGCAGTAGTCGCACTCCTGGTTGGTGGCGCCGACCAGGGCGGGAAGCAGACGCTTCTGGTCACCCAGCACGCCGCTGATGTGGGCTGCAGTGTTGTCGTGGCAGGCGGAGCAGGCCTGGGCGATGCCGGCCTTGCCGTGGCCCGTGGTGGCTGCGCTGGTCTTGTCAGGAGCGGTGATGCCGCCGATGACGGAGAGCGCACCGCCCGCGGTCGAGTGGCAGCTTTCGCAGGTGACGCGGCCGGTGGTCCAGTTGGTGCTCTGGGCGTGGCAGGTGGAGCAGGTGCCGATCTTGTTCATGCCGGCGGCAAGGTTCAGGGTGCCGTCGGCGTGGGTGCTCGCGGTGTTCGAGGTGTGGCAGTTCGAGCAGGAGGTGGTCAGGGTCGAGTTGAAGCCCGGGCCGTAGGTTGCCGTGAAGTGCGCGGTGTGCGCGTTGCTGTTGATCAGGCCGCCGGCGGTGTTGGAAAGCGCGGTGTGGCAGGTACCGCAGGCGCCGGATGCGGGGACGTTCCACTGCGGGGTTGCCGAGAGGTGGCAGGAGGTGGCGCAGGTCTTGGTGGCGGTGCCGCTCCAGGTGGTCACGTTGGCGCCGGCAACCTCGACGGTGGCGTCGCCGTGGAGAGCCTTGTTAACGAAGAAGGTGTTCCCGCTGACAGTGGCGGCGTGGCAGGTGTCGCAGGTGTAACCTTTGGTGCTTACGTGCGCAGCATGCGCGTTGGTGGTAAGGGAGCTCGCGTTGCCGTGGCAACCGGTGCAGCCAAGGGATGCGCCCCACTTGACAGCGGGGACGTTGGCCACGATGCCGTTGCCGTCGTGGCAGGCTACCGCGGAGCAGGTGTTCCCGACGACGGTGAAGCTCCTGGCGCCGGCCTTGACGTCGCGGGTGCTGTTGGTGTGGAACCCGCCGGCCTTGATGCTGGTGCCGTTCACGGTGGTGTCGGCGTGGCAGCTTGCGCAGTCAGCGGCCGAAGCGACGTGGTTTTTGTGGCTGTTGGCGCGCGGCTGGTCTGCTCCGGCGTTGGCGTAGTTCGGCTCGCCGGCGACGGAAGTGAAGGCCGGAGCCGCATCGGCACCATGGCAGGACTTACAGGTCAGGGCGGTGGAACCGGTCCAGGTCACGCTCTTCATGGTCCCTTTGCCGTCGCTGTGGCAGTAGGAGGTGGAGCAGGTCCCGGATACCGGGGTACCGACGCGTGCACCCGCCACGTCCTTGGTCTGATTCACGTGGTTTGCGAAGGTGGAGATGGTGGTGTCGTTGGAAACGGTCGCGCTATGGCACTCGACGCAGCCGTAGTTGGTGCCGAGGAAGGCCGCGTTGTTCACGTGTTTCGCGTGGTTGCCCGACAGAGTGTTGCTGGTCGCGTCGCCGTGGCAGCCGGCGCAGGTAAGGGTCCCACCCCAGGTCGGCGGGGTGTAGGTGCCGCGGCCGTTGCTGTGGCAGTAGACGTTGGAGCACTGGTTGGCCGCGAAGGTGCCGCCGGTGGCGAACTTCACCTCGATGGCGCGGTGGCCGGCGGAGGTCGCGTGGGCAAACGGCTTGGCCTGTACCGAGTGGTCGGTATGGCACTGCACGCAGGAGCCGACGCCGGTGCCGTAGTAGTTGCCGTGCTTGCTGCCGGCGACCGGGTGGCTGCCGGTAGAAGGAGCGACGCTGTGGCAGGTGGAGCAGCCGCCCGGCACGGTGAGGGCCGCGCTACCCCAGGCCGGGGTCGCACGCAGGGTGCCTTTGCCGTCGCTGTGGCAGGTCGCGGTGGAGCAGGTCCCCATCGGGTTCGGCGGAACCGAGGTCTGGTTCACGAAGCCGGCCGCGATCTTCCTGGAGTAGCCGATCCCGTCGGAGAGCTCGATGGTCTTGTTGCGGTGACCCATCGGGTAGGTGCTCACCTGGCTGCCGTGGCAGGTAACGCAGGAATTGACCGCCGAGGTGGCGTGCCCTGCGTGGTTGCCCGGCACTGCGCCGGTGTTGGGGTCCTTTTTGCTCGTTGCCGAGTCCAGCGGCGGCATCGTGTGGCAGAAAGAACAGTCATAGTTGTACTGCGAGGCGGCCTGTGCCTTCCCCGCGGTCAACTGCAGCAGCGTCAGCATCAACAATGCCAACACAAACAGACATCGACCTCCATACTTAGACAACATCTTCTCCTCCTCTTCTGGTGTCCAACCTTCATGGCCGGACGTTTATTCAAGCTGAATCGGGCGATTGATTCAGTAACTTGAGTTTTTTACGGCCTCTGACTCAGCCGTCTCCTACCGCTCGGTACTCCACCGTGCCGACGGGCTCATATGGCAGGCGATGTTGAAGCAGCTGCCGGTCATGTTGGCACCCGGCACGCTGGTCAGCTTGGCGCCGGTGTAGATGGTGAAGCTGTTGGAGAAGCGCAGGCTGCTGTCCACCACCACGGTCACGTTCTCGATGTGATCTTTGATCGGGGTGGTCATCTTGTGTGACATCCCGGCGTTGTGGCATACCGAACAGTTGGCCCACCCTTCCCCCGGGGTGGCGAACGGCGAGATATGCGCCGCCACGAGATGCGCACCGCCGCCGCCCGAGTAGTCCTCGAAGCGCGCGTTGGCCCAGTTGGCGTAGCTGCCGAACACGGTGGCGGTGTTCTTCGGCGCAGGCGGATAGCCGTGGCAGGAGTCGCAGGCGCCGCCGACCGGCTTGAAGGCGCCGCCGACGCCGTTGTGCGGATGGCAGTCCAGGCAGCCCGAGGTGTAATGGCCGGTTTCAGGCACGCCGGCGCGGTAGTGGTTGGTCTTGGTGTGGCAGACCTGGCACAGGCCGCGGTTGTAGGTCGTCTCAACCAGTGTGTTGATCCGGTCAGTGTAGGCGATGGTGAAGCCCCCGATCTCGCTTCTGATCATGGAGAGGTTGCCGGTGCCGTGCGTGTCGTGGCACTCGCGGCAGTTGATGTCCACGTTGTCCTTGGTGACGTGCGTGCCGAGGTTCAGGATGCGCGCCGAGACGATGGCGGCGTTACTGTGGCAGGAGGCGCACAGCGTGTTGTCGTTGTTCATGAGCAGACGCTTGCTGTCCCCCAGGGTCCCGGTGATGTGGGTCGCGTTCCTGTCGTGGCACACGGTGCACTGGTTCGCAGCGGCGAAGCGGCCGTGGCCGGAGGTGCCGAAGTAGGCCTTGTACGGCGCCTGCACCCCGTTGGGGAGCGTCGACGGGCTCTGCGCGTGGCACACGGTGCAGTCGATGCGGGTGGTGGTCTTCCAGTCAACCAGCTGGCCGGCATGGCACCCAAGGCACAGCGAGCCGTCGCCGCTCTTCAGGTCCGGCGAGCCGTTCATGTGGGTTGCGGTGGTCCCGACGTGGCAGGCCTGGCAGGCGGTGTACTCGCTCCCCAGGAAGTTGCCCGGGCCGTAGACCGCGGTGATGTGGGTCGCATGCTGGTTGGTCGCCATCGGGCTCGGGGTCGAAGCGGAGCCGCCGTGGCAGGTGATGCACAGGTTGCGCGCCTTGTAGGCGACGACGGAATCGGCCACCGCCTGGCTGATTGCACCCGCGTCGCGCAGGGTCGGCACCGCCAGCGTGGTCACCGAGTCGTCGATCACGCCGTTGTCCAGGATGTCGATGGAGTCCATGGCCAGCTGTTTCGAGTAGCGCGGGTTGTGGCCGAAGGAACCGAGCTCCCGCACCAGCAGGGCATAGTTGAAGGCGGCGCCCATGACGTTCGCGCCCTGCTGACCGGAGCCCCAGTTACGCTCGTTGAAGTGCGGCGCCTTTTCGGTGTAGATGAAGCCCTTGGCCGCCAGTTGGGCACGCAGCACTTCCAGAAGGCTCGTGAAGGAGTCGCGCGCCAGCAGGCGCTGATCTTCCGTCATGTTGGTACCGTGGCAGTTGCTGCAGATCGAGCTCACCCCGCTTCTGAAGGAGTGGCCGTAGGTGCCGTTTCTGTGGCACATGATGCAGGGTCCCTTGGCGTTGTCGAAGCCGAGGTTGCTGTGGGTGGCGCCCAGGTCGTAGTTGCGTCCCGGGAATTGATACCCCCCCTTGGCGTACATGGTGGCACCCGACACCGCATAGTGCGGCGGGATGAAGGCGAGGTTGGTGAAGTCCGCGTTCGCCTGCAGTTTGTCCGTGATCACCTGGCCGGTGTTGGTGCCGCTGTGGCAGGTCATGCACAGGTTGGACTCGCCCACTGCCGGGTTCAGGTAGGTGGGCTCGTTGGCGAACGGCTTGGACGGCGCCATGGTGCGCAGCGCGCCGGTGGTGATGTCGACGTGGCAGGCGCGGCAGGTGACCATCTCCTTGGTCTTGTCGGAAGAGTCGCCCCAGGCGGTGGTCACCTTGGCGGTGGAGAAGTTCACGAAGCCCGTGGTGGTGTGGCACTGCACGCAGCCGTTCATGGTCTTGAAGTCGTAGCTGGAGAACGCCGGCGCGGCCCCGTGGGCGTGACCCGAGGTGTACCACGCCTGACGGATCGCCTGGTTGGTGACCGTCGAGAAGTGGCAGTCGGTGCAGGCCGAACGCGAGGTGACGTAGGTCGCCGGGTAGGCGCCGGTGGTCATGTTGCCGTAGTGCAGCGTCTCCAGGTCGCCCTGCACCGCCGCGAAGCTGGAGTGCGGGTTGTGGCAGGAGATACAGAGAACGTTCCTGCCGATCTCTACCGTGTGGTTGGGGACGATGCCCAGGCCGTTGTAGTGGCATCCCGCGCAGACGCCCGGGTCCGCCTCCGGCTGATGCGCCCCGCCCTTGTGGCAGGAGGTACAGGTGACGCCAACCGTCTTATGCATGGAGCGGTCATAGCCGGAGAAAATCGAGTCGGTGTGGCAGGCGGCGCAGAAGTAGTCGCCCACCGGGCCCGCGGAGGCCGCCAGGTTGACGAAGGTGTTGGAATCGACGCTCGAGACGTTGACCGGGGTCGGCATGGCACCGGTGGTATGGCAGGAAACGCAGGAAACGCCCAGAGACTTGTGGTTGGAGGAGGACCACAGGGTGAACGCCATCGGGGTCGGGTAGACGCCGGTGGCGGAGTGGCAGCCGTTGCAGTCGGTCCGCATGGAGTCGATCAGCGAGTCGACCACCTTCACCTGGGTGGTGGAGGTGGAAACCGCGACGCCGTCCAGGTACTGGGTGGCGCGGAACACGTAGGTGCCCAGCGTCATCGGCACGAAGTTCGGGTTCAGGGTGTTGGCGTCCTGCAGGGTGACCGCCGGGCCGCTGTCCTGGCTCCAGGTGAATGTGCCGCCCCCCTGCATGGAGCCCCTCAGGGTCACCTTGGTGACGATCATCCCGGTCTGGCTCTCGCCGGCGCTGATCCCCACCGAGGAGAAGGACGCGCTCACGGCGGCGGGACCGGTTACGTTCCTGACCGTGATGTTGGCCTGGCCGAGGTAGGGGAAGCTGATCGCGCCGCCGGAAAGGTTGGTGGCCGTGCCGCCGCTGACGGAGGTCAGCACCGAGTTGGCGTTGGGAGTAACGGTGAACACCGCGGTGCCGCCGTAGGTGACCTGGGTGCTGGCCGGGGTGATGCCGCCCGGGCCGTAGGCGGTGCCGCTGACCGTGTACTTCTGGGCGGTGAAGCCCGCGATGAGGGACTGGGGCGAACCGTCAGCCTTCTTGAAGGTCGTGGAGTAGTGCGTCGTGTAGTTGCCGATCACCTGGGCCACACCGGTCTTGGTCAGACTGGTGATCTTGAAGCCGGGGTTGGCGGTCACCTTCACCGGAACCAGTTCCGAGGTGGTGAAGTTGGTGTACACGACCGTACCGGAAGCTGTCTGGACGGGGTTGTTGCGGATCTGGAGGGTACCGCCGGTGTTGTTCAGCTTGGTCTGCAGCTGGTACGACGTCGCCGCCCATGACCAGAGCGCCCCCGATATGATGGCCGTAGCAGCCAGAACAGCCAGTGTTTTTTTCAGCATATCCTTCCCCTGTCTTCTCATCTTCTAGTGCGGCAATGGACGATAAGTGGCGCGAATTGCCCTTTCACGTCGCGTAAAAGAGCAAGAAGCGTACCCGGTATACGATCACGTCATATGGCGAAAAGGCCGTTTTTCCCGAAATCGCCAAAAACCCCCGCAACTGCGTGGGGTTTTTTTTAAGTCGGCATTGGAAGCCCTTGGATAAAATTAACGCCCGGCGGGCCGGGAGCGGTGCCCCGGGAGGCAATTCGGTGATATCACGGGAAAGCATTTCGGAAGAAGGGCTCGGATTGGCAACACAACGGTAACGGAAAGGTAACGGAGAAATGAACAGCCGGCGGTGAGGAATACGCCGCCGGCTCAGGGGGGAGGGAAAAGGCTAGGCAACCTTCTTCATGTGCTCCTTCATGCGTTCCATGCCGGTGCCGTCGAAGTCGAAGCTTTCGCCATGGTCTTTCATCATCAGCATGAAGGCGCTCAGCAGATACTTCCGCTTGAAACCGTCCTCCATCTCGACGATCTCCTGCATCTTGTTGCTGTAGAAGGACATGTAGCACTTGCCCAAGGCCTGGGTGATCTCCGCCATGGTCATCTGGTACGGCTCGACGATGGGGCAGACCAGGTTGTACTTCGAATAATCGAAGACGCGGATCCGGTCCTTCATCTGGGCGTGGATCGGGGTGAAAGGCATCGGGGTCACCACCGGGAACACGGCGATGTCCGGGTTCAGGTAAATGGCGGACGCTATGGTGTTGTCGATGGAGTCCCAGGTTTCGGTCGGGAAACCGATCATGAAAGAGGCCTCGGTGATTATCTCCGCCTCGCGCAAGAGATCCAGGGCGCGCTTGTTCTGCTCGAAGCTGGTCCCCTTGTTAAGGCTCCCCAGCACGTCCTTGTCGGCGCTTTCCGCGCCCAGGTAGACGTGGATGATCCCGGCCTCACGGTACTTGTGCAGGATATCGGCGTCGCGGATGATGTCCTCGACCCGGGTCTCGATGAGCAGGTGCACACCGAGTTTTCTCTCGATGACCAGGTCCAGAAACAGTTCCCAGCGCTCGCGGTGCTTGGTAGGGTACGCGTCGATCAGCGTGAAGAAGTTGACGCCGTAGGTGCCGATCAGGTGTTCCATCTCCTCGACCACCTTCTCGGGTTTTCTGCAGCGCCAGTCCTCGCGCCAGAACATGCGCTGGCTGCAGAAGGCGCATTCCATGTCGCAGCCGCGGGAGGTGAGGATGGAGGCCATGCGGCCGTAGGGGGCTACCAGGTAGTTGTAGTCCTCCCAGTCCAAGAGATGCCAGGCGGGTTGCAGGGTGTCGAGGTCCTCGATGTGCGGCTGTCTGCCGGTATAGAGGGTGCGCTCCCCCTCCCGGTAGGCGACCCCCTTGACCGCCTTGGGGTCACCGGCGCCGTTGAGCGCCGCCAGCAGTTTCTTCAGGGTCTGCTCCGGCTCGCCGGTGATGATGTAGTCGACGCGGTTGTCCCGGTCCTCGAGAATCTCCTCGTACATGAAGCTCGGGTGGGGTCCGCCTAATAGCGTTACGATTTGGCCAGAAATTTCTTTGGCCATATTAAGAATACGGAGGGCATAGGGAACGGTGGCGGTGCTGATGGCGCCGGTGACCGGCAGGTAGTCAAGGGTCATCACCAGGTCGGGCTGGTACTGCTCGATTTCGCGCCTGATGTCGTCGAAGGACAGCCGCTTGTTCATCGCATCGAAAATGCGCGCCTCGTGACCGGTGTCGCAGGCGGCGCCGGCGAGATAGGCCAGGTGCAGCGGAGGCCAGGTGCCGACGACCTGAACGCCCCAGCAGTGATACGGTGCGGTGATGAAAAGGATCTTGCTCATTAATTCTCCGATTTTCTTACAAAAGCGTGTTACTGCAAGAATGGTGCTAGCGCGTGGAGCCCCATGGGTTCAGCTTGCCGATGACGAAGGAACTGCTCATGAGCAGCTTGGTGGCCCGCACCAGGTAACCGCGCCGGAAGGTGTCCTTCATGGACATAACCTCCAGCATTTTACCCATATAGAACCTGCGGTAGCAATCGTTAATTGCCGTCTGCAGCTCCTTTATGCTCATGAACTCCGACTCCACCACCGGATCGATGAAGTTATACCGGGCGTAGTCGGTTGCGCGGATTAGCGGTGCCAGCTCGGCCATTCCGCCATATGGCCAAGGGGTCAGCGCGAAGAAATTGGCGTTGTCCGGGTTGTAGCGCTGCGCGGTTTTCAGGGTGGCCCGCACGCTCTCCGGCGTTTCGTCGGGGAACCCCACGATGAAGGAGGCCTCGCTGACGATGCCGTGGGCATGGATAATGTCGAGCGCCTCCCGGGGGGCGTCCTGCGGCGTCGCCTTCCCCAGCCGCGCCAGCACCTGGCGATCAGCGGACTCGATCCCCAGGGATATGTGCACCACCCCCGCCTTGGCGTACTTCCAGAAGATGTCACGGTCGCGCAGCACGTCCTCGGCGCGGGTCTCCAGGATCAGGTGAATCGGCAGCGCCTGTTCGATCAGGAGGTCCAGGAAGCGCTCCCAGCGGGCGGCGTCCCGGGTCGGGTGCTCGTCGGTGATGAGGAAGACATTGACACCGTAGCGCCGGTGCAGTTCCGCCACTTCCTCGGCCACCTTGAGCGGATCGCGGGCGCGCCAGGCCTTGCGCCAGAACTGCTGCTGTGAGCAGAAGGCGCAGTCGTGGCTGCAGCCGCGCGAGGTGCCGATGGCGGCGAAGCGGGAGTCGGGGATGACGAAGTAGCTGTACAACGGCCAGTCCACCAGGTCCCAGGCGGGCGTCAGGGTATCGAGGTCCTCGACGAGCGACGCGGTCGTCGTCACCTTGACCTCACCCCCCTCGCGGTAGGCGATGCCGGGGACACCCGCCGGATCTTCCCCGCGCTCCAGCGCCTGTATCAGGCGGGCCAGCGTCTGCTCTCCTTCGCCGATGACGATGTAATCGACCGCAGCAGAGGACTCCAGGATCTCCAGGTACATGAAGCTCGGGTGGATCCCCCCCAGGATGGTGACCGTGGCGGGGGCCAGCGTTTTGGCGGTTTCGAGTACCTTGACGGCATCGCCCACGGTAGCGGTCATGGCACCGGCGGCAACGTAACGCGGCTCAGCCTCTGCGATGCGCCGCTCTATCTCGGGATAGCCGTCACCGGTGGCCATGGCGTCGTAGATCTCCGGCTCGACCCCGACCTCGCGCGCGGCGCCGGCCAGATAGACCAGCCCCAGCGGGAGCCAGCGCCCGGAGATTTCCGGAATGCCGCTGTGATAGGGCGGGGTGATGAGGAGGATCTTGTTCTTCGCTGCCTTCATTACCGGTGCAGCCTCATCATGCCGGAGAAGGCGCCGCTGAAGAAGGCGATGAGCCAGCAGCTGTAGATGCTCAGGCTGACCCGGTGGAACACGCGGTTCACCGCGTCGGCGCGTCCGGCCAGGGTGGCAGCCAAGGCCAGCAGGAAGTGGAAGGCCATACCCGAGAGCGAGGCAAGACCCGTGATGTTGTGAATCTGCGGCGCCTTGCCGAAGGCCTGCGCGTAGAGGTTCATCTGGTGCGTGCCTATGTAGTCGCACAAAAGGCCGATGCCGAAGATGACCAGGTGCTTGGTGCGCAGTCCCTGGCGCCGCCCGCTGAAGACGGCCCAGGTGTAAAAGATGAGCGCCAGGGTCATCCAGAAGATGGCCACGGCGAGCATGGGGCCGGAGCCCTGAACCGACGGCATCACGACATCCCTCCTTCTCCCTGCTGCAACTGGTCCAGCAGGTCGTGGAAACGGCCGGCGTGGGCGCGGCGCCCCCCTTCGGCACGGGAGCAGGCGCTGACGCCGCCGGGACGCCGCACGAGCAGGATCTCCTGGCGCGGCCGGAGCAGCCGGACCGGGACGAACCACAAAAGGGACAGCAGCAACAGCACCCCGGCGCTCCAGATCAGCGGCACCCCGGCGTCCTGCACGAAATCGGTGACCACCGCCCTGCGGAATTCCGGCAGCGCCAGGCGGTACCCCCCCTCGCCCGCCTCCCCTCCCAGGGGCGCGCTCCCAGCGAAGACCTGCGCCTCCCCTTTCAGGAGCCTGAACTGCAGGGTGATCTTCCCGGTGGCGTAGGGATCGGGACCTTCCCCCGGCGCCATCTGGAAGATGAAGCGGTACGGAGAGCCAGGTATCTGGAAGGTGTCCTCCTTGCCGGGAGGGTAGATGCTGAGCACGGCGAACTGTTCGAAGCCTCCGGGAAGGTCGGGGGCGGAAAAGCGCAAAAGAGGCGCGACGCCCAAGTAGCGCGGGTAGAGGTAGTGGCCGCGGTGCGTGCCCGGCGGGTAGAGGCCGAAGTGCCGCTCCCCTCCCCCCTCGCCGGCGACGGCGATGTCGAGGGTGCGCTGCAGGAAGAGCCCCGGCTCCTCCTTGAGGACGATGCGCTGCACCAGGTCGCGGCTCACCGGCAGCGCTTCGCCTTCCAGCACGACCTGCCGGTGCGTCACCCTTCCGGTCAGGCTCAGCAGTATGCCGCAGAAGAGGAGTACCATGCCCAAAAGGTAGAGAAACCGCGCGGGGAAAAGGGTTACGCCGCGGCTGGCGGAGAGCGAAGCGGCACCGGATCGGACCCGGTAACCGAGCGATTGCAGGCGCCCCCCCTCCCCTTCGAACCGGCTCTCCGGCGGCAGCTCCACCGCGTCGTCGAAGAGCCCGTGCGGGTCGATCCCTTCCGCGCCGGAGAGTGCCCGGTGCCGTTTCAGGAAGTTGCCGGATTCGCGCAACAGGCGTGCTGCACCGTTCAGGGGCACCAGCGCCAACAGGGCGATCAGCGCGACGTTGCCGCGGGTGATGGCCATGAGCGCGGTGAGCGGCTCATTGCTGCCGAAGGCGATCCCCACGTAGAGGAGCAGGAACCCGGCCAGTACGCAGGGGGTGACAGCGGGCGAGGCGGCGGCCTTTATCGCTTTGGACACGAGGCGGCTCATTTCCCCATCCCCTTGCCGTGCATGGTGACCTGGACCGTGCTCTCCCAGGTGTTGAGGAGCGTCATGCCGTCGATGACCACGGCATCCCCCTTGACGGAAGAGGCGATCGGGACCGGGTTACAGCCGCCGGGCTTGCCCACCGTCTCCAGCGGGATCAGGGTGCGGCAGTAGTAGCAGATCACCGCGTTGCCGGCCTGACCGTACCCTTCGGGCTGGCAGATGGCGCAGGCGTCCAGGGTCACGACCAGCTGTCCAGCCGGGGTCAGCATCACGAAGAAGCGCGCTTCCCGCCCCCCCTGGCGGTAGCTGAACTTGTGCAGCTTGCCGTCCTCGAGCTCGACATCCCCCTTCTTCGGAATCACGATCTGCCCCGCCGGGGTCGCGGTGACCTCGATCGGCTTGGGATCCCAGTACTCGGTGGCGGGGAAGCGGCTCTGGTAGGCGGCACCGGTCAGGAGCACCAGCGCGAAAAGCGGAGCCGCCAGGCGCAGACGGCGCTCGCGGATGAAGCCCGCCAGGAGCTTGCGGCGCGCCGCCCCCTGGCGGATGTGGGCCACCGACGGCAGCCGCTCCAGCCTGATCGCCAGGGCGATGAAGAGCACCGGCAGGTACCAGAGCGCGAGCCCGCCCCAAAGCCCCACCTTGTCGCTGAAGAGGAGACCGATGTAGCCCCAGACATCGCTGCGGAAGAAGGGATGATCCGGGATCAGCATCGACTCGAAGAACTGGTGCACGAAGTCGTGGATGAACTTCATCACCTCCATGGAGAGGGGAGAAAAGAGGTCGAGCCGCTGCACCGAGCAGGCCATGACCATCAGTACCGACACGATGAGGGCCGCCAGCGGAATCCCCCGCGGCGCCAGCCGCTTGGGCAGGTATTTCGCCGGGTACGCGGCGCCCAGTGCCAGGATGCTCCCCGCGCATGCAAGCGACAGGTAGGGAACGAGGCGCACCGCGCCGCCGTCCAGCGGTGCCAGGCGGCAGAGCGTGAGCGCTCCGGCCAGGACGCCGGTCGAGACGGCAACCGCGCCGGCCACGAGGGGGCCGGGAGGCGTCGCGTCGTCATCGGGGCGGCTGGAGCCGCTGCGGTACAGGGCCCACACCGAGGCACCCCACAGCAGCAGGAAGATGATGCCGCAGATGCCGCGCAGCGGGCGGAAGGGGAGCTCTCCCCCCACGTAGGCGAGCAGCAGGTCCTCGCCGGCCACCCCCGCGACGAATCCGGCCGCGGCGGCGATGGCGGTCGCGGTCCCGGCCAGGCTGCGGCTCAGCACCGGCACCAGGAGGGCCCAGCAGACCAGCTGGGGTATGACCTTAACGGCGGTCAGCACGGTTTCGTCCGCTCCTCACGGACCAGGCAGCCGTCGTCCATGTGGATGGTCCGCTCGCCCCAGGCGGCGACCTCCTGGTTGTGGGTGACCATGACGATGCTGAAGCGGTCCTCGTCGCGCAACTCGCGCAGGAGCTCCATCACCATCATGGTGCTCTTGTGATCGAGGTTGCCGGTGGGCTCGTCGCCGAGGAGGAGCCTCGGGCTGTTGATGATGGCGCGCGCGATGCAGACCCGCTGCTGCTCGCCGCCGGAAAGCTCGCCGGGGCGGTTCTTGAGCCGGTGCCCGAGTCCCACCCGTTCCAGGGCGTGGCGCGCCTCGGCCTCGTCCGGCACGCTGTGGAAGTACTGCGACATCATCACGTTCTCCAGCGCGGTCAGGTACGGGATCAGGTGGTGCTGCTGGAAGATGATGCCGACGCAGTCGCGGCGGAAGCGGGCCAGGCCGTCCTCGGAGAGGGTGGCGAGGTCGGTGCCGCGCACCGTGATCGAGCCGCCGGTCGGGCGGTCCAGCCCCCCCAGGAGGTTCAACAGCGTACTCTTGCCCGAGCCGGAATGTCCCATCACCGTGAGCCACTCCCCCTCGGGGACGCAGAGGTCCAGGGGCTTCAGCGCACATATGTCGCCGTAGCTTCGGGTGAGTCCGGATGTTTCTATGATTGCAGTCATCATTCCCCTCTCAAACTCTGCACCGGGTCGAGCCGGAACACGGACAGAAGCGGCCCGACGCTCCCCGCTAACGCCAGCAAGAGGCTCACCCCGATGGCGACCGGAAAGAACTCCGGCCGGGGCGCCGCATCAGCCGCGAACACGGTGCGTGCCACGAACTCGGCGATCAGGCTGCCGAACAGGAAGCCTCCCACCCCGGCGCCCAGCCCCAGCAGCAGCGCCTCCGCGCTGAATATCTTCAGGAGGTCCCAGCGCGAGCCACCCATCGCCTTCAACAATCCTATTTCCTTGCCGCGCTCCAGCACCGTGGTACCCATGGTCCCGGCGACGCTGCTCCCGGCGGTGACCAGCACCACGGCGGTGACCAGCAGCATCAACAGCTGTACCTTGCCGAGCAGCTCCTCGCTGGTCCGCCCCACCTGGCGCAGTTCTTTCACCGTGGCCCCGGGAAGATGGCGCTGCAGCCGGGCCGCCTGTTCCTTCAGGCTTCCCTTGCCGGGGTCGACCAGCAGCCGTACCTGGCTCACCTGCCCCGGGCGTCCCATCTGATTCTGCAGCTCCTTCAGATCGAGGAAGAGGGTCCCGTCCTCGTCGCCGCCGGTAGTGACGATGCCGGCGACGCGCACCCGCAGTGCCCCCTTCCCTCCGGCGAAATCAAAGAGATCACCGGTGTGGATGTGGTAGCGCGGACTAAGGTCGCCGCCACCGAGCACCTCTCCCTGCGCGGGCCAGTTCCCGGCAACCTGCCACCAGGGCGAGAGCCGGCGCACCTGGGCGAAATCGACCCCTTCGCACGGAATTTCAACCCCCTTCAGGGAGAGCGTCCCCTTCAGGTGCAACGAATAATCCCCCTTCACGCCGCTTTGCGCCAGTGCGGCAAGAACCTGGTCCTGGGAGAGATAGGCCGGCTCGCCGATGGTGCCAAAGCGCAAGCCACCGCTTCCCACCTCGATCCGCGCGCTTTCCGGGATGATAACCAGGTTGGCGCCGTACTTTTTGGTCTCTTCGGCCACCCGCGCCCGCATCGAAGCGGAGACGACACCCAGAGCGGTGGCGAGGCTGGAGGCCAGGGTCAGCACGGCCAGGAGCAAGAGCGTGCGCCCCCGGCGGTGGGTCAGGGCCCGAAACACGATATGGACAAGCCAGCGGCGCCTGGTCATGTTACCCCTTCAGCACCCGCACCGGCTCAACGGCCAGCGCCCTTTTCAAAGGCGCCGCACTCCCGGCCAGGGCCACCACGAGGGCGGCGCCGATGGCGGTCGGGAAGAGCCACAGCGGTGAGGTGACGGTGGAATCGAAGACGGTGCGGCTGATCACGACGGCGAGCCGGTCCCCCGCGAGATAGCCGAGAAGACCACCCAAAAGGGAGATGAGCAGCGTCTCGCCCAGGAAGATGGTCGCGATCTGGAGCCGGTCGGCACCCATGGTCTTCATGAGGGCGATCTCCGGGCTTCTCTTGGCCATGGAGGCCATCAGGCTCGACGAGACGGCGCAGGCGGCGGAGAAGAGCGCGAGCGCGGTCAAAAGGAGCATGAGGCTTTCCAGCTTCTTGAGGAGGGCTCCCTCCGCGCTGGCGATCTGCCAGATCGGCTTGGCGCGGCTCCCCCCCATGGCTTCCTCCACCCCTTTGGCCACCGAGGTGACGTAGGCGGTGCAGTACCACTTCTCGTACTCCTCGCGAGTCATCCGGGCGGGGTCCTTGCGGCCGAAGTCGTCCATGGGAACGGTAAGCGCACTCACCAGCACGCGCGAGAGCTGCCCCGGCTTGTTGAGCAGGGTCTGCACCTCGGCCAGCGGTGCGAAAAGCTGTTCCTCCTCGAAGCCCCCCGTGGAGGCGACCCCGACGATCCGGAAGGTGCGGCTTTTACCGGCGGCCGCCGCCGTGATGTCGCAACCGGCGGCGACCTTGAGCCGCTTGGCCAGCGCCGCTCCGATCACCGCCTCGTCCGGGGTCTCCGGCCAGCGCCCGTCCAGTTCCCACCAGGGTGCGGTTACCTTGACTCCCTGGATCGAGTCAGGCTCTCCCGGCACCTGCAGCGGTCTGCCAAACCAGGTGCCGGCCACGACGCCACGCTGGCGTCCCGCAGCCGAGGCAAAGTCGACCTGCCCGAAGAGGTACGGGGCGAAGCCGACGATGTTATGTTTCCAGAAGATGGTCTTGATCTTGGGGAGGTCGTCTGATTTGAGCGCCCCGGCCTCACCCGCCGCAGGCTCCAGCACGATGTTGGCGCCGTAGCTTCTGAGTTCCAGCGCCATCTTGTGCGACAGCTCACCGGAGATGCCCAGGAAGGCAGTGGCGACCGCCGAGCCCATGATGATGGACAAAAGCACCAGCAGCACGGGCTTGGGGCGCTTCAGGAAGGAGTTTTTCAGGATGCGGATCAGCATCCGCACCCGTCCCGGTTAAGGGTTGCGCGCAGTTCCGCGGGGAGACTTTCGGTGAGGCGTGCCACCTTGGCCTTCAGCTTCCTCCAGGCCAGGACACCCCACACCACCAGGACCACCATGAGCACGTGCTTCACCATCAAGGCAGGCACCTGCTGCTTGTCGGCGAAGTGGTTCCACTCGAAGCTCACGTAGAAGATGGTGCGCGGCACGCCACCCAGGATGATCCACCAGAAGGCGAAGCGGAAGAACTTCACCATGAGCCGGTGTGTCTTCAGGAAGAAGAGCGCCGCCTCGGGTGTCGCGAGCGATGCCTCGACCCGGTGCGCCGCGTACAGGCAGAAGGCGGAGGCCGCCAGCATGGCCGTGGCGACATCGTGGAAGTAGTTGTTCATCATCACCGCGACCCCGAGCCAGGGGGACTGCTGCAGCAGCGAGGTCAGGTACTGGTTCATTGCGTCCATTAAAGCACTCCCTTTGCCTTCAACTCTTCCCGTTCACGGGCGAACTGCTTGAACGCCCTCCCCTGCGGGTACTGGATCATCCAGGAGGTGATGTGCGACATGGGGAAGCCGCGCCAGCCGACCTGCGGGATGCGCGACAGGATGCGCGGGATGGTGAACAACTCGGCGCGCAGCTTGACGATGGCGTCCTCGCGGAACTCCACGCTCATGGCCGGGTCGTCGTGGGAAAAGACCGCGTGGTTGCCGTCGAAGGAATCCCAGTCGTGCCCCGGGATCAGGTACGGCTCGTAGATCTTGTAGAGCTCGGTCCCCGGGAAGGGGGTGGTCATCACCGGGTGCGCCGACACCTTCAGCTCGTCGCACAGCTTCAGAATCCCCTCGTAGTCCTCGGGGCGGTCCTGGCGTCCGCCGATCATCATGAAGAGCATGACCTCGATGCCGGCGTCGCGGATCTTCTTGATGGCGTCGCGGCGCTGGCGCCCCTGCTTGTTGGTCGCCTTGTACTCTTCGAGGCTGCCGATGTTGTTCGATTCCCACCCGACCAGAACCGCTGTGAGGCCGGCGCTTCTGGCGTTTTTCAGCAGTTCCGCAGAGCGGGGGTGATCCACCGAGACCAAGTCGCCGGAGCCGAACCAGGACTTGCCGGTCAGGTTCTTGCCCATCTCGCCGTAGAGCTCGATGGTGTAGTTCATGTTGACGCCCCAGACGTTGTCGTCGATGCCCCAGAAAAGGCGACGCTTGCTGGCGGCGATCTCGGCGACCACCTCGTCGATGGGGCGCACGCGCACCTTGCCGCCGAAGAACTCGTGCACCGAGCAGAAAGTGCAGCGGTGCGGGCAGCCGCGCGAGGTCTGGAAGTAGCCGTAGACGTAGTTGGTGTTCCAGAGGTTGGTGACCGGGTGCGGCAACCCCTTCAGTTCGGGAAAGCCCCCCTGGTACACCGGCTTCATACTGCGCTTTTCGGCGTCCTCCAGGAGCCCCTTCCAGATCTGCTCCGCCTCGCCCAGCACGATGGCGTCGGCATGGCGCGCCGCCTCGTCGGGGAGCGCGGTGACGTGGATGCCGCCAAGGAGGACCTGCTTTCCCTGTGCCCGCAGCCGGTCCGAAACCCGGTACACCCAGGGAGCCTGCGGCGTCAGCACGGTAAAGCCGATCAGGTCCGCGTCGAGCTGGTCCGGATCGAAGACCTCCTTGTTGGCGTCGATGAGTTGCACCTCGACGTCCGGGCGAACCTGGAGGGTGAGCCCGGCCAGGTACTCCAGCACGGGAGGCGCGATAGGAAGGCCCTTCGATTTTTGCCCCTTTTCACCGAACGGCGGGGAGATAAGAACGAGTTTCATGAGTGGTGCGTCCTATGGCTAATGATGCAGGTGGCTAGGCCGGCTTCGGGCGAGATGGCGTCGCAGCCGGAATATCTCAAATACTGTGAGATATTGCAATGGTTCCTTAAGCCTCAGGTGAGACTAATGAGGCGATGATGCTTTGGTTTGAACTCCTCCCCCCGGAGGGGGGAGGTTGGGAGGGGGGCTACCGGCATGCCCCCTTCCCCCTCCCTGTCCCTCCCCCTCCGGGAGAGGGGACCTAGACAGCGGCGTTACCTGATTACTTGCACGCAACGTACTCCGTAAAGGCGGTGCGTAGCGCGGCCTGAGTTACGGGATGTCTCCTGCAGTCCAGCCTATGCAGCATGCTCACGGGCCTTTGCTCCTGCCAATGCACTGCGCGAGGTTCCTGCGGTACAGGTCGTTCTCCGGATCGAGACGCAGGGCTTCGACCAGGTGCTGTCGCGCCTCATCCATCCGCCCCTGCCTCTGGTAGAGCATGGCGATGTTGTTGTGAGCATCCCCCGAGCGCGGGTTGAGCGTAAGGACGGTAGCAAAGGCTTGCAGCGCCTCGCCGAACCTGTTCTGCCCGAGGTAGAGCATGCCGAGGTTGTAATAGGTCTCCGTGAACCGGGGATCGAGGTTCAGGACAGCCTTGTACTCTCTCTCGGCCTCGCTGAATCGCCCCGTCTTGTCGTAGACCACACCCAGGTTGGTGCGGGCCTCGATGTTGTTCGGCCTGATACGCAGGGCCTCCGAGTACTCCCTAACCGCCTCGTCGTAGCGCCCCTGCGACTCGTACACCACGCCCAGGCTCGTGTGCCCCCCCGCGTCGCCGGGCGCATCGTGGACCCATCTCGCCTTGAAGACGGCATCGTTGTCCCAGGCGTGGTTGCGCTGGACGCTCGCAAAGGCGAGGACCGCCACCAGGAGCCCTCCGGCCAGCAGTACCCCCCGCTGCCAGGATGCCGCCCCGTTCCGTTGCGCCATCCGCTTCCAGGCCATCAGCAGACCGGTACCCGCCAATAAGGCAAGCCCCAGGGAGGGGATGTAGAGATACCGCTCCGCCATGAGAGCCGGCACCAGCACGCCCGGTATCCCCGATACCGGCGCCAGGGTGATGAGTATCCAGCACATGCAGAAGAAGATCCTGCGGTCGACCCTCCAGGCGAGGATCGTGGCAACGACCACGAGCAGGAGCGCGGCAAGCGGCACCAGCACGTCAACGGCGAAGAAGCTCTGCTGCATCGGCAGGTCGTAGAACACCTTGAGGTCGGCCGGGACTACCAGGAGTCGCAGGTAGCGCACCAGCAGGCCGAAGGAGGTGTAGACCCGCTCAACCAGGGGGGGACCGCCCCAGGTCGCCGCCTCCAGGATCATCGTCCTAAGCAGCAAATACGGAATGGCGGCCAAGCCGAACAACAGCGGCAGGCGAAGCCTGTTGCGCCAGGTTCCCGAGCCGAAAGAGAGCTCGTGCAGCAGGATGAGCGCTGGAAGCGTTATCGACATCTCCTTGGCGAGGAGCGAGAGGAAAAAGGTGCACAGGGAGAGGACGAGATCCGCCACCCGGCTCCCATCCTTGAAGCGAAGGTAGCAAAGGAAGGAGAGCAGCATGAAGATGGCGCAGAGCGGCTCGTTGCGCGCCGCTATCCACGCCACCGCCTCGCTGTGGACGGGGTGCACTGCAAAAACCAGCGCCGCGAAGAAGGCGGCACCGTTGGAGCGCAGAAACTTCGCCGCGGCGAGGAAGCAGCAAAGCGACGCGGCAACGTGCAGCAGGGCGTTGGTCAGGTGATAGCCGAAGGGGTTTTCGCCCGAGATGGCGTAATCCAGTGCAAGCGATGCCTTGAAGAGGGGGCGGTAGTAGGGTGCCGAGGTGACGTCGGTGAGGCTGCCGTACCAGACATCGGTGCTGAACATGAGCGGCACGTTCAGCAGGCTGCGCACCAGAGAATCTTCCTTGATGAGGCGGACGTCGTCCCAGACAAGGCCCATGGAGAGGGTGTTGCCGTAGACGGCGAAGGCAACCAGGCACACGAGCGTCAGCAGTCCCCATACCGGGATCGCGGGGACACCGGGGGCGACGGTGCCGCATCCTTGCAGGTGGTCGTGTCGAGATGTCATAGCATCACTTTGCCTTGGCTGTCTCCAACGCCCGGAATTCGAGGAACGCCTTTCTCAGCGCCGCCTGCACGATCCCCGAGGCGATGTGCGCGTTGGGGAAGCCCTTCAGGGGGAGCGCCTTTAGCCTCCTCAGGATGCGGGGCCAGGTGAAGGAGTAGACCCAGAGCCGCTTCAGGGCCTCCTCGTGGGCGCGGTTGTCGCCGCCGTGCTGGGTCAGGATGGAATGCATGCCGTCATAGTAATCCCACTCCTCGAAGTGCAGGGTATCCTCGCGCAACTCCTGGTACATCGCCGTACCGGGATAGGGCACCACCATCACCGGGTGCGGCGTGACGGCAAGGCGGTCGCACATCTCCAGCACCCGCTGGTACTCGTCCAGCGACTCGTTTTTTGAACCGAGCATGATAAAGAGCACCACGTCGATGCCGTTGGCGCGGATCTTCTTCAGGGCCTCCTCGCGCTCTTCGAGCATCTTGGGGGTCGCTCCGTACTCTCTGAGGGTGGCGTCGGAGAAGCTTTCCCAGCCGATCCAAACCTGCATCAGCCCCGAGCGTCGTGCCCATCTGAGCATCTCCTCGCCCGACTGGTGCTGCACGGAGGCGATGCTGGTCTCGCCGACCCAGTGGATTCCCGGCAGCGACGTTGCCATTTCCCGGAACAGCTCGGTGTAACGCGGCACGCTGGGCCCCCAGCTGTCCGCGTCGGTGCAAAACCACATCTTGTGCTTGCAGCTGCCCAGATCGGCGATCACCTCGGGGATGGGGCGGTAGCGCATGTGGCCGCCGTGCAGTTCCGGTGTCGCGCAGAATTTGCAGTCGTAGGGGCAGCCCCGAGAGGTAAAGAAGGAACGGAACACATAGCCGGGAGCCAGGTCGCGCCGCGGGAAGGGGGCACCGTCCACCGGGAGAAGTTGACCGTGGTAGAACGGCTGCAGCTCGTCGCGCTGCACGTCCTCGAGCACGGTCGCCAGCACGCTCTCGGCCTCCCCCACCACCACGCTGTCGGCGTGCTGTTTGGCCTCGTCCGGGAGCACCGACGGGTGCGGCCCGCCGAGCATCACCTTGACGCCGCGGGCGCGGAGACGGTCGGCGGTGCGGTAGGCCCAGGAGGACTGGTGGGTGAGGATGCTGATGCCGACGACGTCCGCGCGCAGGTCATCGACCTCGAAGCGTTCGACATTGGCGTTGATGAGACGGATCTCGGCGTCGGGGCGGATGCTGGAAGTCAGACCGGCGAGATATTCGAGGACCGGCGGCATGAGCGGCATGCTCCTGACCTGCGTGCCCGCGTGTCCCAAGGGTGGAAAGATGTAGATGATTTTCATGCGTTCCTTTTCCTGCACTTACCTTCCCCTGACGGGCTATTCACAGGAACACCTCGGTCGCCAGGGCGACATTCCCTCCCCCGGAGGGGGAGGGTTAGGGAGGGGGAAAGCTGTTACAGCCCCTCCGGGGAGAGGAGCACTACGCCGCACGTGGAGGGGAATCGAACGCGGTTTCTCAACCGTGCTTTGTGAGCGCCGCCACCGTCCGGTCAAACTCGTCTTTGGCCAGTGCCTGGTAGAAGTCTCCCCGTGCGGATAGTTCGAGCACCTCGCCGTTTGCCGTTTGGCGCACCACCCCGGTGATCTCCCGGCGGTAGTACACCAGGCGCCAGATGAGGGCGATAAGCGCCAGCACGAAACCGGCGTAAATAAACTCGCGCCCATACTCCTTGGTCACCAAAAGCCGCACCCAGAAGTTCTGCTCTTTGAAGCCAAGGCGTAGGCCGTTGTCCAGGAGCACCGCCTCGCCGGGATGCACCGTACCAGATGCCACCGCCTTGCCGTCCCGGGTGACCTCGAGATGAAAAGCAGGGTTCTTGAATTCCTCGCTCCTGGTGGCGTCCTTGCCATCGGTGACCACGTGGTCGGGGTAGTACCAGGCTGCGACGTCATACCCCTGCATCCGGAAGTGGTCCCGCTTTCCCTTCAGCACGTCCAGCTTCACGTAGGCGCCGTCGATCTCTTTTCCCGAGGCGTCCTGGACCACGAACAGCGGCGAGATGCCCAAGTCGTTGAAGAGCACGGAGGCGTAGCCGGTCTTGTACGGCTCGTTGATGTCGACCTGGTGCGTCGCGCCGGCCTCGTCCTTGAGGACGATCTTGATGCCGGTCGCCACCCCCTGTGAAACCTCTGGGCGCACCGACTCCAGCAGGAACTTGACCTCGGGCGGTCCGCCTCCGGAGCGGGGGAGCTTCGGGGACGCGTTGTAGCGCGCAAGCTCACCCAAAAACGGCTCGTGCTCGGCGATGTCGACGAAACCGGTAAAACGACTGTAGAAGAGAATCAGCGCGCCGACGAGCAGCAGGAAGAAGCTCAGGTGGAAAACGAGTGTCGCCAGAGGGGAGAGGCGGTTCTTGACGGCAAAAAATCGCTCCCCCCCGCCATAGACCTCGTATCCCTGGGCGGCAAGCATGGCGGGGATGCCTTCGGCGTCCCCCTCTGCAAGCTCCACGGTGTAGTTGAAGGGACCGTTGCCGTGTCGCGCGAGCACCTTCTCCGGGTGGACGTTCACCTTGGCGAGCACCAGCGGGATGCGCTGCTTCATAACCAGCAACAGGTTAACGAAGAACAAGCCCCAGATGACGAAGGTGACCGGAGCGGTGAAGATGGCGGTCAACTGAAGCGTCTCGTCGATGCGCGCCAGCACGGGCGCTGCCGCCTGCCACTTCAGGTAGGCCGCCTTCCCCACCACCGAGCGCTGGGGGAGGAAGAAGCCGATGGAGAACACCGCGATGAGGGCGACGATGAGCCAGATCGTGCAGCGCAGCGACCCGAGGTATTTGAGCGTGGACTTGAGCATGGCCCCCTACGACATCTTGAAGACGTGCACCGAGCTTTTCATCAGGATCGAGACGCCGAAGAAATTGATGATGACCGTGAGGAGTGCCGCGATCATGAGCCAGGAGAAGCGGGTGCCGCGCCACCCCATGGTGACGCGCAAATGGATCGCAACGCCGTACATGAGCCAGGAGATGAGCGACCAGGTCTCGACCGGGTCCCAGCTCCAGTAGGCGCCCCAGAGGTCCTTGGCCCAGATGGAGCCGGCGGCGATCATGATGGCGTTGGTGATGAAGCCGAAGACCAGGTACTTGAACATCAGGTCGTCCAGCCGCTCGGGTGAGAGGTCCGCGAAGCGATCATCGGCGCTGGCAGTGCCGCGCGCGGCGGCGCGTTCTTTCAGGAGGTAAATCACGCCCGCCGCCATGGCGAGCACGTAGGCGCCGAAGGAGAGCCAGGCGAAGAAGACGTGGATGGCGAGCCAGAAGGATTTCAGGGTCGCGGCCATGGGGGCGAGGGTCGGGTTGCGCATCACGCCGTACCCCATGATGAGCATGGTGGTGGGCACGGTGGCGACCGCGAACACCCGCAGCGATTTCTGGCGCCAGGCGACGAAAAGGGTCGAGGCGATGATGAACCAGCCTCCCATAAGCCCGTTTTCGTAGTCCGTGCTCCAGGGGAAATGCCCCTGCGCGTAGTAGCGTGCCGCCACGGCGCCGGTGTGGACCAGCAGGCCGATGCCGATCAGCACGAGCAGTTTGGGCACCACCTTCTCGTTCCTGAACACGAGGGCGTAGATGTACCCGCCCGCGGACAGGGCGTAGATCACCAGGGAGAGCCAGAAACAAATCGCTTCGTAGTAGGCCAAGCCGTCACCTCACGTAAAAACCTGATTCACAGGGATAAAAGGGATAGAGGGGATGGAAACCAAAACGCTTGTTTTTTATCCCTTGTATCCCCTTTATCCCTGTTAAATAGCCTTTCGTCTCACCACAGCCAGTACCGCCACCACTGCGAACAGCACGGCCGCAGCCTGCATCGCCACCACCCCGCGCCGGGTGCGGATCTCCAGGAGGGCGAACTTGCGCTGGTCCTCGATGCTGACCTCCATCCCCTGCACCGCAACCTTTTGACCCAGGCGGACGCTCCCGTCGTAGAGGCCCAGCTTGCCGCGCCGCACCGCCAGGTGGAAGAGATCTTTGCCCTCGCCGTTAGACTTGTCACGGCTCAAAAGAAACTGGTACGGCAGCGTGTCGAACCCGAAGACCTGCTCCCCCTGGGCCAGGTCGACCTTCACGTAGGAGCGCTCCAGTTCACCTTTCTCTTTGCTGCTCACGACTATAAGCGGCGCCAGGGCCGAGCCCTTGAAGCGGACCTCGCTGGAGCCGAGAGCGCGCCAGTTGGTGTCTATCTCGGTCCCCACCCCCTTCTGCACGATCACCGCCCGCCCCTTCTTGCCGTCTGGCTCGACGCGGGTCAGCGTGAAGGAGACCTGGGGAAAGGGCGCCAGTCCCCCTTTGTGGCCGGAGCTGAAGGAGGTCGGGAACGGCTCGTAGCTCTCCCCCTCGGCCAGGCTCAGCGCACCCTCGAAGTGGAAAAGATAGGAGTAGGTTGCGGTCGTAAGCAGCAGGAACCCGGCCAGGCAGAGGCAAAGCTGCCCGCGGGAGCGCTGCAACAGCGCGGTCACCAGCGTGGCCAGTAGTCCCAGCGCAAGGAGCACTCCCCAGAACCGGACCACGGTCAAGTCGAGCAACGACCAGCCCGGTTTCACGGCACCGGCGGCAACAAGCACAAGGGACCACAACAACAGGGACAGGGCAAGACCGAGGGTCATCAAGGGGATGATCTTTTTGCTCTGCAGGCTAGGCACCTTTTTTCACCCCGCGATCTGACTCTCGAACCGGTTCGCATTGCTGCACCAGCCATCGACCACCCTGCTGCAGCAGTCTGTAGCGCATCAGTGAGCCGGTACCGTGCACCTGCCCTACTTCCTTATAGGTCTTGCCGTCCTTGTACTGGTAGTTCCACTCTTCCTTGACCAGTACCGTCGCGGAGAGCGGTCCGTCCTGCTTCACGCTGCGGAAATCCAACGAGGCGATGTCGTACACCAGCACCTGCCCGCCGACCCAGAGCGAACCGGAGTCGGTGACCAGGCTGTGGCGCATGCCGACGGTGGCAGGCACGGCACCAATGCCCCGCTTATCCCCCTGCGAGGCATAGATGTCCATGAAGCGGTTGTTGAACTCCGTCACCGCCGCCTTGATCCGATCGGTCTCGTCCAGTGCCGGGACCGCTTTTCCTGCGAGGTAACGGAAGTAAGCGCCGTCACCGGAGGCAAAAGCAATTAGGGGAAACAGGGCGAGCGGCAGCAGCAGAGCCAACAGGTATGTCTTGTCAGATCCTTTGAACAGGAGGTCCTCCGGGAAATTAGACTCTGGGCGGATCGATGGCCCCTAAAGATACCGTAGCAGAACCAAAAAGATCAAGTTTGTATTCCGAAACAGTGCAAAGAAAAACAGTGCAGGGTTTGCGCGCCCATACTGCCGGTCGCGCTCCCTGCACTGTTTTTAGGTGCGGCTATGTTGCTGCGGTGTTACTGCAGCGGTCTTGCGTAGTTCGGGGTGCCCATCCTGCCGGTACCAGCGGAGCCGTCGTGCTTGTTGCAGGCGCCGCCCCAGGTCGAGGAAGCGGTGTAGCAGGTCGGTGCCGTGGTGGTGGACCAGTTGGCATCCGAGATGTTGAGGCCGAGCTCTGCGCCGTAGATGAAGCGATAGCTCTTCGTTGCCCCCTGGGTCAGGGTGGTGATGGAGCGGTTGTTACCGTGGATGCCGCCGATGTTGTTGACACCACCGCCCATATGGCAGTTGAAGCAGACGATGCCGTGGTCGTTGTAGGTGCCCGCACCCCAAGGGACGTTGTCGAAGCTGCTGTGCTCGATACGGGCCTTGCCGGTCACCGTCACGTTGCTGTAGTTGTACACCGTGCTCAGGTGGCAACGGTAGCAGACGAAGGTGGCGCTGCCGTCGTTGGTGTTGGTGGCCGCCGCGTCAGCGCCGTTTTTGTCCTGCAGCATCCGGGTGGCGTTCCTGGCGCCGTGGGCGTTGCTCTCGTTCAGGTGACAGTCGGAGCAGTGCAGGCCGGTATCCCAGGTCATGGCGGCGCCGTCCTTCGAGGTGCCGGTCCAGCCGCCGCGGGTGGCGTAGGTGGAGGCGTAGGTCGCGGTGTAGCGCTTGGTGTAGATGTTCAGGTTGTGATGGCTGGCGTAAGCGCTCCCCACCGCGTTGCCGGAGTTGAACTGCGACTTTACGTTGAGCGGCGTGCCGCCGTCCAGCGGGTTGAACGGTGTGAGCTTTCTTGCCAGCGCCGTGCCGGTGGTGATGCCGGTACCGGCGGTGTCGACGGTGATGGTGTTGGCGCCGTCGGCATCATGGCAGTTGACGCAGAAGCGGTCCATGTTGTCGCGGTCGGCGGAGGTTATGGTGGTGCCGCCGGCGCGGCGTCCCGGCCAGGACCAGTAGTTGGTACCTGCAGCACCCGGGTTGCCCTGGCTGTCGACGTTCCTTAAGAGGACCGGTGCGCCGCTGGTGCCGTGGAGGCTCACCTGCTTCACCGAGGTCTCGGTGGAAGTGGTGTCGCCCTCGGCATGGCAGACGATGCAGTCCACGTTCTTGACGGTGGTGTTCTTGATGTGCCTGGACGGGCGTACGAAGTCGTCGCCGGTGGCGCCGAGCGTCGCGCCGACGATCTGCTGACGCACGCCGCGTGGGGCGTTGTGGCAGCCAAGGCAGCTACCGCCCATCCCTTTGAAGCCTGCGGCGTGGGAGTGGCACTGGGTGCAGTTCACCGTGCCGTTGTGGCCGGCGGTGGTGTTGTTGTACTTGTGAACCGAAGTCTGGCTGTGGCAGACCTCGCAGATGCGGTTCGATGTGGCATGGACCGTGTCGCTGCCAAGGTCGGTGGCCGGGTTGGTCAGCGCAACGGAGACCGAGGCGGTATTCGAGGAGCCCCAGTTGGTGCCGTCGCCGGTGGAGACGGAGGTGGCCACCCGCATGATGTTGGTCGTGCTCATGTTGTGGCAGGTGGTGCAGGAGAAGGCGCCGTACTTCTTGCCAGGCTCGCCCCAGCCGCCGTTCGCGCTCCACTTGGTGGAGCCGGTGTTGGTGCTGTTATGCAGCATGTTGTTGTTGGACCACGCCGTTCTGGCGGGGGTATACGGCCCGACAGCCACCCCGGTCGCGGAGTAGTTGCCGTGCGAGTCTTTAGCGAAGATCTTGTAGTAGTAAACCGTACCGTTCGCCAAGGGGGAGTCCGTGAAGCTGGCCAGACTCCCTGAGTAGGCAACGGTGCTGGAACCGATGGGATTTCCATCCAGGTAGGTGGCACCTTCGACAGGGGTATCGGTAACGGCGCTGCCGGCGCGGCGCAGCACGACGATGCCGGCGAAGTCACTGTCGGCGGGGTTGGTCCAGTACAGCGAGTTGGAGGCGATCCCGGCAGCGCCGCCTGCGGCGGTGACGTTGGCCGGGGAGAGGTTGTCGATGGTGACGGTTGCCGAGACCGAGTCGCTGTACGCCTTCGGGTTGGACGAGGTGATCGCGGTCACGGTGCCGGTGACGGCGTAGCTGGCGCCAGGAGGTGCCGGCATGGCAGTCGGGGCCTTGGCGTCGATCACCAGGACGTACTGGGTCGGGGTCGTGGTCACCGTGATCGGGGTGGTCAGGGTGATGGCCACGGTGTTGGATGCCGGGGTAGCGCTGCCGTAGATGGTTGTGCCGGTGTCGTCGGTGACTTTCAGTGTGGCGATGCCGGCCCAGGTCCCGTTAGCGAGCGTCACGGTGAGGCCGGTGACCGTATCGGTCCCCGCCTGGGTAGCCAGGGTGAAGGCGTCGAGGTCCATCTCGATGGTGCCCGGCGCGATGGTGATGTTGGTTTCGCCGGTACCCTGGCTCACGGTGGTGGTGGCCGCGGCGGTGGTGAAGCTCCAGGTGGTGCTGTAGGCGGTGGTGTTGCCGGCGGCGTCCTTCGCCTTCACGTGCCAGTAATAGGTGGTGCTGATGGCGAGGGTCGGTGCGAAGGTCGTCCCGGTCTGCCAGGCACTCTGCTGTACCCCGGTGGTGAAGCCGGAGTTGGTAGCGATTTCGAAGAAGTACTGCACCGCGGCCGTGATGTTGGCGTCGGTTGCGGTGGTGGAAACCAGCGACGAGGTGGTGGCAACGCCGGTAGCCAGGTTGGCCGGGGTCGAGTTGGCCAGCCCTGCCGGCGCCACGGTATCGACGTAGATGTTCACGCTGGACGGAGTCGGATCCGCGTTGGAGGCGTTATCCAGTGCCCGCGCCAGGACGGTGTGCGCCACGTAGTCCTCGGCCGGGAGGGTCCAGGAGTAGGACCAGGTGCCGGTGCCGGTGGCGGTGTTCCAGGAGGTGCCGTTGTTGGTGGATACCTGCACCGAGCCGAGCGCGTTCGTGCCGGCAGTCGCGGTACCGCTGATGGTCGCGGGCGAGGTGGAGAACACCGTGCCTGCCAACGGAGCGGAGAGAACCGTCTCAGGTGCAACCACACCGGAGGTGAAGCTCGAGGTGGTGGTGTAGGCGGTGGTGTTGCCGGCGGCATCCTTCGCCTTCACGTGCCAGTAGTAGGTGGTGCCCGGCGCGAGGGTCGGGGTCCAGGAGGTGCCGGTCTGCCAGACGCTCTGCTGCACTCCGGTGGTGAAGCCGGAGTTGGTGGCGAGCTCGAAGAAGTACTGCACGGCAGCCGAGGTGTTGGCGTCGGTCGCGGTGGTCGAGGTCAGCGCGGAACCGATGGCCACGTTGGTGGCCAGGTTGGCCGGGGTCGAGTTGGCAAGCCCGGCGGGCACCACGTTGTCCACCCGGACGGTCACCTGTGCCGGGGTCGCGTCGGCATACCCCAGGCTGTCCATTGCCTTGGCGAGGATGGTGTGCGCCACGTAGTCTTCGCTGGCCGGTGCCCAGGAGAAGCTCCAGGTGCTGGTGCCGGTGGCGGCGGCCCAAGTGGTGCCGTTGTTGGTGGAAACCTGTACCGAGGCCAGCGGGTTGCCGCCGACGGTCGCGGTACCGGTGATGGAGTTGCTGGCGGTGATCACCGCGTTGGCTGCCGGTGCGGTGATGGCGGTCTCCGGAAGCGCGATGGTCGACGGGGACGCCGCGGTGGTGACACCGGCCGACAGGTTGCCGACCTCGTCCAGGGCGCAGACCCTATAGTAATAGGTGGTGCCGTTGGTCACGGCGGTATCGAAGTAGCTGGTGCCGTTGCCGGTATAGAGCGCGGCGGCGGAGCAGTCGGCGGGGGAGGACACGGCCGACTTGACCAGCTTGTAGCTGTTGACCGGGTCGAGGCCTGCGCCGGAATCGGTGGCGGCAGTCCAGCTCACGTTGACGTAGCCGTCGCCGGAGGAGGCGCTCGCGGTGCCGTCGGTCGGAGCGGTGGTGTCGACGCCGAAGTCGAGGCCGGTGGCCACGGTAAAGTCCGGGGTGCCGGTGAAGGCGGTCCAGGCGCTGGCAGCGGACTTGCTGTCCTTCGCCCTCACCCTCCAGTCGTAGGAGCCGTCGGCGATGCCGCCGCAGGTTGCTTTGGCGGTGGCGGGGCCGGTGACGTAGGGGCTCGCGCAGTCTGCGATGCCGTCGTTGTTCAGGTCGACCTCGAGGAGGACCGGATCGGAGTTGCCGCCGTCAATGGTGGCGCCGATGACCACCACGTTGGTGGATGCGGCGCCGCCGGAAGCGATGGCCGTGGTGCCGTCAGCCTGGTACTGGGCCAGGACGGTCGGGGCAGCCGGGGTCGCATTGGTCAGTGCGACAGTGAAGTCGGGGTCTGTGCCGCCGAAGTCGACCCAGGCGCTGTTCAGCGTTCCGTCGCTGGTGCGTGCGCGCCATTTGTAGGAGAGCCCGTCGGAAAGGCCGGTGCAGGTGGCGGTGGCCACGGAACCGCTGGCGACCGAGGTGGAGGAGCAGTTGGCTACGCCTGCAAAGGTGTTGCCGTTGGTGATCATCTCCACTTGGAGCGTCACGTTGTCGTTGTTGGCGTCAGTCACGGTGGACTTGACGACGACGGAGGCGCTGGTCGCAGTCCCGGCCTGGGCGATGGCGGTGACGCCGTCGGCCTGGTACTGGGTTGCGGACGGTGCGTTCGGCGCGGTCGGCCCGATGGTGCTGAAGCTCCAGGTGGTGGTGTATGCGGAGATGTTCCCCGCGGCATCCTTGGCCCTGACATGCCAGTAGTAGGTGGTGGCGCCGGCCAGGGTCGGAGCGAACGTCTTGGTGGTCTGCCAGCCGCTCTGCTGCACGCCGGTGGTGAAGCCGCTGTCCGTGGCAAGCTCGAAGAAGTACTGTACGGCCGAGCTCGTGTTGGCGTCGGTTGCGGTTCCCGAGGTCAGCGTCGTTGCCAGGGCCTGGTTGGTGGCGAGGTTCGCCGGAGCCGAGTTGGCAAGGCCTGCCGGGGCGACGTTGTCGACGATGACCGTTACCGAAGCCGGGGTGGTGTCCTCATTGGCTGCATTGTCAACGCCCTTGGCGAGGATGGTGTGGGTGACGTAGTCTTCGCTCGGCAGGGTCCAGGAGTAGGACCAGGAAGCGGTCCCGGTGGCGGCGGTCCAGGTGGAGCCGTTGTTGGTGGAAACCTGGACCGAACCAAGTGCGTTGGTTCCGGCAGTCGCGGTACCGGTAATGGCCACCGGGGTGGTGGTCAGCACGGTTGCGGCCAGCGGCGCGCTGATCGCGGTGTCCGGACGCACGATCGGGGTGGCGGTGGTGTAGTTGAACGCGTAGGAACTGCTCATCGCGTTGCCGTTCACGTCGGTGATGCCTGTGCCGGCGGTTACCATGTAGGAGGTGGAACCTGCCTGGCCGGTCGGGGTGAAGACGGCCTGGCTCCCCGAGCAGCTGGTCTTGGCCCAGGTGACCGCGGGCGAGATGGTGACGCTGCTGGTGGTGACCGTGGCGCAGTTCACGGCTTCGCTGAAGTTCAGGGTGACCGTGTTGTCCGGGGTAATACCGGTGGCCCCGGTAGCGGGGACCGTGCTGGTCACGGTCGGATGTACAGTATCGACGAGAACGGTGACCGGAGTGGCGTAGACAGCGGAGACGTTACCGGCGGCATCCTTCGCCCACGGGTAGAGTGTGTAGCTGCCGTCGGCCGCGACGGTGTAGGTGGTCGGCGCGGTGCCGGTCCAGGCGGCGTCGGTGGCCAGCGGCGCAGTTGCGCTGGTGGTGATCATATAGCCGGTTACCCCGGTGTTGTCGGTCGCGGCGAAGCTCGTCACCGGGATGGTCCAGCTGGTACTCGGCGTGGTGGCGGCGAAGCCTGCGGAGACCACCGGCGTGGTGGTGTCGGCGCCACCGGCGACGGTTACGGTGATGGCCTGTTCGACGTGGGCTTTGGAGGAGTCGTGACCGACGCCCATGACCACGATGGTGTAGGTTCCGTTGGCGGTCCCGGCCGGTACGGTGACGACGGCGTCGGTGCCCATGGTCTCGGCGGTGCCGTCGAGGTCGAGGCCGGCCGCGCCGGTGTCGTAAGCGGCGTTCCTGGTCCCGGTATCCCATGCGGTGCCATTGTAGTTGATGGTGTAACCGACCGGGCTGCTCGGGAACTCGGTTGCGGTGCTGTAGCTGCTGGCCGTGGCCCACCCGGCCGCGACGCCATCGGCCGCATCCCAGACGCTGTTCCACCCGGGGATCGCCGGGGAGTTCACGGTACCCTTGGCGAGGCCCCAACCGGTCGGGAGGTTAATCTCGACGCCTACGCCGACCTGGCCGCCCGCGACGTTGGTGACGTTGGTGACCTTCCAGTCGACCTCGAAGCTTCCGCCGGCGGGAACGGTCACCGAGGTGCCAACCGCGCCGTTGATAGCCGTCGTGATGGTGGCGTTCGGGTCGGCAAGCACGTGGCAACCCGAGCCGGAGCAGGAGCCGTACTTGGTCGGCCATGCGCTCGCGTCCTTCGGCATGAAGTAGGTGGTGAGCCCGACGCATGCAACCAGCAGGGTCATCAAAAGCGTGCCAAGCAGGTTCAAGCGGGTGCGGCCACTCATGTTGCGCAAAAGTGCCATTACAGTTCCTGCCTCGGGAGTTGACTGAGTTCTCGACTCTCTCATTGTTCTCCTCAGATCCTTCATCGAGCGCTCCTATTAGTATTGCGTCCAGCTGCCGGACAAGCCCTTGCTGTCGGTGCCGCGGGCCTGCCATTTGAACCGGCCGTTGGTGATGCCACTGCAGGTTGCGGCCGCGGTAGTACCGCTGGTTACCAGTGTGCCGCTGCAGGTCGGGGTGCCGGTGAAGGACGCCCCGACGTCGGCGAGCTCGACGTCAAGCTTTACGGTATCGCTGTCGGGGTCCGTGACGGTCCCTTTGAAGACCAGCGTGGTCTGGTTGGTGTAAAGGCCCCTGGCAAGGAGCGTGGCGCCATCGCTCTTGTACTGGGCCAGCGAGGCGGGTACCGCCGGCGGATTGTTCGGAGCCGGGGCGGACGTCGTGTAGCTGAAGGGGTAGCTGGCAGCGAGGGTGTTCCCTGCGCTGTCGGCAACCGCGGTGCCGACGGTCACCGTGTAGGCGGTGGAGTTCGCCTGCCCGGAGGGGGTGAACACGGCCTGGCTGCCGGAACAGCTGGTCAATGCCCAGGTGACCGCAGGCGCGATGGTCACCGAGCTGGTGGTCACCGTGGCACAGTTCACGGCCTCGCTGAAGTTGATGGTCACGGTGCCGTTCAGCGTGGTGCCGGTGGCGCCGTTGACCGGTACGGTCGAGGAGACGGTCGGTTTCACGGTGTCGACCACGACGGTGACCGGCGAGGCGTACGCGGCGGAGACGTTGCCGTAGGTGTCCTTGGCCCAGGGGTACAGGGTGAAAGTGCCGTCCGCCCCAACGGCGTAGCTGGTCGGTGCGGTGGCGAGCCACCCTGCGTCCCCGGCAAGGGGCGCCGTGGCGCTGGTGGTGATCATGTAGCCAGTGACGCCGCTGGCGTCGGTGGCGGCGAAACCTGAGACGGCAATGGTCCGGGACAGCGACGGGGTAGTAGCGGCAAAGCCCGCCGAAACAACCGGCTTCGTGGAGTCGACCACCACGGCGACCGGGGTGCCGTAGACGGCGGAGACGTTACCCGCAGCGTCCTTGGCCCAGGGGTACAGGGTGTAGCTGCCGTCGGCTGCGACCGTGTAGCTCGTGGGCGCGGTGGCGAGCCAGCCGGCATCGGTGGAGAGCGGCGCCGTGGCGCTCGTCGTGATCATGTAGCCGGTGACGCCGGTGTTGTCGGTAGCTGCGAAACCGGACACGGCGATGGTCTTGGAAAGAGACGGGGTGGTTGCTGCGAAGCCCGCCGAGACCACCGGCTTGGTGGTGTCGCCTCCGCCTGCCGCGGTGACCGTGATGGTGATGGCCTGGGCCTTGTTGCACTTGTTGGTCTTGGTCGTGTAGTAGTGGCCCACGCCGCCGAAGGTGACGGTGTAGGTACCGGCGGGGGTGTCGGCCGGGACGTTGACCAGGACGTCGATACCCATCTTATCGGCGGTGCGGTCGAGGTCGCCCGGGGTGGTGGTGGAGCCGTTGTCGTAGGCAGCTCCGGTTGACGGCACGTCCCAGTTGGAGCCGGTCCAGTCGATGGTGTACGCATTGGGGGAAGAGGCCCAGTTGGGCGTGCTGAGCATGGTGCCGGTACGCCAGGTGTGGCCGGCGGCGACATCCCAGATCGTGTTCCAGCCGGTGAGCCCCGCGTTGTTGCTGGTACCGTTGGAGATCGTCCACGCGGTCGGAGATACGGTCGGCAGGCCGATGATGCAGGACATACCGGCGTTGCCGTGGGCCGAGTCGGTCATGTTGGTGGCGATCCACTCCAACTCGAACGAAGAACCGGCGGTGACCGTCAGGGTGGTCGGGGACGCGGGGTTCTTGACAGCGTTGTAGATGGTGCCCCACGCCAGGGTCGCCGTGGTCGATGCCGTCACGTGGCAACCTGAGGTGATGCAGGTGGTGCTCTTGGTCGGCTGGGCCAGTGCCTCACGCTGCGACAACACCAGGAAGGTGAAGGTGCTGCAGACGAAGGCCACGATCAGGGCAACGGCGGCTAAACCTTTCATGCCACCCACTGTTTTTTCCCGGCTCTCATGAGCTCTCGAACTTTTCATGTTCTCCCTCTTGCGATGTACAGCGAACTTCATCGAATGCCCTCCAGGGGTCTTGGCTTTTCAAGTGCCCGGGGCTCGCGCCCCGGGACGTTACTGACTTACAGGTTGACGTGGCACATGGTGCAGTCCTGGGCTCCGCCGAAGTCGTTCACCCAGTGTACGGACACACCGTTGTGGCAGGAGATGTTGGAGCAGCTCCCTGCCGAGTAGGTGCCGACGGTGATGTAGTTCTTCGACGTGTCGTAGGAGGAAGCGCCCTGCTTGTAGGTGCGGGTCTTGTTCCATCCTGCGATGCCGCCGGTGTAGTTCACGAAGTTGGCGTCGGTGACCTGGGCCTTGGACTTGATGTACGTCGTCGGCGCGAAGGCGATGTCGTTCTGGCCGTTGACATGGAAGGCCAGGTTGGTGATCCTCGCGGCCCCGGTCGCGTCGGCGTTGCTGCCGGTGGTGTTGCCGTGGCAAGACGCGGTGGAGCAGGAGCTGTTGTACTTGTTACGCGGCAGGTTGACCGTGTTGTAGTGGCAGATGTTGCAGCCGATGGTGGTCGATTGAGCCGGGTCGCCGTGACCCGCGTTGACCCCAACCGCGCCGGAAGCCGGCAAGAGGCCGGTGGTACCGGAGTAGATGTCGTCGTAGTGGATGCCGACCTTGTGAGCCGCGTGCGAATCGGTGCTCGGCGCGTTCTCGTGGCAACCGGAGCAGCGGGTCGCTGCGGTGTAGGTCTGGTTCCACTGCGGCGTGGTGGTGTTCTCGTGGCAGTAGACGTTGGAGCAGGAGACCGTGCCGGTGCCGGTGCTGCCGATGACGGCCGCAGCAGAGTTCTTCTTCCTGAGCGTGCTGGCGCCGGTAGCGGTGTTCAGTTCCACTTCAACCGTGCCGTTCATGTGGTTGGCGAGGGTGAGCGGGTGGCAGTTGGCGCAGCCGAAGCCGTAGGCCTTCCAGGTGACGCCGTCGGTGTCGGTACCGGTCGAGGTGTTCGACGTGTAGTTGTAGTACGGCAGGGTGCCCCAGGCGGTGCCGACGTGACGAGTATGCGCGCCGGACAGGGTCGCGTGGCACCCCTTGCAGTCGAGGGTCGCGCCCCACACGGCGTTGGCGGCGGTGTAACCGGTGCCCGCGTGGCAGGAGACGTTGGAGCAGGTCTTGCTCCCCGGGTAGCCGAAGGAAGCGGTGCCGCCTGCGACGACATCGACCACCTTGTTGGTGTGGCTGCCGATGATCTGGGTGCCGGTTGCATCCACGGTGGCGCTGTGGCACAGCACGCAGGTGGTGGCCCCGACGGCCTTCACGTGTTTCTGGTGCGAGTTCGCGCTCGCGGAGCCTGCGGCGCCGCTTGTGTAGTTAGGCTCGCCGGCAACGGAGTTGAAGGCGACCCCGGCGGTCGGGGTGACCTGGGCGCCGTGGCAGCCGTTGCAGCCAAGGGCCGCGCCGCTCCAGGACGGGTTGGCCGGCTCGACGGTGGCCACCATGCCGGTCTGCCCTTTCTTACCGGAGGTATGGCAGTAGGTGGCGGAGCAGGTGCCGGAGACGTAGGTGCTGCTCTTGCCGGCTCTTACGCCGGAGTAGTCGACGAAGGCGTTGCCGTGTTTGGTGGTGTCGGCGATTGCGCTGTCGCTGGAAACCGTCTTGGCGTGGCAGTCGACACAGCCGTAGTTGCCGCCGGCACTCGCGTTGTTGATGTGCGCGGTGTGCTTGCCGGTCACGAGGACGTTGGTGACCAGAGCAGCCGGGCCGCCGTGGCAGCCGTTGCAGTTAAGCGTCGCACCCCATTGTGCGCTCGGCACGCCGGCGACGATGCCGTTACCGGAGTGGCAGGAGATGTTGGAGCAGGTCTTGTTGGCCTGCTTGCCAAAGGTCTTGCCGCCGCCTGCGGTGTAGTTGTTGAACGAGTTGATGTGCTGACCGCCGGCCACGATGCTTGTGCCGGTGGTGGTGGTCTTCGAGTGGCAGTAGACGCAGGTGACTGCCCCGCTTGCCCCGACGTGTTTCTTGTGCGAGTTGGCGTTGTCGGAACCTGCTGCGCCGGAGACGTAGTTCGGCTCACCCGCGACGGAGTTGAAGTCGACGCCCGCGGTCGGCAGTACCTGTGCGCCGTGGCAGCCGGTGCAGCCAAGGGCCGAACCGCTCCAGGACGGAGCCGCCGGCTCGACGGTCGCCACCATCCCGGTGAAGCCCTTCTTACCGGAAGTATGGCAGTAGGTGGCCGAGCAGGTGCCCGCCGAATAGGTGGTGCTCTTACCTGCCTGGACGCCGGAGTAGTCGACGAAGGAGTTCAGGTGTTTGGTGCTGTCCGAGATTACGGAATCGCTGGAAACCGTCTTCGCGTGGCAGGCAACGCAGCCGATGTTGTCGCCGATCACGCCGGCCTGGTTGATGTGCGCCGTGTGCTTGCCGGTGTTGAGGATGTTGCTCCCCAGGGCGGTCGGGCCGCCGTGGCAGCCGTTGCAGCCAAGGGTTGCACCCCACTGTGCGTTGGCCACGTTGGCGACGATGCCGCTGCCGGAGTGGCAGGAGATGTTGGAGCAGGTCTTGTTGGCGACCTTGCCGAAGGTCTTGCCGTTACCGGCGGTGTAGTTGCTGAAGCGATCCAGGTGCTGGCCGCCTGCGACCAGCGTGGTGCCGTCGGTGGTGGTCTTCGAGTGGCAGTTGGCGCAGGTGGTGGCGCCTGCCGCGCCGACGTGCTTCTGGTGCGAGTTGGCATTGGCGGCGCCTGCCGCACCGGAGACGTAGTTCGGCTCGCCTGCAACCGAGTTGAATGCAACACCCGCGGTCGGGGTCAACTGCGCGCCGTGGCAGCCGTTGCAGCCCATGGCAGCGCCGCTCCAGGACGGGTTGGCCGGCTCGACCGTTGCCACCATGCCGGTCTGCCCCTTCTTGCCGGAGGTGTGGCAGTAGCTGGCGGAGCAGGTCCCGGCCGAGTAGGTGGTGCTCTTGCCGGCCTTGGCGCCGGAGTAGTCGACGAAGGAGTTCAGATGCTTGGTGGAGTCGGATACCACCGAGTCACTGGAAACCGTTTTGGAGTGACACTCCACGCAGCCGAGGTTGGTGCCCAGGACACCGGCCTGGTTGACGTGGGCGGCGTGCTTGCCGGAGTTGAGGATGTTGCTCCCGAGTGCCGCCGGGCCGCCGTGGCAGCCGTTGCAGCCGAGGGTTGCGCCCCACTGGGCATCGCCTACGTTGGTCACGATGCCGCTACCGGAGTGGCAGGAGATGTTGGAGCAGGTCTTGTTGACAAGCTTCCCGAAGGTCTTGCCGTTACCCGCGGTGTAGTTGTTGAAGCGGTCCAGGTGCTGGCCGCCTGCCAGGATGCTGGTGCCGTTGCTGGTGGTCTTCGAGTGGCAGTTGGCGCAGGTGGTGGCTCCTGCGGTACCCACGTGTTTCTGGTGCGAGTTGGCGTTGCTGGAGCCGGCTGCGCCGGAGACGTAGTTCGGCTCGCCCGCGACCGAGTTGAAGGCGACACCCGCGGTCGGGGTGACCTGGGCACCGTGGCAGCCGTTGCAGCCCAGGGCAGCGCCGCTCCAGGAGGGGTTCCCCGGCTCGACGGTGGCCACCATGCCGGTGAAGCCCTTCTTACCGGAGGTGTGGCAGTAGGTGGCGGAGCAGGTGCCGGAGACGTAGGTGCTGCTCTTGCCGGCCTTGGCGCCCGAGTAATCGAGGAAGGCGTTCAGGTGCTTGGTGGAGTCGGAGATGACCGAGTCGCTGGAAACAGTCTTGGAGTGACACTCGACGCAGCCCATGTTGTCGCCGATCACGCCGGCCTGGTTCACGTGCTGGGTGTGCTTGCCGGTACTGAGGATGTTGCTCCCCAGGGCGGTCGGACCGCCGTGGCAGCCGTTGCAGCCAAGGGTCGCGCCCCACTGGGCGTTGGCCACGTTGGCGACGATGCCGCTGCCGGAGTGGCAGGAGATGTTGGAGCAGGTCTTGTTGGCGACCTTGCCGAAGGTCTTGCCGTTACCGGCGGTGTAGTTGATGAAGCGGTCGGTGTGCTGCCCGCCGGAGATGAGGGTGGTGCCGTTGGCGGTGGTCTTCGAGTGGCAGTTGGCGCAGGTGGTGGCCCCCGCGGTACCGACGTGTTTCTGGTGCGAGTTGGCGTTGGCAGCGCCGGCGGCGCCGGAGACGTAGTTCGGCTCGCCCGCTACCGAGTTGAAGGCGACGCCTGCGGTCGGCAGGATCTGTACGCCGTGGCAGCCGTTGCAGCCCATGGTCGCGCCGCTCCAGGACGGGTTTGCCGGCTCGACGGTCGCTACCATGCCGGTCTGTCCCTTCTTGCCGGAGGTGTGGCAGTAGGTGGAGGAGCAGGTGCCGCCGCTGTAGGTGGTGCTCCTGCCTGCCTTGGCGCCGGAGTAGTCGACGAAGGAGTTCAGGTGCTTGGTGGAATCGGAAACGACCGAGTCGCTCGATACGGTTTTGGAGTGGCACTCAACGCAGCCGTAGTTGTCGCCCAGGACGCCCGCCTGGTTCACGTGCGCGGTGTGTTTGCCGGTGTTGAGGATGCTGCTCCCGAGAGCGGTCGGGCCGCCGTGGCAGCCGTTGCAGCCAAGGGTCGCGCCCCACTGGGCGTTGGCCACGTTGGCGACGATGCCGCTACCGCTGTGGCAGGAGATGTTGGAGCAGGTCTTGTTGGCAACCTTGCCGAAGGTCTTGCCGCCGCCGGCGGTGTAGTTCGCGAAGCGGTCCAGGTGCTGGCTGCCTGCGATGATGCTGGTGCCGGTGCTGGTGGTCTTCGAGTGGCAGCTGACGCAGGTGGTAGCGCCCGCGGTACCCACGTGTTTCTGGTGCGAGTTGGCGTTGGCCGAGCCGGCGGCGCCGGAAACGTAGTTCGGCTCGCCCGCCACCGAGTTGAAGGCAACACCGGCGGTCGGGGTGACCTGGGCACCGTGGCAGCCGTTGCAGCCCAGGGCAGCGCCGCTCCAGGAGGGGTTCCCCGGCTCGACGGTGGCCACCATGCCAGTCTGTCCCTTCTTACCGGAGGTGTGGCAGTAGGTGGAGGAGCAGGTCCCGGCCGAGTAGGTGCTGCTCTTGCCTGCCCGTGCACCGGAGTAATCGACGAAGTTGTTCATGTGCTTCGAGCTGTCGGAGACAACCGAGTCGCTCGATACCGTTTTGGAGTGGCAGTCGACGCAACCCATGTTGTCGCCGATGACACCGGCCTGGTTCACGTGGGCCGTGTGCTTGCCGCTGCCGATGACGTTGCTCCCCAGGGCCAGCGGGCCGCCGTGGCAGCCGTTGCAGTTGAGCGTCCCCCCCCACTGCGCGGCACCGACGTTGGCGACGATGCCGTTGCCGGAGTGGCATGAGATGTCGGAGCAGGTCTTGTTGGCCTGCTTGCCGAAGGTTTTACCGTTGCCCGAGGTGAAGTTGATGAAGCCGTCGATGTGCTGGCCGGCGGCGATCAGCGTGGTGCCGGTGGTGGTGGTCTTCGAGTGGCAGTTGGCGCAGGTGCTGGCGCCTGCCGCCGCTACGTGCTTCTGGTGCGAGTTGGCGGTGCCGGAGCCCGCGGCGCCGGAGACGTAGTTCGGCTCACCCGCAACGGAGTTGAAGGCGACACCCGCGGTCGGGGTCACCTGGGCGCCGTGGCAGCCGTTGCAGACCATGGCCGCGCCGCTCCAGGAGGGAGCTGCCGGTTCGACGGTCGAGGCCATGCCGGTGACACCCTTCTTACCGGAGGTGTGGCAGTAGCTGGTGGAGCAGGAGCCGCCGGAGTAGTTCTTACCGGCCTTCGCGCCGGAGTACTCGACGAAGGTGTTGACGTGGTTTGCGATGGTACCGATGACGGAATCGCTCGCCGCGGTCTTGCCGTGGCAGTCTGCGCAGCCGTAGTTGCTACCCAGGGTCCCGCTGTTGTTGACGTGGGCCTGGTGCTTGCCGGTAGCGAGGATCTTGGTCCCCAGGGACGCCGGACCGCCGTGGCAGCCGTTGCAGCCCAGGGTCGCGTTGCCCCAGTTGGGGACGGTGGTTGTCGTGAAGGGACCGGTCTTGGTGGTACCGTCGCTGTGGCAGTAGAGGCCCGAGCAGGATCCGAAGGTGTTGGTCTGGCTCGGGAGAAAATCGTTGGTCGGGCCGGAGTAGCTCCCGCCGTTGTTGGGTGCCGCGGTGAAGTTGAGCGCGATGCCGCGGTGGGTCACGCTGGTCGCGTGCGCAAACGGCTTCGCCTCGGCGCTGTGGTCCGTGTGGCACTTGACGCAGGCGCCGGTGCCGGTGCCGTAATAGGTGCCATGCTTGGAGCCGGAAACCGGATGGCCCGCTGTCATCGAGGAGCCGTGGCAGCTGTTGCAATCCGTCGGGCTGGCATAAGCCGCGCTACCCCACTCGGGGCTGGTGCGCTCGAAGTGGCAGTTCACGTTGGAGCAGGACCCAAGCGGAGTCGGGGGCACCGAGGTCTGGTTCACGAAGGCGCGGCTGTAGCTGCCGGTCGCCGAACCGTTGATGTTACCGGAGACCTTGATGTCAGCGGTACGGTGGCCGTTCTGGTACACGAGCACGCCGGAGCCGTGGCACTTGACGCACGACTGCGCGGTACTGTCGGCATGGCCTGCATGATTGCCCTTAAACGCGCCGGTAGCCGGAATGCGCTGCCCGTTGGCTGAATCAAGAGGAGGCAGGGTGTGGCAGGCGTCGCACCCGTAATCATACTGCGGTGCAGCCTCTGCCCTTGTGCCAGCCAAGAGCGTAAATCCCAGCGCCATCAGCAAAGCTATCACTCGTGTGTTGTACCATCCGAGTCTGCGGTAGCTCCTCATTTCCACTCCTTTATCTCAAAACACCTGACCCTATTACATTGCACTCTACGATCCGGCGGGGGAATCCACTATCCCGCCGGGTTTCCATCATCTTTTTTGCTACTTGGTAAAGCTTCTTCTATAGGTGGCCTGAAATACGCCAGACCTTTATCAAGCTGAATCGGCGTTCGATCCAGTAAATTGAGTGAGTATGTCTAGTCTTTTTTTACCTTTCTGTACTCCACCGTGCCGACGGGCTCATGTGGCAGGCGATGTTGAAGCAGCTGCCGGTCATGTTGGCACCCGGCACGCTGGTCAGCTTGGCGCCGGTGTAGATGGTGAAGCTGTTGGAGAAGCGCAGGCTGCTGTCCACCACCACGGTCACGTTCTCGATGTGATCTTTGATCGGGGTGGTCATCTTGTGTGACATCCCGGCGTTGTGGCATACCGAACAGTTGGCCCACCCTTCCCCCGGGGTGGCGAACGGCGAGATATGCGCCGCCACGAGATGCGCACCGCCGCCGCCCGAGTAGTCCTCGAAGCGCGCGTTGGCCCAGTTGGCGTAGCTGCCGAACACGGTGGCGGTGTTCTTCGGCGCAGGCGGATAGCCGTGGCAGGAGTCGCAGGCGCCGCCGACCGGCTTGAAGGCGCCGCCGACGCCATTGTGCGGATGGCAGTCCAGGCAGCCCGAGGTGTAATGGCCGGTTTCAGGCACGCCGGCGCGGTAGTGGTTGGTCTTGGTGTGGCAGACCTGGCACAGGCCGCGGTTGTAGGTGGTCTCCACCAGCGTGTTGATCCGGTCGGTGTAGGCGATGGTGAAGCCCCCGATCTCGCTTCTGATCATGGAGAGGTTGCCGGTGCCGTGCGTGTCGTGGCACTCGCGGCAGTTGATGTCCACGTTGTCCTTGGTGACGTGCGTGCCGAGGTTCAGGATGCGCGCCGAGACGATGGCGGCGTTGCTGTGGCAGGAGGCGCACAGCGTGTTGTCGTTGTTCATGAGCAGACGCTTGCTGTCCCCCAGGGTCCCGGTGATGTGGGTCGCGTTCCTGTCGTGGCACACGGTGCACTGGTTCGCAGCGGCGAAGCGGCCGTGGCCGGAGGTGCCGAAGTAGGCCTTGTACGGCGCCTGCACCCCGTTGGGGAGCGTCGATGGGTTCTGCGCGTGGCACACGGTGCACTCGATGCGGGTGGTGGTTTTCCAGTCAACCAGCTGGCCGGCGTGGCACCCAAGGCACAGCGAGCCGTTGCCGCTCTTCAGGTCCGGCGAGCCGTTCATGTGCGTTGCGGTGGTCCCGACGTGGCAGGCCTGGCAGGCGGTGTACTCGCTCCCCAGGAAGTTGCCCGGGCCGTAGACCGCGGTGATGTGGGTCGCATGCTGGTTGGTCGCCATCGGGCTCGGGGTCGAAGCGGAGCCGCCGTGGCAGGTGATGCACAGGTTGCGCGCCTTGTAGGCGACGACGGAATCGGCCACCGCCTGGCTGATCGCACCCGCGTCGCGCAGGGTCGGCACCGCCAGCGTGGTCACCGAGTCGTCGATCACGCCGTTGTCCAGGATGTCGATGGAGTCCATGGCCAGCTGTTTCGAGTAGCGCGGGTTGTGGCCGAAGGAACCGAGCTCCCGCAGCAACAGGGCGTAGTTGAAGGCGGCGCCCATGACGTTCGCACCCTGCTGACCGGAGCCCCAGTTACGCTCGTTGAAGTGCGGCGCCTTCTCGGTGTAGATGAAGCCCTTGGCCGCCAGTTGGGCACGCAGCACTTCCAAAAGGCTCGTGAAGGAGTCGCGCGCCAGCAGGCGCTGATCTTCCGTCATGTTGGTGCCGTGGCAGGTGGTGCAGATCGAGCTCACCCCGCTTCTGAAGGAGTGGCCGTAGGTGCCGTTTCTGTGGCACATGACGCAGGGCCCCTTGGCGTTGTCGAAGCCGAGGTTGCTGTGGGTGGCGCCCAGGTCGTAGTTGCGTCCCGGGAATTGGTAGCCCCCCTTGGCGTACATGGTGGCGCCGGAGACCGCGTAGTGCGGCGGGATGAAGGCGAGGTTGGTGAAGTCCGCGTTCGCCTGCAGTTTGTCCGTGATCACCTGGCCGGTGTTGGTGCCGCTGTGGCAGGTCATGCACAGGTTGGACTCGCCCACTGCCGGGTTCAGGTAGGTGGGCTCGTTGGCGAACGGCTTGGACGGCGCCATGGTGCGCAGCGCGCCGGTGGTGATGTCGACGTGGCAGGCGCGGCAGGTGACCATCTCCTTGGTCTTGTCCGCGGAATCGCCCCAGGCCGTGGTCACCTTGGCGGTGGAGAAGTTCACGAAGCCCGTGGTGGTGTGGCACTGCACGCAGCCGTTCATGGTCTTGAAGTCGTAGCTGGAGAACGCCGGCGCGGCCCCGTGGGCGTGACCCGAGGTGTACCACGCCTGGCGGATCGCCTGGTTGGTGACCGTCGAGAAGTGGCAGTCGGTGCAGGCCGAACGCGAGGTGACGTAGGTCGCCGGGTAGGCGCCGGTGGTCATGTTGCCGTAGTGCAGCGTCTCCAGGTCGCCCTGCACCGCCGCGAAGCTGGAGTGCGGGTTGTGGCAGGAGATACAGAGAACGTTCCTGCCGATCTCTACCGTGTGGTTGGGGACGATGCCCAGGCCGTTGTAGTGGCATCCCGCGCAGACGCCCGGGTCCGCCTCGGGCTGATGCGCCCCCCCCTTGTGGCAGGAGGTACAGGTGACGCCAACCGTCTTATGCATGGAGCGGTCATAGCCGGAGAAAATCGAGTCGGTGTGGCAGGCGGCGCAGAAGTAACCGCCCACCGGGCCCGCGGAGGCCGCCAGGTTGACGAAGGTGTTGGAGTCGACGCTCGAGACGTTGACCGGGGTCGGCATGGCACCGGTGGTATGGCAGGAAACGCAGGAAACGCCCAGGGACTTGTGGTTCGAGGAGGACCACAGGGTGAACGCCATCGGGGTCGGGTAGACGCCGGTGGCGGAGTGGCAGCCGTTGCAGTCGGTCCGCATGGAGTCGATCAGCGAGTCGACCACCTTCACCTGGGTGGTGGAGGTGGAAACCGCGACGCCGTCCAGGTACTGTGTGGCGCGGAACACGTAGGTGCCCAGCGTCATCGGCACGAAGTTCGGGTTCAGGGTGCTGGCGTCCTGCAGGGTGACTGCCGGGCCGCTCTCCTGGCTCCAGGTGAAGGTGCCGCCACCCTGCATCGAGCCCCTCAGGGTCACCTTGGTGACGATCATCCCGGTCTGGCTCTCGCCGGCGCTGATCCCCACCGAGGAGAAGGACGCTGTCACGGCGGCCGGACCGGTTACGTTCCTGACCGTGATGTTGGCCTGGCCGAGGTAGGGGAAGCTGATCGCGCCGCCGGAAAGGTTGGTGGCCGTGCCGCCGCTGACGGAGGTCAGCACCGAGTTGGCATTGGGGGTGACGGTGAAGACCGCGGTGCCGCCGTAGGTGACCTGGGTGCTGGCCGGGGTGATGCCGCCCGGGCCGTAGGCGGTGCCGCTGACCGTGTACTTCTGGGCGGTGAAGCCCGCGATGAGGGACTGGGGCGAGCCGTCAGCCTTCTTGAAGGTCGTGGAGTAGTGCGTTGTGTAGTTGCCGATCACCTGGGCCACACCGGTCTTGGTCAGACTGGTGATCTTGAACCCGGGGTTGGCGGTTACCTTCACCGGAACCAGTTCCGAGGTGGTGAAGTTGGTGTACACGACCGTACCGGAAGCTGTCTGGACGGGGTTGTTGCGGATCTGGAGGGTACCGCCGGTGTTGTTCAGCTTGGTCTGCAGTTGGAACGACGTCGCAGCCCACGACCAGAGCGCCCCCGATATGACGGCCGTAGCAGCCAGAACAGCCAGTGTTTTTTTCAGCATATCCTTCCCCTGTCCCTGGTCCTCACGTGCGGTAATGGACGACTTAGAGGTACGAAATAGTCCTACGGTCCGCCTAATGAGCAAAAAGCATACCCGGTATCCGATACGCCAAATGGCGTATGATGGATTTGTCGGACAGGTGAAGCAACTTCTCTAATGAGCACGAGAATTTTTGGAAAGGCAGTACTGGAAGGGCTTGGGGAATTTTAAGAATAAAGCACCGCGCGCACGCCCTGCGGGGCTGTTTAGGGATATCACCGGAAGGTTCGTGGGGTAAAGGGATGGGTTTGGCAACAACACGGTAACAGAATGGTAAGGCGAGGCTAACTAGACGGGACACATGGTTCACGGCGTCCGCTCGCCCGGCCAGGGAGGCCGCCAGGCCGAAAGCATGGGCGCGGCTAACCGCAAATTGGTGAGAGCAGAGGGTGACGCCCCGGCAAGTCCGGGGCGTCACCCTCTGGGGTTACTGCAGAGGTCTTGCGTAGTTCGGGGTACCTATCCTGCCGGTGCCTGCGGATCCGTCGTGCTTGTTGCAGGCGCCGCCCCAGGTGGAGGAGGCGGTGTAGCAGGTAGGCGCCGTGGTGGTGGACCAGTTGGCCTCCGAGATATTGAGGCCAAGCTCCGCGCCGTAGATGAAGCGGTAGCTCTTGGTGGCCCCCTGGGTCAGGGTGGTGATGGAACGGTTGTTGCCGTGGATGCCGCCGATGTTGTTGACACCACCGCCCATGTGGCAGTTGAAGCAGACGATGCCGTGGTCGTTGTAGGTGCCCGCACCCCAAGGGACGTTGTCGAAGCTGCTGTGCTCGATACGGGCCTTGCCGGTCACCGTCACGTTCGAGTAGTTGTAGACGGTGCTCAGGTGGCAGCGGTAGCAGACGAAGGTTGCAGTGCCGTCGTTGGTGTTGGTGGCAGCCGCGTCGGCCCCGTTTTTGTCCTGCAGCATCCGGGTGGCGTTCCTCGCACCGTGGGCGTTGCTCTCGTTCAGGTGGCAGTCGGAGCAGTGCAGGCCGGTACTCCAGGTCATGCCTACGCCGTCCTTCGAGGTGCCGGTCCAGCCGCCGCGGGACGCGTAGGTAGACGCGTAGGTTGAGGTGTAGCGCTTGGTGTAGATGTTCAGGTTATGATGGCTGGCGTAGGCGCTCCCCACCGCGTTGCCGGAGTTGAACTGCGACTTCACGTTGAGCGGCGAACCGCCGTCCAGCGGGTTGAACGGGGTCAGTTTCCTGGCCAGCGCCGTGCCGGTGGTGATGCCGTCACCGGCGGTGTTGACGGTGATGGTGGAGGCGCCGTCGGCGTCGTGGCAGTTGACGCAGAAGCGGTCCATATTGTCACGGTCTCCGGAGCTGATGCTGGCGCCGCCGGCGCGGCGTCCCGGCCAGACCCAGTAGTTGGTATTGGCAGCACCGGGGTTAGCCTGGCTGTCGACGTTCCTAAGGAGAACCGGGGCACCGCTTGTGCCATGCAGGCTGACCTGCTTCACCGAGCTCTCGGTGGAGGTGGTGTCGCCCTCGGCATGGCAGACGATGCAGTCCACGTTCTTGACGGTGGTGTTCTTGATGTGTCTGGACGGGCGTACGAAGTCGTCGCCGGTGGCGCCGAGCGTCGCGCCCACGACCTGCTGGCGCACGCCGCGCGGGGAGTTGTGGCACAGCAGGCAGCTGCCGCCGGAGCCTTTGAAGCCGGCGTTGTGCGAGTGACACTGGGTGCAGTTCACGGTGCCGTTATGGCCCGCGGTCGTGTTGTTGTACTTATGGGCGACGGTCTGGCTGTGGCACACCTCGCAGATCCGGTTGGAGGTAGCGTGGACCGTATCGCTGCCCTTGTCGGTTGCCGGATCAAGATAGGAGACCGCGATGGTCGGGCTGTTGTTGGTGGCCCAGTTGCTGCCGTCGCCAGTTGCCACGCTGGTCTGCATGCGCATGATGTTGGCGGTGCTCATATTGTGGCAGGTGGCGCAGGTGAAGCCGCCGTACTTCTTGCCGGGCTCACCCCAGCCTCCGTTGGCGCTCCACTTGGTGGAGCCGGTGGTTGTGGAGGTGTGCAGCATGGGGCTGTTGGCCCAGGCGGTGCGCACCGGGGTGTAGGGGCCGACTGCTACGCCGGTTGCCGAGTAGTTGCCGCGGGAGTCGACCGCGAAGATCTTGTAATAGTAGACCGTGCCGTTGACAAGCGGCGCGTCGATGAAGTTGTTAAGGCTGCCGACATAGGCCACGGTGCTGGAGCCGATGACGTTGTCCAGGAGGTAGCTTGCGCCTTCCACCGGGGTGTCGGTGACGGCGCTGCCGGCGCGGCGCAGCACCACGATGCCGGCGAAGTCGGAGTCGGCCGGGTTGGTCCAGTACAGCGAGTTGGAGGCAATGCCGGCAGCGCCACCCGCGGCGGTGACGTTGGCCGGGGAGAGGTTGTCGATGGTGACAGTCGCAGAGGCGGTGTCACCGTAGGATTTCGGGTTGCTGGATGCGATCGCGGTCACGGCGCCGGTGACGGCATAGCTGGCGCCGGGAGGTGCCGGCATGGCCGTCGGCGCCTTGGCGTCGATCACCAGGACGTACTGGGTCGGGGTCGTGGTCACCGTGATCGGAGTGGTCAGGGTGATGGCCACGGTGTTGGACGACGGGTTGGCGCTGCCGTATATGATGGTGCCGGTGTCGTCGGTGACTTCCAAAGAGGCGATGCCGGCCCAGGTGCCGTTGGCGAGCGTCACGGTGATGCCGGTGACCGTGTCGGTCCCCGCCTGGGTAGCCAGGGTGAAGGCGTCGAGGTCCATCTCGATAGTGCCCGGCGCGATGGTGATATTGGTTTCGCCGGTACCCTGGCCCACCGTGGTTGTGGCCGCAGCGGTGGTGAAGCTCGTGGTGGTGCTATAGGCCGAGACGTTGCCGGCGGCGTCCATGGCCCTCACGTGCCAGTAGTAGGTGGTGCCGTAGGCCAGCGTCGGCGCGAAGGAGAGACCGGTCTGCCAGGTGCTCTGCTGCACGCCGGTGGTGAAGCCGGAGTTGGTGGCGATCTCGAAGAAGTACTGTACCGATGCCGTGATGTTGGCGTCGGTCGCCGCGGTCGTGGTCAGCGACGTGGTCGTTGCCACGGCGGTGGCGAGGTTCGCCGGGGTGGAGTTGGCGAAGCCGGTCGGAGCCACGGTGTCGACGTAGACGGCAACGCTGGCAGGAGTCGGGTCTGCGTTGGAGGCGTTGTCTACCGCGCGCGCCAGGATGGTGTGAGCCACGTAGTCCTCGGCGGGCAGGGTCCAGGAGTAGCTCCAGGAACCGGTGCCGGCGGCGGTGTTCCAGGTGCTGCCGTTGTTCACGGAAACCTGTACCGAGCCCAGCGGATTGGTGCCCGCGGTCGCGGTACCGCTGATTGCGGCCGGCGAGGTCGAGAAGACGGTGCCGGCGGTCGGTGCGGAGAGTACGGTCTCAGGTGCCACCACGCCCGAGGTGAAGCTCCAGGTGGTGGTGTAGGCGGTGGGGTTGCCGGCGGCGTCCTTCGCCATGACATGCCAGAAGTACTGGGTGGCAGGAGCCAGGGTCGGGGTGAAGCTGGTGCCAAGCTGCCAGCCGCTCTGCTGCACGCCGGTGGTAAAGCTGGAGTTGGTGGCGATCTCGAAGAAGTATTGCACAGCGGCCGAGGTGTTGCCGTCGGTGGCGGTGGTCGAGGTGAGCGAGGCATTAAGCGCCACGGCGGTGGCCAGGTTGGCCGGCGCCGAGTTATTCAACCCTGCCGGGGCGACGTTATCCACCCGGACGGTCACCTGTGCCGGGGTGGCGTCGGCGTAGCCGAGGCTATCGACCCCCTTGGCGAGGATGGTGTGCGCCACGTAGTCCTCGGTGGACGGTGCCCAGGTGAAGGACCAGGAGGTGGTGCCGATGGCGGCAGCCCAGGTGGTGCCGTTGTTGGTGGATACCTGGACCGAAGCGAGCGGGTTGGCGCCGGCGCTTGCCGTACCGGTGATGGATACCGGACCGGTGGTGATGACGGCGTTGGCCGCCGGCGCGCTCATGGTGGTGTCGGGGAGCGCGATGGCCGAGGCGGAACCGGAGATGGTGGTGCCTGCGGAGAGGTTGCCCACTTCGTCCAGGGCGCAGACCCTGTAGTAGTAGGTGGTGCCGTTCACGACGGTGTTGTCGAAGTAGGAGGTGCCGTTTCCGGTGTAGAGCGCGCTACCCGAGCAGTCGGCCGGGGCGGAGACGCTCGACTTGACCACCTTATAAGTATTGACCGGATCGAGGCCGGCGCCGGTGTCGGTTGCGGCGGTCCAGCTGATCTTGATGTAGCCGTCGCCGGAGGAATCGCTCGCGCTGCCGTCGGTCGGCGGGGTGGTGTCGACCGCGAAGTCGAGGCCCGTGGCCACGGTGAAGTCCGGGGTGCCGGTGAACGCGGTCCAGGCGCTGACCGCACCCTTGCTGTCCTTCGCCCTCACCCTCCAGTCAAAGGAGCCGTCGGCGAGACCGCCGCAGAAGGCCTGGGCGGTGGCCGGGCCGGTGACGTAGGGGCTTGCGCAATCGGCGATGCCGTCGTTGTTCAGGTCGACCTCGAGGAGCACGGAGTCGCCGTTGCCGCCGTCGACGGTCGCGCCGATGACCACCACGTTGGTGGAGGCGGCGGCGCCGGAAGCGATGGCCGTGGTGCCGTCGGCCTGGAACTGCGCGAGCGCGGTCGGGGCGGCCGGGGTGGCGTTGGTGAGCGCAACGGTGAAGTCGGGGTCGCTGCCGCCGAAATCGACCCAGGCGCTGTAGTAGGTGCCGTCGGTGGTGCGGGCGCGCCACTTGTAGGAGAGCCCGTCGGTGAGACCGGAGCAGCTTGCAGCTGCCGTCGAGCCGCTGGTGACGGCTACCGAGGAGCAGTTGGCCACGCCGGCGAAGGCGTTGCCGTTGGTGATCATCTCTACCTGCAGGGTGACATTGTCACCGTTGGGGTCGGAAACGGGAGCCTTCACCACCACGGTGGAACCGGTGGCGGTGCCTGCCTGGGCGATGGCGGTGGTGCCGTCGGCCTGGTACTGGGCGGCTACCGGTGCATCCGGGCCGCTCTGGCCGATGGTGCTGAAGCTCCAGGTGGTGGAGTAGTTGGAGATATTGCCGGCGGCATCCTTCGCCCTCACGTGCCAGTAGTAGGAGTTGCCGCTGGCAAGCGTCGGGGCAAAACTGGTGCCGGTCTGCCAGGTGCTCTGCTGCACGCCGGTGGTGAAGGTGTTGTCGGTTGCCAGTTCGAAGAAGTACTGAACCGCTGCGCTGGTGTTGGCGTCGGTTGCAACCGCGGAGGTCAGGGAGGTGGCCAGCGCTACGTTGGTGGCCAGGTTGGCCGGGGTCGCGTTGGCGACGTTGGCCGGCGCCACGTTATCGACGCGGACCACGACCTGCGCCGGGGTAGCGTCGGCGTAGCCCAGGCTGTCCACACCCTTGGCAAGGATGGTGTGCGCTACGTAGTCCTCGGTGGGCGGTGCCCAGGTGAAGGACCAGGGGGCGGTGCCGGTGGCGGCGGCCCAGGTGGTGCCGTTGTTGGTGGAGACCTGGACCGAGGCGACCGGGTTGGCGCCGGCGCTGGAGCCACCGGTGATGGATACCGGGGCGGTGCCGACCACGGCGTTGGCGGCCGGGGCGGTGATGGTGGTATCCGGCAGCGCGATGGTCGAGGGGGATCCGGAAACGGTGACGCCTGCGGAGAGGTTGGTGGCCTCGTCCAGGGCGCACACCCTATAGTAATAGGTGGTGCCGTTGGTAACGGCGTTGTCGAAGTACGAAGTGCCGTTGCCGGCGTAGAGCGCCGCGGCCGAGCAGTCGGCCGGAGTGGAGACGCTCGACTTGACGAGCTTGTAAGTATTCACCGGGTCGAGGCCGGCGCCGGAGTCGGTGGCGGCGGTCCAGCTCACGGTGATGTAGCCGTCGCCGGAGGTCGCGCTGGCGATGCCGTCGGTCGGCGGGGTGGTGTCGATGCCGAAGTCGAGGCCGGTGGAGACCAGGAAGTCAGGGGTGCCGCTGAAGGCGGTCCAGGCGCTGGAAACGGCCTTGCTGTCCTTGGCGCGCACCCTCCAGTCGTAGGAGCCGTCGGCAAGACCGTTGCAGATCGCCTGGGCGGTGGCCGGGCCGGTGACATAGGGGCTCGCGCAGTCGGCAACGCCGTCGTTGTTGAGGTCGACCTCGAGGAGGACCGGGTCGGAGTTGCCGCCGTCGACGGTGGCGCCGATCACCACCACGTTGCTGGTAGCGGTGCCACCGGTGACGATGGCCGTGGTGCCGTCGGCCTGGTACTGGGCCAGGGCGGTCGGGGCAACCGGGGTGGTGTTGGGGACCGTGACGGTGAAGTCAGGGTTGCTGGCGCCGAAGTCTACCCAGGCGCTGTTCAGGGTGCCGTCGGTGGTGCGGGCGCGCCATTTATAGGCAAGCCCGTCGGTCAGGCCGGTGCACGTAGCGGATGCGGTCGAGCCGCTGGCCACTGCCACCGAGGAGCAGTTGGCCGTACCGGAGAAGGTGTTGGCGTTGGTGATCATCTCCACCTGGAGGGTCACGTTATCGCCGTTCACGTCGGTGACAGTCGACTTGATCACCACCGAGGTGCCGGTCGCGGTGCCGGCCTGCGCGATGGCGGTGCTGCCATCGGCCTGGTACTGGCTGGCGGACGGTGCGTTAGGCGCGGTCGGCCCGATGGTGGTGAAGCTCCAGGTCGTGGTGTACGCCGAGATGTTGCCTGCGGCGTCCTTAGCCCTCACGTGCCAGTAATACGTAGTGCCGCCGGTAAGCGTCGGTGCGAAGGTCCTGGTGGTCTGCCAGCCGCTTTGCTGCACCCCGGTGGTGAAGCCGCTGTCGGTGGCGAGTTCGAAGAAGTACTGGACCGCAGCGCTCACGTTGGCGTCGGTTGCGGTACCGGAACTGAGTGAAGCGGTCAGAGCCTGGTTGGTCGCCAGGTTGGCCGGGGCCGTATTGGTGAGGCCAGTCGGGGCCACGGTATCGACGATCACGGTGACCGATGCGGGGGTGGTATCCTCGTTGGCTGCGTTATCGACCGCCTTGGCCAGGATGGTGTGGGAGACGTAGTCTTCGCTAGGCAGGATCCAGGAGAAGGACCAGGCGGAGGTGCCGGCCGCCGCGCTCCAGGTGGAGCCGTTGTTAGTGGAAACCTGAACCGAACCGAGCGCATTGGTCCCGGCGGTGGCGCTACCGGTGATGGAGGCCGGGCTGGTGGAGAGAACTGCCGATGCCGCCGGGGCGGAGATCGCGGTGTCGGGACGGACGATGGCGGCCGCCGTGCTGTAGCTGAACGGATACGAACTCACCATCGCGTTGCCGGCGGTATCGGTGATGCCGGTGCCGGCGGTCACGGTGTAGGAAGTGGAGCCTGTCTGGCCGGTCGGGGTGAAGACTGCCTGGCTGCCGGAGCAGCTGGTCTTGGCCCAGGTCACCGCGGGCGCGATGGTGACGCTGCTGGTGGTGACCGTGGCACAGTTGACCGCCTCGCTGAAGTTCAGGGTAACGGTGCTGTCCGGGGTGATGCCGGTGGCGCCGGTGGTCGGGACCGTGCTGGTAACCGTCGGCTTGACGGTATCGACCAGGACGGTGACCGGGGAGCCGTACACGAGGGAGACGTTGCCCGCCGCGTCCTTGGCCCAAGGATAGAGCGTGAAGCTGCCGTCGCTGGCCACGGTGTAGCTGGTCGGCGCGGAAGCGAGCCACCCCGCGTCGCCGGCAAGCGGAGCGGTGGAGCTGGTGGTGATCATATAGCCGGTCACGCCGGTGTTGTCGGTCGCAGCGAAGCCGGAGACAGTGATGGTCCGGGACAAGGACGGGGTGGTGGCCGCAAAGCCTGCCGAGACCACCGGCTTGGTGGTGTCGGTCCCGTTGGAGACGGTGACGGTGATGGCCTGCTCGACGTGGGACTTCGCGGAGTCGTGACCGACACCCATGACCACGATGGTGTAGGTGCCATTGGCCGTGCCGGCTGGAACGGTCACCTTGGCGTCGGTACCCATGTTGTCGGCGATGCCGTCAAGGTCCTTGCCGGCGGTGGCGTTGTCGTAGGCCGCATTCCTGGTACCGGTGTCCCAGGCGGTGGTGTCGAAGTTGATGGTGTAACCAACCGGGCTATTGGGAAACTCAGACGCAGTGCTGTAGGAGTTGGCGGTGGCCCAGCCGGCCGAAACGCCGTCGGTCGCATCCCACACGCTATTCCAGCCCGGGATCGCGGGAGAGTTCACCGTACCCTTGGCAAGTGTCCACCCTGTCGGCAGGTTGATCTCGGCGCCGACGCCGACCTGGCCGCCCGCGGCGTTGGTCACGTTGGTGAACTTCCAGTCGATCTCGAAGGAGCCGCCCGGGGCGACCGTCACCGAGGTCCCCACCACGCCGTTGATGGCGGTGGTGATGGTCGCGTCCGGGTCGGCCTGCACGTGGCAACCGGAACCGCTGCAAGAGCCGTACTTGGTCGGCCACGCGTTGGCGTAGTCGGGCATGAAATAGGTGGTCAGGCCGAAAACGGCGACGATCAGCGTCATCACCAGCGAGCCTATCAGGTTCATGCGGGTCCTGCCGCTCATGTTGCGCAGCAGCCCCACCCCGGACGCAGCTTCAACTGTTTCCTGAGTTGTCGACACTCTCATCGATCTCCTCAAATCCTTCATCGAGCGCTCCTATCTAGTATTGCGTCCAGCTGCCGGTTGCGCCCTTGCTGTCGGTGGCGCGAGCCTGCCATTTGAAACGCCCGTTGGGAATGCCGCTGCAGGTCGCAGCCGCAGTGCTGCCGCTGGTTACCAGCGTGCTGCTGCAGGTCGGGGTGCCGGTGAAGCCGGCGGCTACGTCGGCAAGCTCGATGTCGAGCTGCACGGTGTCGCTGTCAGGGTCGGTCACCGTCCCCTTGAAGACCAGCGCGGTCAGGTTGGTGTAGAGACCCTTGGTCAGCACCGTGGTGCCGTCGCTCTTGTACTGAACCAGCGTGGCCGGCGCGCCCGGAGCGTTGTTCGGGGCCGGGGCCGAGGTGGTGTAGCTGAAGGGGTAGCTGGCGGCCAGCGTGTTGCCCGCGGTATCCGCCGCCGCCGCACCGACGGTCACCGTGTAAGTTGTGGTGTTGGCCTGGCCGGAGGGGGCGAAGACCGCCTGGGTCCCGGAGCAGCTGGATCTGGTCCAGCCAACCGCCGGAGAGATGGTCACCGTGCTGGTGGTCACCGTGGTGCAATTGATGTTCTCGCTGAAGTTCAGGGTCACCGCGCCGTTCAGGTTGGTCCCGGTGGCGCCGTTCACCGGCACCGTGCTCGATACCGTCGGCTTCACCGTGTCGACCACGACCGCGACCGGCGTGCCGTACACCGCGGAGACGTTGCCGTAGGTGTCCTTGGCCCAGGGGTACAGGGTGAAGCTGCCGTCGGAGGCGACCGTGTAGTTGGTGGGGGCGGTGCCGAGCCACCCCGCGTCGCCGGCAAGCGGTGCGGTGGCGCTGGTGGTGATCATGTAGCCGGTAACAGCGTTGGCGTCGGTTGCGGCGAACCCGGACACAGTGATGGTCCGCGACAGCGACGGCGTCGTGGCGGCAAAGCCCGCGCTTACTACCGGCTTGGTCGAGTCGACGAAGACGGCAACCGGCGAGGCGTAGACGTTGGACACGTTACCCGCGGCATCCTTGGCCCAGGGGTAAAGAGTGTAGCTGCCGTCGGCGGCCACGGTGTAGCTGGTCGGTGCGGTAGCGGTCCACCCTGCTGCGCCGGCAAGCGGTGCGGTAGCGCTGGTGGTGATGATGTACCCGGTGACCCCGGTGTTGTCGGTGGCTGCGAAACCGGAAACCGGTATGGTCTTGGAGAGTGAAGGGGTGGTTGCAGCGAATCCAGCCGAGACCACCGGCTTGGTGGTGTCGCCACCGCCGCCGCTGGTGACGGTAACGGTGATCGCCTGCTCCACGTGGGATTTCGAGGAGTCGTGGCCGACGCCGAGGACCACGATCTGGTAGGAGCCGGCGGCCGTGCCGGCCGGAACGGTCACGATGGCGTCGGCACCCATGTTATCGGCGATGCCGTCAAGGTCACCCGCCGTGGCGTTGTCGTAGGCGGCGTTCCTGTTCCCGGTGTCCCACGCGGTGGTGTCGTAGTTGACGGTGTAACCAACCGGGCTCGACGGGTATTCGGCTGAGGCGCTGTAGGAGTTGGCGGTGGCCCAGCCGGCGGGGACGCCGTCGGCCGCATCCCAGACCGCATTCCACCCGGGGATGGCCGGGGAGTTGACGGTACCCTTGGCGAGCCCCCAGCCGGTAGGCAGGTTGATCTCGACGCCGACGCCCACCTGGCCCCCCGCTGCGTTGGTCACCTTGGTCACCTTCCAGTCCACCTCGAAGGTGCCACCGGCGGCGACGGTCACCGCGGTCCCCACCACGCCGTTGATGGCGGTGGTGATGGTCGCGTCCGGATCGACCTGCACGTGACAGCCCGAGGCGCTGCAGGAGCCGTACTTGGTCGGCCACGCGTTGGCGTTAGGCATGAAGTAAGAAGTGACACAGAATCCGGAGAACAGCAGGATCATCACGAGTGCCGCGACCAGGTTCATGCGCACACGACCGCTCACGTCCCCGATGATCCCATCCAGCGACTGGACAGTTGCCAGTTCCGAACCTTTCTGCGGGTGGATTCCTGCTTCTACAACTGCTTTTTTCATAGTGACCTCTTCCCCATCGTTTTTTGCCGTTATGTATCGAAAGCTCAAAGTTCTTTGTAAGTCCCTCCCGGGCCGGAGTCCGGGAGGAGCGTGGTTACAGGTTGACATGGCACATGGTGCAATCGCGTGCTCCGCCGAAGTCGTTGACCCAGTGTACGGTCACGCCGTTGTGGCAGACGATGTTGGAGCAGCTGCCGCTGGCGTAGCTGCCGACGGTGTTGAGGTACCCCTTCGAGGTGTCGTAGCTCGAAGCACCCGCTTTGTAGGTGCGGGTCTTGTTCCAGCCGGCAAGGCCGCCGGTGTAGGAGACGAAGGCCGCGTCGGTGACCTGGGCCTTCGACTTGATATAGGTGCTCGGCAAGAAGGCGATGTCGTTCTTGCCGTTGACGTGGTTGGCCAAGTTGCTGATCCTGGAAGCGCCCAGGGCGTCGGTGTTGTTGCCGGTGGTGTTGCCGTGGCAGGCCGCGGTGGAGCAGGAGCTGTTGTACTTGTTCCTGGCCACGTTGACCGTGTTGTAGTGGCAGATGTTGCAGCCGATGGTGGTCGATTGCGCCGGGTCGCCGTGGCCGGCGTTGACGCCCACCGCGCCCGATGCCGGCAAAAGGCCGGTGGTGCCGGAGTAGATGTTGTCGTAGTGGATGCCGACCTTGTGCGCCGCGTGCGAGTCGGTGCTCGGTGCATTCTCGTGGCAGCCCGAGCAGCGGGTCGCTGCGGTGTAGGTCTGGTTCCACTGCGGCGTGGTAGTGTTCTCGTGGCAGTAGACGTTGGAGCAGGAAACCGTGCCGGTGCCGGTGCTGCCGATGAGGCCGGCGGCGCTGTTCTTCTTCCTGAGCGTGCTGGCGCCGGTGACCGTGTTCAGCTCCACCTCGACGCTGCCGTTCATGTGGTTCGCCAGGGTGACCGGGTGGCAGTTGGCGCAGCCGAAGCCGTAGGCCTTCCAGGTGACACCGTCGGTGTCGGAACCGGTGGAGACGTTGGCGGTGTAGTTGTAGAACGGCAGGGTGCCCCAGGCGGTGCCGACGTGGCGGGTGTGGGCGCCGGAGAGGGTGCCGTGGCAGCCTTTGCAGTCAAGCGTCGCGCCCCAGACGGCGTTGGCGGCGGTGTAGCCGGTGCCGGCGTGGCAGGAGACGTTGGAGCAGGTCTTGCTCCCCGGGTAACCGAAGCTTGCGGTGCCGCCGGCGAGCACGTCGGCCACCTTGTTGGTGTGGTTGCCGATGATCTGGGTGCCGGTTGCGTCCACGGTGCTGCTGTGGCACAGCACGCAGGTGGCGGCGCCGGCTGCTTTGACGTGCTTTTGGTGCGAGTTGGCGCTTGCGGACCCTTGGGGCCCGCTGGTGTAGTTCGGCTCGCCGGCAACCGAGGTGAAAGCGACCCCGGCGGTGCCGAAGGTCTTGGCGCCGTGGCAGCCGTTGCAGCCCAGTGCGGTGCCGCCCCAGGACGGAGCTGCCGGCTCGACAGTCGCAACCATCCCGGTCTGTCCCTTCTTGCCGGAGCTGTGGCAGTAGCTGGCGGAGCAGACGCCGCCGACATAGGTGCTGCTCTTGCCGGCCTTGACGCCGGAGTAGTTCACGTAAGTGTCGGCGTGGACCAGCGTGTTGGAGATCTGGGTATCGCTGGAGACTGTTTGCGCGTGGCACTCCACGCAGCCGTAGTTGGTTACGGCGGAGCCGGTGTTCATGTGCTGCGGGTGCGAGCCGGTGGCGAGGATGTTGGTGCCCAGGGCCACCGGGCCGCCGTGGCAGCCGTTGCAGCCAATGGTCGCGCCCCACTGTGCGTCGGCCACGCCCGCCACCTTGCCGTTGCCGGAGTGGCAGCTGATGTTGGAGCAGGTCTTGTTGGCGCGTTTGTAGAAGGTCTTGCCGCCGCCCGAGGTGAAGTTGTTGAAGCCGTTCAGGTGCTGGCTGCCGCTGATGATGGCGGTGCCGTTGCTCGTGGTCTTGGAGTGGCAGTAGACGCAGGTCGCTGCCCCGCCGCTCCCCACGTGCTTCTTGTGGGAGTTGGCGCTCTCGGTCCCCGGCAGGCCGGAGGTGTAGTTAGGCTCGCCGGCTACGCTGGTGAACTCGACACCGCCGGTGCCAAGGCCTTGCGCGCCGTGGCAGCCGGTGCAACCCATGCCGGTGCCGCTCCAGTTCGGGGCCGCCGGTTCGATGGTGGCCACCATGCCGGGCTGCCCCTTCTTACCGGAGGTGTGGCAGTAGGTCGCGGAACAGGTGCCGCCGACCACGGTGCTCCTCTTGCCGGCCCTGACACCGGAGTAGTCCACGAAGTTGTTCATGTGGTTGGCGGCGCCCAGGGTGGTGTCGCTGGTGACCGTGTTGGCATGGCACTCGACGCATGCCAGGTTGTCGCCGATCACCGAGGCCTGGTTGGTATGCTGCGCGTGGGCGCCGGTGACGATCCTGTTGGTGGCGAGGCCGACCGGGCCGCCGTGGCAGCCGTTGCAGCCAAGGGTGGCACCCCACTGCGCGTCGGCGACCGAGACGATCTTGCCGTTACTCGAGTGGCAGCTGATGTTGGAGCAGGTCTTGTTCACCTTCTTGCCGAAGCTCAGGTCGGCTGCGGTGTAGTTGGAGAAGCCGTTCAGGTGTTGGCTACCGGCGATCAAGGTGGTGCCGTTGCTGGTGGTCTTCGCATGGCACTTGGAGCAGGTGCTGGCGCCGGCGGCGCCGACGTGTTTCTCATGGCTGTTGGCGGCGGCAAGGCCGGAGCTCACGTAGTTCGGCTCGCCGGCGACGGAGGTGAAGGCGACCCCTGCGGTCCCGAAGGGCTTCGCGCCGTGGCAGCCTTTGCAATCTATGGCGGCGCCGCCCCAGACGGGAGCAGCCGGTTCGACCGTTGCCACCATGCCGGTCTGTCCCTTCTTGCCGGAGGTGTGGCAGTAGGTGGAGGAGCAGGTGCCGCCGCTGTAGGTGGTGCTCCTGCCCGCCCTGACGCCGGAGTAGTCGACGAAGCTGTTCAGGTGGTTGGCAGGCGTGGATACCAGCGAGTCGCTGGAGACCGTCTTGGAGTGGCACTCGACACAGCCCAGGTTGTCGCCCAGGACGCTCGTCTGGTCCATGTGCTGCGGGTGGCTGCCGGTGTTGAGCTTCCTGGTGCCCAGGGCCGCGGGGCCGCCGTGGCAGCCGTTACAGCTAAGGGTGTCGCCCCATTGGGCGTCGAACACGCCGGACACCTTGCCGTTGCCGCTGTGGCAGGTGATGTTGGAGCAGGTCTTGTTGGCGACCTTGCCGAAGCTGCCGTTGGCAGAGGTGTAGTTGGCCATGCGGTCCAGGTGCTGGCTTCCCGCGATGACGGCCGTACCGTTGGTCGTGGTCTTCGAGTGGCAGTTGGAGCAGGTGGTGGCACCGGCCGCCCCCACGTGCTTCTTGTGGGAGTTGGCGTTGGTGGCGCCCGGTCCGCCGGTCAGGTAGTTCGGCTCACCCGCGATGGAGGTAAACTCGACCCCGGCGGTCCCCAAGGGTTGTGCGCCGTGGCAGCCGGTGCAACCCATGGCCGGTCCGTTCCAGTTCGGGGCCGCCGGCTCGACGGTAGCCACCATGTTCGCCTGACCCTTCTTGCCCGAGGTGTGGCAATAGGTCGCGGAACAGGTGCCGCCGACGACGGTGCTCCTCTTGCCCGCCTTGGCGCCGGAGTAGTCCACGAAGGCGTTCATGTGGTTTGCCGGGGTGCCGATGGCGGTGTTGCTGGAGACGGTGTTGGAGTGGCACTCGGCGCACACCAGGTTATCCCCGAGCACCGAGGGCTGGTTGATGTGGGCGTTGTGCGCCCCGGTGTTGATGATGTTACTGCCCAGGGCAGCCGGACCGCCGTGGCAGCCGTTGCAGCCAAGGGTGGCGCCCCACTGCGCATCGGCTACCGAGACGACCTTGCCGTTGCCCGAGTGGCAGCTGATGTTGGAGCAGGTCTTGTTCACCTTCTTGCCGAAGCTCAGGTCGGCGGCGGTGTAGTTGGCGAAGCCGTTCAGGTGCTGGTTCCCTGCGATAAGTGTGGTGCCGTTGGTCGTGGTCTTGGCGTGGCACTTGGAGCAGGTGGTGGCGCCGGCGGCGCCGACGTGCTTCTCGTGGCTGTTCGCCGCGGCGAGACCGGAGCTCACGTAGTTCGGTTCGCCCGCGAGGGAGGTGAAGGCGACCCCTGCGGTACCATACGGCTTCGCGCCGTGGCAGCCGTTGCAACCCATGGCAGCGCCGCTCCAGGAGGGAGCTGACGGCTCGACCGTCGCCACCATCCCGGACTGTCCCTTCTTACCGGAGGTATGGCAGTAGGTGGCGGAGCAGGTGCCGCCGCTGTAGGTGGTGCTCCTGCCCGCCCTGACGCCGGAGTAGTCCACGAAGGAGTTCATGTGGTTGAGCGGTGTGGATACAGCCGAGTCGCTGGAGACCGTTTTCGAGTGGCACTCGACGCAGCCCAGGTTGTCCCCCAGAACGGCTGCCTGGTCCATGTGCGCCGCGTGCTTGCCGGATGCGAGTTTCCTGCTGCCGAGAGCCGCAGGGCCTCCGTGGCAGCCGTTACAGCCAAGGGAGGTGCCCCACTGGGCGTCGAACACGCCGGACACCTTGCCGTTGCCTGAGTGGCAGGTGATGTTGGAGCAGCTCTTGTTGGCGGCCTTGGCGAAGGTGCCATTGGCGGAGGTGTAGTTGGCTAGGCGATCCAGGTGCTGGCTTCCCGCGATGATGGACGTGCCGTTGGTCGTGGTCTTGGAGTGGCAGTTGGCGCAGGTGGTGGCGCCTGCCGCGCCCACGTGCTTTTCGTGGCTGTTCGCTGCTGCAAGGCCGGAGCTCGCGTAGTTCGGCTCGCCGGCGATGGAGGTGAAGGTGACGCCGGCGGTACCGAAGGGTTTTGCGCCGTGGCAGCCGTTGCACCCCATGGCCGGCCCGCTCCAGGACGGGTTGGCAGGCTCGACGGTGGCGACCATGCCGGTCTGCCCCTTCTTGCCGGAGGTGTGGCAGTAGGTCGCGGAGCAGGTGCCGGAGACCAGGGTGCTGCTCTTGCCGGCCCTGACGCCGGAGTAGTCCACGAAGTTGTTCATGTGGTTTGCCGGCGTCGCGATGGCGGTGTCGACCGCGACCGTCTTCGCGTGGCACTCGGCGCACGCCATGTTGTCGCCGATCACCGAGGGCTGGTTCGTGTGCTGGGTGTGCGCCCCGGTATTGATGACGTTGCTGCCCAGAGCAAGCGGGCCACCGTGGCAACCGTTGCAGTTAAGGCTGGTGCCCCATTGGGCGTCCGCTACCACGGGGACCTTGCCGTTGCCCGAATGGCAGCTGATGTTGGAGCAGGTCTTGTTGGCCTTCTTGCCGAAGCTGGCGCTGGCGGAGGTGTAGTTGATGAGGCCGTCGATGTGCTGGCCGCCGGCGACGATGCTGGTGCCGGTGGTCGTGGTCTTGGCGTGGCAACTGTTGCAGGTGGAGGCACCCGCCGCCCCGACGTGCTTCTCATGGCTGTTGGCGGCGGCAAGGCCGGAGCTCACGTAGTTCGGTTCGCCCGCGAGCGAAGTGAAGGCAACCCCTGCGGTCCCCATCGGCTGTGCGCCGTGGCAGCCGTTGCAGACCATGGCCGCACCGCTCCAGGACGGGTTGCCCGGCTCGACGGTCGAGGCCACGCCCGCCACACCCTTCTTGCCCGAGGTGTGGCAGTAGGTGTTGGAACAGGAACCGCCGGAGTAGTTCTTACCGGCCTTCGCGCCGGAGTACTCGACGAAGGTGTTGACGTGGTTCGCGGTAACGGCAATTGCGGAGTCGCTCGCTGCGGTTTTCGCATGGCACTCGACGCAGCCGTAGTTGCTCCCCAGGGCCCCGGGGTTGTTGATGTGGGCCTGGTGCTTTCCGGTAGCGAGGATCTTGGTCCCCAGGGACGCCGGACCGCCGTGGCAGCCGTTGCAGCCCAGGGTCGCGTTGCCCCAGTTGGGCACGGTGGTTGTCGTGAAGGGACCGGTCTTGGTGGTGCCGTCGCTGTGGCAGTAGAGGCCCGAGCAGGATCCAAAGGTGTTGGTCTGGCTCGGGAGAAAATCGTTGGTCGGGCCGGAGTAGCTCCCGCCGTTGTTCGGTGTCGCGGTGAAGTTGAGCGCAATGCCGCGGTGGGTCACGCTGGTCGCATGCGCAAACGGTTTCGCCTCGGCGCTGTGGTCCGTGTGGCACTTGACGCAGGCGCCGGTGCCGGTGCCGTAGTAGGTGCCGTGCTTGGAACCGGATACGGGGTGCCCCGCGGAAAGCGAGGAGCCGTGGCAGCTGTTGCAATCGACCGGGCTGGCATAGGCCGCGCTCCCCCACTCGGGGCTGGTGCGCTCGAAGTGGCAGTTCACGTTGGAGCAGGACCCCAGCGGAGTCGGGGGCACCGAGGTCTGGTTCACGAAGGCGCGGCTGTAGCTGCCGGTCGCGGAACCGTTGATGTTGCCGGAGACCTTGATGTCGTCGGTGCGGTGGCCGGTCTGGTACACGAGTACGCCGGAGCCGTGACACTTGACGCACGACAGCGCGTTACTGTCGGCATGGCTGCCATGGTTTCCCTTGAATGCACCGGTGGCCGGAATACGCCGTCCGTTGGCTGAATCAAGAGGAGGCATGGTGTGGCAGGCATCGCACCCGTAGTTGTACTGCGGTGCGGCCTCGGCCTTTGTGCCAGCCAGGAGCGCAGCTCCCAGCGTCATCAGCAAAGCTATCACTCGTGGGTTGTACCATCCGAGTCTGCGGTAGCCCCTCATTTCCACTCCTTTATCTCAAAACACCTGACCGTAGTGCTAATTCATCCATGACCCGGCGGGGGGGATCCACTCCCCCGCCGGGGTTTTCACATGCTTCTACTACTTGCAAAGCTTCCGCGTAAACACGCGGATTACTGCTACCTTTCGATACTCCACTTCGCGCTCGGCTTGAAGTGGCAGCTCACGTTGAAGCAGCTGCCCGACTTGTTGGTCCCGCCGGAGACCAGCGTAGCGCTGGTGTAGGTGGCGAGGGCGTCGTCGGAGAAGCGGTACTGCGGGTCGATGTCGACGCTTACACTTTCCACGTGGGTCCTGATGGGCAGGGCACGGGCGTGGGAAGCGTCGCTCCCCTTGTGGCACGGCAGGCAGTTAGCCCAGCCCTCGGAGGGCTTGGCGTCCTTCTTGATGTGCGCCACGAGGATGTGGGCACCACCGCCGCCGGAGTAGTCTTCGAAGCGGGCCGAAGACCAGTTGCCCTGCACGCCGAAGGTAATGGCGCTGAGGGTCTGACGCGGTGCCGGCGGGTAGCCGTGGCAGGCGTCGCAACCGCCATTGGGCACGAACGCGAGGCCGGTGGCCGGGTTGTGCTGGTGGCACTGGGTGCAGTCCGTGGTGGAGGCTACGTGGTCCTGAGCCGGCACGCCAGCCTTGGTGAAGTACTGGGTGCTGGTGTGGCAGACCTGGCAGACGCCGGTCTGAGCCGGGTTGGCAAAGGTGTTGTTGCCGGTGAAGCTCACTGCGGTGCCGTTGATGGTGGTGTTCACCATCATGGTGTTGGCGGTACCGTGGCCGTTGTGGCAGTCCGCACACTTGGAGCCCAGGCCGGTAGCTTTGTGAGCCCTCACGTTGAGCTTGGTGCCGCTGACCTTGGCTGGGTTGGTGTGGCAGTAGTCGCACTCCTGGTTGGTGGCGCCGACCAGGACGGGAAGCAGACGCTTCTGGTCGCCCAGCACGCCGCTTATGTGGGCTGCGGTGTTGTCGTGGCAAGCGGAGCAGGCCTGGGCGATGCCGGCCTTGCCGTGGCCCTTGGTAGCCGCCAGGGTCTTGTCGGGAGCGGTGATGCCGCCGATGACGGAGAGCGCACCGCCCGCGGTCGAGTGGCAGCTTTCGCAGGTGACGCGGCCGGTGGTCCAGTTGGTGCTCTGGGCGTGGCAGGTGGAGCAGGTGCCGATCTTGTTCATGCCGGCGGCAAGGTTCAGGGTGCCGTCGGCGTGGGTGCTCGCGGTGTTCGAGGTGTGGCAGTTCGAGCAGGAGGTGGTCAGGGTCGAGTTGAAGCCCGGGCCGTAGGTTGCCGTGAAGTGCTGGGAGTGCGCGTTGCTGTTGATCAGGCCGCCGGTGGTGTTGGAAAGCGCGGTGTGGCAGGTACCGCAGGCGCCGGATGCGGGGACGTTCCACTGCGGGGTTGCCGAGAGGTGGCAGGAGGTGGCGCAGGTCTTGGTGGCGGTGCCGCTCCAGGTGGTCACGTTGGCGCCGGCAACCTCGACGGTGGCGTCGCCGTGGAGAGCCTTGTTAACGAAGAAGGTGTTCCCGCTGACAGTGGCGGCGTGGCAGGTGTCGCAGGTGTAACCTTTGGTGCTTACGTGCGCAGCATGCGCGTTGGTGGTAAGGGAGCTCGCGTTGCCGTGGCAACCGGTGCAGCCAAGGGATGCGCCCCACTTGGCAGCGGGGACGTTGGCCACGATGCCGTTGCCGTCGTGGCAGGCTACCGCGGAGCAGGTGTTCCCGACGATGGTGAAGCTCCTGGCGCCGGCCTTGACGTCGCGGGTGCTGTTGGTGTGGAACCCGCCGGCCTTGATGCTGGTGCCGTTCACGGTGGTGTCGGCGTGGCAGCTTGCGCAGTCAGCGGCCGAAGCGACGTGGTTTTTGTGGCTGTTGGCGCGCGGCTGGTCTGCTCCGGCGTTGGCGTAGTTCGGCTCGCCGGCGACGGAAGTGAAGGCCGGAGCCGCATCGGCACCATGGCAGGACTTACAGGTCAGGGCGGTGGAACCGGTCCAGGTCACGCTCTTCATGGTCCCTTTGCCGTCGCTGTGGCAGTAGGAGGTGGAGCAGGTCCCGGATACCGGGGTACCGACGCGTGCACCCGCCACGTCCTTGGTCTGGTTCACGTGGTTTGCGAAGGTGGAGATGGTGCTGTTGTCGGAAACGGTCGAGCTGTGGCACTCGACGCAGCCGTAGGAGGTGCCGAGGAAGGCCGCGTTGTTCACGTGTTTCGCGTGGTTGCCCGACAGGGTGTTGCTGGTCGCGTCGCCGTGGCAGCCGGCGCAGGTAAGGGTCCCACCCCAGGTCGGCGGGGTGTAGGTGCCGCGGCCGTTGCTGTGGCAGTAGACGTTGGAGCACTGGTTGGCCGCGAAGGTGCCGCCGGTGGCGAACTTCACCTCGATGGCGCGGTGGCCGGCCGAGGTAGCGTGGGCAAACGGCTTGGCCTGTACCGAGTGGTCGGTATGGCACTGCACGCAGGAGCCGACGCCGGTGCCGTAGTAGTTGCCGTGCTTGCTGCCGGCGACCGGGTGGCTGCCGGTCGACGGAGCGACGCTGTGGCAGGCGGAGCAGCCGCCCGGTACGGTGAGGGCTGCGCTACCCCAGGCCGGGGTCGCACGCAGGGTGCCTTTGCCGTCGCTGTGGCAGGTCGCGGTGGAGCAGGTCCCCATCGGGTTCGGCGGAACCGAGGTCTGGTTCACGAAGCCGGCCGCGATCTTTCTGGAGTAGCCGACGCCGTCGGCAAGCTCGATGGTCTTGTTGCGGTGCCCCATGGCGTAGCCGCTGACCTGGCTGCCGTGGCAGGTAACGCAGGAATTGACCGCCGAGGTGGCGTGCCCTGCGTGGTTGCCCGGCACTGCGCCGGTGTTGGGGTTCTTCTTCACAGTACCGGAATCCAGTGGCGGCATCGTGTGACAGAAAGAACAGTCATAGTTGTACTGCGGGGCGGCCTGTGCCTTCCCCACGGACAACTGCATCAGTGTCAGCACGAGAAGTGCCAGCACCAGGAAACAGCGCCCTCCATACTTTGATAACATTTTCTCCTCCTCTTGGTGTCCTGCTTGCGTCATTTTATAAAAGCTGAATCTTCCGTTGATCCAGAAACGGTACGGCTTTGCTACTTGTCCTCTCCTACCGCTCGGTGCTCCACCTTGCCGACGGGCTCATGTGGCAGGCGATGTTGAAGCAGCTGCCGGTCTGGTTGGCGCCGGGCACGCTGGTCAGCTTGGCACCGGTGTAGACGGTGAAGCTGTTGGAGAAGCGCAGGCTGTTGTCCACCAGCACGGTCACGTTCTCGATGTGATCCTTAACCGGCGTCACCATCTTGTGGTACGAAGTGAGCCCCGTGGCGCCGCCGTTGTGGCACGCCGTGCAGTTGGTCCACCCTTCCTCCGCCTTGGCAAACGGAGAGATGTGCGCCGCCACGAGATGCGCGCCGCCGCCGCCCGAGTAGTCCTCGAAGCGCGCGTTGGCCCAGTTGGCGTAGCTGCCGAACCCGGTCGCCGTGTTCTTCGGTGCCGGCGGGTAGCCGTGGCAGGAGTCGCAGCCGCCGCCGACCGGCTTGAAGGCGCCGCCGCTGCTGGTGTGGGTGTGGCAGTCCAGGCAGCCCGAGGTGAAGTGACTGCCCTCCGGAACCCCGGCACGGTAGTAGTTGGTCTTGGTGTGGCAGACCTGGCACAGGCCGCGGTTGTAGGTGGTCTCCACCAGCGTGTTGACCCGGTCGGTGTAGGCGATGGTGAAGCCCCTGATCTCGCTTCTGATCATGGAGAGGTTGCCGGTGCCGTGCGTGTCGTGGCACTCGCGGCAGGCGACCGGGGCACCATCCTTCGCGCGGTGCGTGCTGATGTTCAGGAAGCGCGCCGAAACGATGGTCGGGTTGCTGTGGCAGGAGGCGCACAGCGTGTTGTCGTTGTTCATGAGCAGACGCTTGCTGTCCCCCAGGGTCCCGGTGATGTGGGTCGCGTTCCTGTCGTGGCACACCGTGCACTGGTTCGACACTGCGAAGCGGCCGTGGCCGGAGGTGCCGAAGTAGGCCTTGTTCGGCGCCTGGACCCCGTTGGGGAGCGTCGCCGGGTTCTGGGCGTGGCACACGGTGCAGTTGATGCGGGTGGTGGTCTTCCAGTCAACCAGCTGGCCGGCGTGGCACCCCATGCACAGCGAGCCGTCGCCGCTTTTCAGGTCCGGCGAGCCGTTGTTGTGGGTGGCGGTGGTCCCGACGTGGCAGGCCTGGCAGGCGGTGTACTCGCTCCCCAGGAAGTTGCCCGGGCCGTAGACCGCGGTGATGTGGGTCGCATGCTGGTTGGTCGCCATCGGGCTCGGGGTCGAAGCGGAACCGCCGTGGCAGGTGATGCACAGGTTGCGCGCCTTGTAGGCGACTACGGAATCGGCCACCGCCTGGCTGATGGCACCCGCATCCCGCAGGGTCGGCACCGCCAGCGTGGTCACCGAGTCGTCGATCACGCCGTTGTCCAGGATGTCGATGGAGTCCATGGCCAGCTGTTTCGAGTAGCGCGGGTTGTGGCCGAAGGAGCCGAGCTCCCGCAACAACAGGGCGTAGTTGAAGGCGGCGCCCATGACGTTCGCACCCTGCTGACCGGAGCCCCAGTTACGCTCGTTGAAGTGCGGCGCCTTCTCGGTGTAGATGAAGCCCTTGGCCGCCAGTTGCGCGCGCAGCACTTCCAAAAGGCTCGTGAAGGAATCGCGCGCCAGCTGGCGCTGCTCTTCCGGCATGTTGGTGCCGTGGCAGGTGGTGCAGATCGCGCTCACCCCGCTTCTGAAGGAGTGGCCGTAGGTGCCGTTTCTGTGGCACATGATGCAGGGCCCCTTGGCGTTGTCGAAGCCGAGGTTGCTGTGGGTGGCGCCGAGGTCGTAGTTGCGCCCCGGGAAGTGGTACCCCCCCTTGGCGTACATGGTGGCGCCCGACACCGCGTAGTGCGGCGGGATGAAGGCGAGGTTGGTGAAGTCCGCGTTCGCCTGCAGTTTGTCCGTGATCACCTGGCCGGTGTTGGTGCCGCTGTGGCAGGTCATGCACAGGTTGGACTCGCCCACTGCCGGGTTCAGGTAGGTGGGCTCGTTGGCAAACGGCTTGGACGGCGCCATGGTGCGCAGCGCGCCGGCGGTGATGTCGACGTGGCAGGCGCGGCAGGTGACCATCTCCTTGGTCTTGTCCGCGGAGTCGCCCCAGGCCGTGGTCACCTTGGCGGAGGAGTAGGCCACGAAGCCCGTGGTGGTGTGGCACTGCACGCAGCCGTTCATGGTCTTGAAGTCGTAGGTGGAGTACGCCGGCGCGCTCCCCTTGGCGTGACCGGAGGTGTACCACGCCTGGCGGATCGCCTGGTTGCTGACGGTCGAGAAGTGGCAGTCGGTGCAGGCCGAACGCGAGGTGACGTAGGTCGCCGGGTAGGCGCCGGTGGTCATGTTGCCGTAGTGCAGCGTCTCCAGGTCGCCCTGCACCGCCGCGAAGCTGGAGTGCGGGTTGTGGCAGGAGATACAGAGAACGTTCCTGCCGATCTCTACCGTGTGGTTGGGGACGATGCCCAGGCCGTTGTAGTGGCATCCCGCGCAGACGCCCGGGTCCGCCTCGGGCTGATGCGCCCCGCCCTTGTGGCAGGAGGTACAGGTGACGCCCACCGTCTTATGCATGGAGCGGTCGTAGCCGGAGAAAATCGAGTCGGTGTGGCAGGCGGCGCAGAAGTAGTCGCCCACCGGGCCGGCGGAGGCCGCCAGGTTGACGAAGGTGTTGGAATCGACGCTCGAGACGTTGACCGGGGTCGGCATGGCACCGGTGGTATGGCAGGAAACGCAGGAAACGCCCAGAGACTTGTGGTTCGAGGAGGACCACAGGGTGAACGCCATCGGGGTCGGGTAGACGCCGGTGGCGGAGTGGCAGCCGTTGCAGTCGGTCCGCATGGAGTCGATCAGCGAGTCGACCACCTTCACCTGGGTGGTGGAGGTGGAGACCGCGACGCCGTTCAGGTACTGGGTGGCGCGGAACACGTAGGTGCCCAGCACCATCGGCACGAAGTTCGGGTTGAGCGTGCTGGCGTCCTGCAGGGTGACCGCCGGACCGCTCTCCTGATTCCAGGTGAAGGTGCCGCCACCCTGCATCGAGCCCCTCAGGGTCACCTTGGTGACGATCATCCCGGTCTGGTTATCGCCGGCGCTGATCCCCACCGCGGAGAAGGACGCTGTCACGGCGGCAGGACCGGTTACGTTCCTGACCGTGATGTTGGCCTGGCCAAGGTAGGGGAAGCTGATCGCGCCGCCGGAAAGGTTGGTGGCCGTGCCGCCGCTGACGGCGGTCAGCACCGAGTTGGCATTGGGGGTGACGGTGAAGACCGCGGTGCCGCCGTAGGTGACCTGGGTGCTGGCCGGGGTGATGCCGCCCGGGCCGTAGGCGGTGCCGCTGATCGTGTACTTCTGGGCGGTGAAGCCCGCGATGAGAGACTGGGGCGAACCGTCAGCCTTCTTGAAGGTCGTGGCGTAGTGCGTCGTGTAGTTGCCGATGACCTGGGCCACACCGGTCTTGGTCAGACTGGTGATCTTGAAGCCGGGGTTGGCCGTTACCTTCACCGGAACCAGTTCCGAGGTGGTGAAGTTGGTGTACACGACCGTGCCGGAAGCTGTCTGGACGGGGTTGTTGCGGATCTGGAGGGTACCGCCGGTGTTGTTCAGCTTGGTCTGCAGTTGGAACGACGTCGCAGCCCACGACCAGAGCGCCCCCGATATGACTGCCGTAGCAGCCAAAACAGCCAGTGTTTTTTTCAGCATAACCTTCCCCTGTCCCTGGTCCTCGCGTGCGGTAATGGATCGATTTAGAGGTACGAAATAGTCCTACAGGGGGGGGGACTCCGCAAGAAATGTACCTACAAACAGCACCCTCCCCCCGGAGCAGGGTCCTCCATTCGGCTAAAACGGAAACAAATTGGACACTTTTTACTTAAAATATTTTTTGCATTCGGATTTAACGGGAAAAAACAAATCAGTCCAAACAGGACAAATTCCGCCGTCCCGCGGAGGTACAACATTAGAGAGCAGCGAAAACACCGGACACGTTATCATTAGACTTACCCTCGATGGTAACGTTTCAGTAACGTCGCAATTAACACAGCCGACATCCCCTGACCTCACTGATTGCGTCATTGCTCTCGGTAGTTTTTGGTACGTATTAACGAACTCATTCAACAAAACACAAACGTCGACGGCTACGTGAAAAAGCCGGCGCCGCGCAAGGGAATGCACTCACAAGCCGAGGATGACTGGGGAAGTTGAAGGTTGGGAATTTAGAATGAGATTGACTGGAGGGGGGATTTACGGTAAAAGGTTACCCTCGGTAACAGATCAGCCGGAGTAACTCAGTTGGTAGAGTAGCTGATTCGTAATCAGCAAGTCGGCGGTTCGAGTCCGCTCTTCGGCTCCATAAAAAAAGGGTCGCTGACCATGGTCGGCGACCCTTTCTATTTTGCTGCGCTGACACCGGCTGCGAAAACCAACTGCATGCTGCCAAATTGAAAGGCCCGCCTAAAAGGCGGGCCTCGTTTGTTGCGTCTACTTGGGTACCCTTTTCAAGGGTGGTTGCCAGTGCCCGTAGGCACCGGGAGGTTACAGCTTCAAGTTGTGAGATTCCGAATCGGTGGAGTTTCTTTGATGCTGATTACCTCCTTTTTTCCGAGATCCCTCTTAGCTAGCTAGCTGAGTCAAACATAGCATTGCCCGGCCGAAAGAAACAGTCTGTCAGAAATTTTTTTTTCCAGGTATACTGCTTCAGTTGCCTCTTCGCCGAGTTTGAATCCGCTAACCTTGCCACACCCCTTCCCGCCCCTGAGTATAAACGCTTCTACTGGTACAGAGCCGTCATCTGCCTGCCTGCGTTCAAAGCACCGGGAGCCGAACTGGTTACCTGTACGCCTCCCTTGCCGCGCATCGCCTGGAACTGGGTCGTGTTGTCCCCCTCGCGCAGCGCCGCCACGGAGTTGCCGGTCTTGATATTCCAGTCGATGGTAAGGGTATCGAGATAGGTATCACCATGGTAGCGGTTGAAAGTGTAGCGCACCGTATCCCCGCTCTTTTGGGCGTGCACTTTGAACGTGTCGCCGTTTTCGCTGTACTGGAAGTCCTTCTCCCCCTGGGCCACCGGGTTGTGCCCGCTCCAGAACTCGATGGTGTTGAACAGTACGAAGTCGACCAGTGCCGCAATGCCATAGACCGGAACGATGATGAAGACCCAGGTCACCAGGCTGCGCAGGTACTTGTCCCCGACCTGGCCGTTTACCTGGTACACCTTCCTGGTGAGCGCCATCTTCCCGTAGCACCCTTGCAGGGAAACCATTGCAATCACCATGGCAAGCAGTGCCGCTGTTATTCTCTTCATAGCTAATCCTCCTTTGTGTATGAAATCCAGTTATGGGAACAAACCATTATTCCCGACTCTCCTAATATAACAGAAAGAGCGCTTGCTCTGTTCATATACTTCAGCTTTACCTGTACCACAATCACCTCTAACAGTGACAACAGAAAAAGAGGCCTGCTACTGATAAGCAAGGCCTCTTTTTTTACTAGATCCCCTCGTTACAGGGGTCATTCCGATGCTTGGGGCATCGGAGCTGGTACAGCTGTTTCTTGGTTAGAATCCTCTTCAGTGGAAGTTACCTCGATGCCGCTACCTCCTTTTTCCGAGACATTCTGTTCCAGCTAGCTAGCTGAGAGTAATATACCACCTGTCTGAATTTTTTACAGAGCGCTACAATATTTTTCAGAGGCCGTCACCGTCTCCAGCGACCATCCGCCTCGGCTGGACTTCGCAGGGCCGGATGCTAAAATCCGATGGTGCATTGACTAGAGTTAATTTTTCCGACAGCAGCGGACGGTTGAGGGCAGCAAGCGCTCACCGGACCGATGCCGGGGGGAGAGCCATGAAAACGACAGCTGTGGCAGCTATCCTGATCCTCCTCGTCCTTCTAGGGTTCGGGGTGTATTACTTTCTCGACACTTCAGGCCCCGCCCTCGCGCTTTCCCGGCAAAGCGGCCCCATCTCCTCCAGGCTCGATGTGACGCTGCGGCTGCGGGATCGTTCCGGGCTCAGGTCGCTGAGCGTGAACCTGGTGCAGGGGCAGAAGAACTTCCCCGTTCTCGCCAGGGAGTACCCCTCCGGGACCAAAGAGGCGGCTGAGACCTTCAGGCTACCGGCCCAGCCAGGACTCAAGGAGGGTCCGGTCAGGCTGGAGATCCGGGCGCGGGACCGTTCCATCTTCGGCTTCAGCTCCGGCAACCGCACCGAGCAGACCTTCGACTTCGACTACCGGAACAAGCCCCCGGCAATCGCCGTCATCAGCACCGCCCACAACATCTCCCGAGGCGGTGCCGGGCTGGTGGTGTACACGGTGAACCGTGAGGTGGCCAAAACCGGTGTCGTGTTCGCGGACCGCTTCTACCCCGCCTACCGCCAGCCCGCCGGCTTCTACGCCTGCCTGTTCCCCTTCCCCAGCGACATCCCGCAGGAGCGCTTCATTCCGAAGGTAGTGGCCGTGGACCGGGCGGGAAATGAGAGGCTCACCGGCATCTACTATCACGTGCTGGAGAAATCGTTCCCAAGGGACCGGATCGAGCTGACCGACAGCTTCCTGGAGAAGATCTCCGGCGAGTTCAAGGACCGCTTCCCGCAGGCGGCCACCCCCCTGGAGCTCTTTCTCAAGGTGAACCGTGAGGTGAGGCAGGCGGACCGGAAGACGCTGTACCAGGTGGGGTTGAAGACCTCCGACACACCGCTTTGGCAAGGTGAGTTCATGCGCCTCCCCAACTCCGCCCCGCGCGGCACCTTCAGCCAGTTGCGCAGCTACTTCTACAAGGGAAAACAGGTCGATGAGCAGTACCACCTGGGGATCGACCTGGCCTCGCTGGCGCACTCGAGGGTGCCGGCCGCGAACGGCGGGCGCGTGGTCTGGGCCGACGACCTCGGCATCTACGGCCAATGCGTCATCATCGATCACGGCATGGGGCTGCAGTCGCTCTACGGGCACTTAAGCCGGATCGCCGTGAAGGAAGGCGACCAGGTGAAGAAAGGGGACATCATCGGCGACACCGGGGACACCGGCCTTGCCGGCGGCGACCACCTCCATTTCGGCGTGGTGATATCGGGGCAGGAGGTGAATCCCATCGAGTGGTGGGACCCGTCCTGGATCAAAAACAACGTGACCGGCAAGCTGGAAGAGGCGAAGCAGGCGGCAGGCGCGAAGTGAAGTTGCGGAGGTGAAGTCATGCAGCAACTGGTACTGGTCCGACATGGCGAGAGCGTCTGGAATCAGGAAAACCTGTTCACCGGCTGGACCGACGTGGAACTGTCACCGCACGGTGAGGAGGAAAGCAGGAACGCGGGAAGGCTTTTGAGGGAGAAAGGTTTCGTCTTCGACGTCGCCTTCACCTCGGTGCTGCGCCGGGCCATCGGGACGCTCTGGCTCATCCTGCGCGAGATGGATCTGATGTGGATCGAGGAGTGCAAGGACTGGCGCCTCAACGAGAGACACTACGGCGCTCTGCAGGGATTGAACAAGGCCCAGACCGCCGAGAAGTACGGGGAGGAGCAGGTGAAGCTGTGGCGGCGCAGCTACCACGTGCGGCCGCCCGCGCTCGCCGAGGGGGACCAGCGCCACCCCGGCCGGGATCTGCGCTACGCGTCACTGCCGCCGCATCTCATCCCACGGACCGAATGCCTGCAGGACACGGTGGAGCGGGTGCTTCCGTGCTGGCAGCAGGTCATCGTCCCGGCCCTGCGGGAATGCCGCCGCCCGCTCATCGTCGCCCACGGCAACAGCTTGCGCGGCCTCATCAAGTACCTGGACCGGGTCTCCGACTCGGACATCGTCAACCTCGAGATCCCTACCGGAACCCCGCTGGTGTATGAACTGGACGACAACCTCAAACCGATCCGGCACTACTACGCCTCCGAGATCGGCACTCCCGCCTAGCGCAGCAATTCCCCGGCAGCGCCGTCGGTAGCCTCGCCACCCTTGCCTTCCTCGCCCACAGCGCCCCCTTGGGGAGGCTCCTTGGCGGGAGCCTCCCCGGGAGCAGTGGCACCCGGCTGTCCCGGCTGTCCCGGCTGTCCCGGCTGTCCCGGCTGTCCCGGCTGTCCCGGCTGTGCGGGCTGTCCCGGCTGTGCGGGCGTGGCCGGCGGCATCGCATCGCCACCATGCTTGGAGCAGTAGGTCGTCGGCTCGGTGCCGGCGATGAAGTCCTCCTCCTTGGTGGTCGGGCAGTCGGGGGTGGCAAGCTGACCGGTGGTGGGATCGATGTTGACACTGACCACACCCTCGGGCCTGGTGAAGTCCACCGCGGGCTTTCCGGCGCTGGCGCTACGCATGAAGCGCTCCCAGATAGGGGCGGACACCGCACCGCCGGTAAAGCCTCTCCCCCCCGGCTTGGGCTTGTCGTAGCCGACCCAGACCCCGGTGATCAGTTGCGGCGTGTAGCCGACGAACCAGGCGTCGCGGTAGTCGTCCGTGGTGCCGGTCTTGCCGGCGGCGGGGTGCTGCCGGGTGAAGTTCTTCAGCCCCTTGGCGGTGCCGTAGGTGAGCACGTCCTTCATCATGGAGGTGGTGACGAAAGCGGTGGCCGGAGAAAGCACCGGCGCCACCTGCGGCGGGTTCTCGTTCCAGCTCTTGCGGTTGCGGTCGTAGATCCGGATGATGGTGCGCCCCTCGCTGCGCAGGCCGCCGTTGGCCAGCGGTGAGTAGGCGGAGACCAGGTCGTTCAGGGTCACCTCGTCGGTACCGAGGGCGAGCGAGAGATCGTTGGGACTACGCAGGGTAAGCCCCAGGCGGCCGGCGAAGGTGACGAAGTTGTTGACCCCGAGGGATTCGAGCAGCTTCACCGTGATCACGTTGTTGGAGTGGGCGAGCGCCTGGCGCATCGACAGCTCCCCGAAACTCTTCTTCTCGTAGTTGTGCGGCCGCCAGGCCTGACCGTTCCCCTTGTTGTAGCTGACCGGTGTGTCATCCAGCAGGCTCGCCGGGGTGTAGCCCTGCTCCAGCGCGGCCGCGTAGATGAGGGGCTTGATGGAGGAACCGGGCTGGCGCTTGGCCGAGAAGGCGCGGTTGAAGCCCCCCTTGCCGTTGTCGACGCCCCCCACCGCGGCCAGCACGTCGCCGGTCTTCAGGTCCATGCAGATGAGCGCTCCCTGCAGGTTCGGGTTGACCTTCTTCACTCCTTCGCGCAGCACCTGCTCCGCCTGCTTCTGCAGGTTCACGTCCATGGCCGAGATCACGTCCAGGCCGCCCTGCTCCACGATGTGCGCCCCGTAGCGATCCACGAGCTGTTTGCGCACCAGGTCGAGGTACCCCTGCGCCTGTCCCGGCTTGATAACCGTGGCCGGATGCGCCTCTATGGCCCTCTTCTGCTGCGGCGTGATCATCTTAACCGCGACCATGCGGGCCAGCACCACGCTGCGGCGCGCGCTCACCTTGGCCTGGTCCCCCAGCGGGTTGTAGCGGCCCGGGTTCTTGGGCACCCCCGCCAGAATCGAGCACTCCGCCTCGGTCAGCTCCTCCGGGTTCTTGTCGAAGTACTGCCGCGCCGCCTGCGCGATCCCCCAGGCGCCGTTGCCGAAGTAGATCTCGTTGAAGTACATTTCCAGGATCTGGTCCTTGGTGTACTTCTTCTCGAAGTCCATGGCGAGCTGCACTTCCTTCACCTTGCGGTCGAGCGACTTCTCGCCGGAGAGGAACTTGTTCTTGATCAACTGCTGGGTGATGGTGGAGCCACCCTCGGCGAGCCGTCCCTTCACCACGTCCTTCACCAGGGCCCGGGCGATGCCACGCACGTCGATGCCCCCGTGCTCGTAGAAGCGGGCGTCCTCGGTGGCGACCAGGGCCTTGCGCAAAAAGATCGGGATCCGGTCGATGGTGACCCAGTAACGCTGGGTGGGGAGGATGCGCCCGACGTAGCGCTGCTGGCCGTCGAAGACCCGGATCGAGGTGTAGCCGGTCGGAAGTTCCGGGTAGGTGGCGATGGCGGCGTGGGCGGAAACGGCGCAGGTGAGCGCCAGGAGGAGGACGAGGAGAACGGGGGAGACGAGCTTCTTGAGTGATGCGTACCGACGGGAAAGCAAGGTTGCTACTCCTTTTGTGGACGACGGCGATGATGCGGCTTTGGTTATGGCGATTTACCTATGTGGAGGCGGGAGAGCTGGGCGAATAATCATTCGCCCGCCTTTGGCTCCTCCGATCCCGCCCCACCCTCGTCCTACCTGATCACGCCCGTCCTACCTGATTCGGCCAGGCTACCTGATCCCTTCCAGGTACCTGGTCACCTGCGCCGCGAGCGGCGGTGCATCCAACAGCACCGAGAGCTCCCGGTTGCGGCTCAGCGCCGCGTGGGACAGGTTGTGGCTCCCGATCATCACGAAGCGGTCATCGATGACCACCGCCTTGGCGTGGGTGGTGCGCCTGCCGCGCGGGAAAACCACCCGCACCCCCTTGCGCGCCAGAAACCCCGCCGCGGCGCGGTTGTCGCGCCCCACGGAATCCTCACCCTCGAGGATGACGGTGACCTCCACCCCGCGCGCCCTGGCCTGGGCCAGGTCCTGCGCGATGCCGGCGGGAAGGTTCCCCTTGCGATCGGTGGCCTTGAAAAGGTAAAAGGCGCAGATGATGCGCCTCTTCGCCCCGCGGATCCGCTCCTTGAGCACCCCCGCGTAGGAGGCATCGGCAAGCAGCGTCGCCTGGGCCGGGGAACCCAGAACCGGCACGGGACGGGCGGCCAGGAAAACAACGGCCACAAGCCCCGCCACGCACCGGTTCAGTGCCCGTATCACGTGAATATATCCATCACCTTGGAGAAGAAGTTCTTGCGCATCGGGTTAACGTCCTCGCCGCTGATGCGCGCCAGCTCCTCAAGGAGTTCGCGCTGCTGCTTGTTCAGGTTGATCGGGGTCTCCACCTTGGCGATGACCAGGTGGTCGCCGCGCCCGTACCCCTGCAGCGCCGGGACCCCTTTACCGCGCATCCTGAAGACCGCGCCGGACTGCGTCCCTTCCGGGATCTTCATGTTCACCTTGCCGTCCAGCGTGGGCACCTCGATCTCGCATCCCAGGGCGGCCTGGGTAAAGCTGATCGGGATCTCGCACAACACGTCGTTGTCCTCGCGGCGGAAGAGGGAGTGCTCGCGCACGGTGAGCGCCACGTAGAGGTCGCCGTTGCCGCCCCCCTTGATCCCCTGCCCCCCTTCGCCGGAGAGCTTGAGGCGGATGCCGGTTTCGACCCCTGCGGGGACCTTGACCGAGATGGTCTTCTTGTCGCGGACCGTGCCGGTGCCGCGGCAGCTCGGGCAGGGATGCTCGACCACGCGTCCCTCGCCGTTGCAGTGCGAGCAGGTCTTGGAAACGCTGAAGAAGCCCTGCTGAAAGCGCATCTGCCCCGCACCCTGGCAGGTGGGGCAGGTCTTCGGCTGCGTGCCGGCCTTCGCGCCGGACCCGCCGCACGCCTCACAGCGCTTGGCGTAGGGGATGTCGATCTTCTTCTCAACCCCGAAGGCGGCCTCTTCGAAATTGATTTCAAGGTTGTACTGCAGGTCGTCGCCGCGCCTGCCGCGCGAGGTCTTCTGGCGCCCGCCGAAGACTTCCCCGAAGATGTCCCCGAAGATGTCCCCGAAGGGAGAGCCGCCGAAACCGCCGAAGGGGGAACCGTTGAAGCCGCCGCCCCCCACGCCGGCGTGGCCGAACTGGTCGTAGCGCGCACGCTTCTCGGGGTCGGAAAGCACCTCGTAGGCCTCGGAGACCTCCTTGAACTTGTCCTCGGCGCTCTTGTCGCCGGGGTTCTTGTCCGGGTGGAACTTGATGGCCAGACGCCGGTACGCCTTCTTGATCTCGGTCTCGGAGGCGTTCTTGTTCACCTCGAGTAGTTCGTAGTAATCCTGTTTGTCACCGTTTGCCAAAGTAAGCCCTCGTAACACAAAGAGCAGCGTCCCATCTCATGAGACGCTGCCCGTTGCGGTTGTCATTTTCTACATGCAGCGCCATCTTCCACTAAAGCGGCACCGCTTTGCAACCTTTTACTTACTTCTTGTCGTCCTTCACTTCCTCGAAGTCGGCGTCGACCACCTTCTCGCCCTTGGCGGCTCCGCCGGCTTCCGGCTCGGCGTGCTGCTCGCCACCCTCGGCGCCCGCTGCCTGTGCCTTGGCGTAGACCGCCTCGGCCAGCTTGTGGGACGCCTGCATCAGGGTTTCGCTCGCCTTCTTGATCTCATCGGCGTCGCTTCCTTCCAGGGCCTTCTTGAGGCCGGCGATCCCTTCCTCGATCTTCTGCTTCTCGGCAGCGTCGATCTTGTCGCCGAACTCGTTCAGGGACTTCTCGGTGGAGTAGATCAGGTTGTCGCCCTGGTTCTTGGCTTCGATCAGCTCGCGCTTCTTCTTGTCCTCGGCGGCGTGCGCCTCGGCGTCGCGCACCATCTTCTCCACTTCCTCCTTGGAGAGACCGGAGGAGGCGGTGATGCGGATGGACTGCTCCTTGCCGGTACCGAGGTCCTTCGCGGAGACGTGGACGATGCCGTTGGCGTCGATGTCGAAGGTCACCTCGATCTGCGGCACGCCGCGCGGTGCGGCCGGGATCCCGGAGAGCTCGAAGTTGCCCAGGGTCTTGTTGTCGGAGGCCATCTCGCGCTCGCCCTGCAGGACGTGGATGGAAACCGCCGGCTGGTTGTCGGCCGCGGTGGAGAACACCTGGGACTTCCTGCACGGGATGGTGGAGTTCTTGTCGATCAGCTTGGTCATCACGCTGCCCAGGGTTTCGATGCCCAGGGAAAGCGGGGTGACGTCGAGCAGCAGCACGTCTTTCACGTCGCCGCGCAGAACGCCGCCCTGGATGGCTGCGCCGATGGCAACGACCTCGTCCGGGTTGACACCGCGGTTGGGGACCTTGCCGAAGATGTCCTGCACCTTCTTCTGCACGATCGGCATGCGGGTCATGCCGCCCACCAGGATGACCTCGTCGATGTCGGAAGCGGAGAGGCCTGCGTCCCTGAGCGCGGTGCGGCAGGGGCCTTCCAGCTTCGCGATCAGGTCGGCGCAGATGGACTCGAGTTTCGCGCGGGTCAGCTTCATGGTCAGGTGCTTGGGACCGGAAGCGTCGGCGGTGATGAACGGCAGGTTGATGTCGGTCTCAAGCGAGGTGGAGAGCTCGCATTTCGCCTTCTCGCCCGCCTCTTTCAGCCTCTGCAGCGCCATCTTGTCGCCCCTGAGGTCGATGCCCTGGTCCTTTTTGAACTCGTCGGCGATGTGGTCGATGATCTTCTGGTCGAAGTCCTCGCCGCCCAGGAAGGTGTCGCCGTTGGTGGACTTCACCTCGAAGACCCCTTCACCGAGTTCCAGGATGGAGACGTCGAAGGTACCGCCGCCCAGGTCGAACACGGCGATCTTCTCGTCCTTCTTCTTGTCCAGGCCGTAGGCGAGTGCCGCCGCGGTCGGCTCGTTGATGATGCGCAGGACGTTGAGGCCCGCGATCTTGCCCGCGTCCTTGGTGGCCTGGCGCTGGGAGTCGTCGAAGTACGCCGGGACGGTGATGACCGCGTCGGTGACGGTCTCCCCGAGGTAGTCCTCGGCGGTCTTCTTCATCTTCATCAGCACCATCGCCGAAATCTCAGGCGGAGAGTATTTCTGGCCGCGCACCTCGACCCATGCGTCGGCGTTGTCGGCCTTGACGATCTTGAACGGGGAGATGGCGATGTCCTTCTTGACCGCCTCGGTATCGTACTTGCGCCCGATCAGGCGCTTGATGGCGTACAGGGTGTTCTCGGGGTTGGTGACCGCCTGGCGCTTGGCCTGCTGGCCCACCAGCCGCTCGCCGTTCTCGGCGAATGCGATCATGGAAGGAGTGGTGCGGCTTCCTTCTGCGTTCGCTATGACAACCGGCTCTCCACCTTCCATCACTGCGACGCAGGAGTTGGTGGTCCCGAGGTCGATTCCTATTACTCTACTCATGTGATTGCCTCCTCATATGGTAACTGTCACTGTGCAAGCTAGTCATGCCCCCGGTAAAAAACAAGGGGCGGGGTGGAAAAAAACTTCAGGGGCTAGGGACTGGGGGCTAGGGGCTGGCAAAACCAATGTCTTCACTAGCCCCTAGCCCCTCATCCCTAGTCCCTGCTTTTACGGCTTAACGGCCACCGTGACCATCGCGGGGCGCAGCAACCGGTCGTTCAACATGTACCCCTTCTGGAACACGTTCACGATGGTGTTGGGCTCCTGCTCCTCGCTGGGCACCTGGGTCATCGCCTGGTGGAAGGCGGGGTCGAACGGGGTCCCGGCCGGGGTCTCCACCGGGGTGACGCCGAACTTCTTCAGGGTGGAGATGAGCATGGTCAGCGTGAGCTTCACCCCCTCGATGATGGGATCGTCCGCGCTGGCGTGGTCGATGGCACGCTCCAGGTTGTCGACCGAGGGGAGCAGTTCCAGGATGATCTGCTCGTTGCCGTACTTCAGGATCTCTTCCTTCTCCTTCTGTACCCTCTTCCGGTAGTTCTCAAGGTCGGCCCGCTCGCGCAGGTACTTGTCCCAGTTGGCCGCGGACTCAAGCCCTTTGGCGGCCAGCGCCTCTTCCAATTCCTTGATCCGATCCGCATCCGACAGCGGCTGCGCCAGTTCTACATGGTCCTGCGCCGCCTCCGCCTTCTTGTCGTGCTGGTGCGCATCGTGTTTTTTCTTGTCCATCCCTTTATCGTCTCCTTTTCTCGCGCTACTCGGTATCGAGCAGGCGGCTGATCAGTTTCGCCGTGTAATCCACGATCGGTATCACCCGGCCGTAGCCCATCCGGGTGGGGCCAATCACCCCGAGCACCCCGACCGTGTCCTTGCCGGTCAGGTAGGTGGAGGTGACCAGGCTCATACCCTCCATCTTGAGCAGGGGCGATTCCGACCCGATGAAGATCTGCACCCCTTCGGCCTGCATGGAGCGGTCCAGCAGGTCCAGAAGAAGGCTCTTCTTCTCGAAGGCCCGGAAAATCTCGCGCATCTTGGCGGCGTCGGCGAATTCCGGCTGGTCCAGGATGTTGGCCTGCCCCTCCAGGAAGATCTCGGTGCTGTCAGTCCTGATGGTCTGCTCGGAAAGCGCGATCGCCTTCGCCATCAGCGAATCGTAACGCACCTTCTCGCTCTGCATCTCGGCCAGGAGCCGTTCGCGCACCTGGGCCAGGGTGAGCCCCTGCAGCATCCCGTTCAGGTAGTTGGCCATGCGGACCAGGTCCTCCTGCGGGATTTCCTCCTCGGTTTCCAGGAGCCGGTTCTGCACCGTGCCGTTTTGCGACACCAGGATGGCCAGGATGCGGTGGCTGGACAGCTTGACGAATTCCATCTGGTGGAAGACGTTGGCCGCCATGCGCGGCGCCATCACCACCCCCATGTAGCTCGAGGTGGTGGAAAGGAGGCGGCTGGCCTCCTTGAGCATCTCCGCCGGATCCTTGCCGGCCATGCGGCAGCGCCTGCGGATTTCGTCGCGCTTGCCCGCGGTGAGGTTCTGTTTCGCCTCCAGGATCGAATTGACGTAGAGGCGGTAGGCCTTGTCGGTGGGGATGCGGCCGGCGGAGGTATGCGGCGAGGCGAGCAGCCCCATCTCCTCCAGGTCGGACATGACGTTGCGCACCGTAGCCGGCGAAAGCGCCAGCTCGTGGCTGCGCGTGATGGTCCTGCTCCCCACCGGCTCAGCGGTCGCTATGTAATCCTCGATGACCGCTTCGAGGATGCGTTTTCCACGTTCAGAAAGTTGCTCTTCCATAGCCTTGCCCCTCAAAAGCTTTTAGCACTCAAAAAGTTCGAGTGCTAAACGAGCTTCAAGTTAGCAACGCACCTTTGCTTTGTCAAGGGGTTCTCTGGCAGGATTATGGCGGCGTGTCGGGTTTGGTGTTGCCGTACGAGTCCCCCCTCCCCTTGCGGGAGGGGGTTAGGGGGTGGGGGTAGGTGCCACATTGTAGTTGATGGCAACTTCACCCTCCCCCCTGCCCCCTCCCGTCAAGGGAGGGGGAGAGTTGGCAACTGGACAACGCTGGGACACTGGCGGATTTACAGAAAGCGGGAGAAGATGCTGTTGGCGATGATCACCGAGCTGTCGGCGAGACGGATGCGCCCCCCCTCTGCGACCAGGAGGCCCGCCCGCAACAGCTCGTCCACCTGAGCCAGCCGGTCGGCCAGCGCCTCCTCGCCGAATGCGGCCTTGAGGGGCGCGAGCTCGAGCCCGGTCAACACCCGAAGCCCCAGGAAGAAGCTCTCGGCCACGGCGTCATCCGGGGTGAGCTGCACCGGCTCCCGCTCCGGAAGGAGTCCGGCGGCAATGGCGGCACGGTAGTCGTCGAGGTCGGCGGCGTTACTCCAGCGGCGCCCGATTCCGTCGGGATTCCAGAAGGAATGCGCACCGGAGCCGAAACCGAGGTAGCTTAGCCGGCTCCAGTAGGATTGGTTGTGGCGGGAAAAGCGGCCGGGTCGGCCGAAGTTGGAGATCTCGTAATGAACATAGCCGGCGCCGGTGAGGAGTTCGGTGGTGGTTTCGAACATCCGGGCCGCCTCCTCCTCTCCGGGGAGGGCCAGCTCACCCCGGTCGTACAGTCTTTCGAAGGGGGTTCCCTCCTCGATGGAGAGCGCGTAGGCGGAGACATGTTCGGGGGCGAGGTCTATCCCCTGGCCGAGCGCGGCACGCCACTCTTCCAGGGACTGCCCGGGGAGGGAGTGCATCAGGTCGATGCTGATGTTGTCGAAGCCAGCCCGGCGCGCCTGTTCGAACGCCGTGAGTGCCTGGGGCACGGTGTGCACCCGCCCGAGCCTTTGCAGCAGGCGCTCCTCGAAGGACTGGATCCCCAGCGACAGGCGGTTCACCCCAGCGGCCCGGTAGCCGGCGAGCCGCTCCGGGGTCAGCGTCCCGGGGTTCGCCTCCAGGGTCACCTCCGCTCCCTGTTCCAGACCGAAGCGAAGCGCCGCCTGCTCGATGAGGCGCCCCACCAGCTCCGGTGCCATGAGCGACGGCGTGCCGCCGCCGAAGTAGAGCGTCGGGGCCTGCACCGGCTCGGGGAGCGCCGCCTGGCGCAGCTCCATCTCGCGCAGCAGCAGCTCCACGTAGCCGGACAGCTCGTCGCCCGACCAGGCGGTCGAGTTGAAGTCGCAGTACAGGCATTTCTTGAGGCAGAAAGGGAAGTGTATATATAGACCGGCTTGCATGGCTGCGGCGCTCCTTTACACGCCAGCTATCGTTCTAGCAGATCCCGTCTCTTCTTGTCACGCAAAAGCACCGCAACTGCATGAAGATGCTTGAAATACTCGATTAGGACGTTTACACTCCAGTTCCCGTCCCCTTTGCGGAGGGGTGGCAACCGTAGGGGCAAATGATATTTGTCCAGCCGACGGCGGCCCCTGACAGTGACGATGGCAAGCGGGACAAAGAGGCCAGATGCACAGGGCGAATGATTATTCGCCCCTACATAGAGTTGTACGTCATCGCAATCAACCAGGAGGGGACATGCAGAAGAGCATCAAGGCCGCCGCGCTGCAGTTCAACATAGCGCTGGGGGACATCGACAAGAACCTGGCATACGTAACGGAGAAACTGCGCCGGCTCGCCGCCGATGGGGTGGAGCTCGCGGTACTGCCGGAGATGTGGAGCTGCGCTTTCGACTACCGCCAGCTGAACCAGCTGGCCCTGCAGACCCCGGCACTGGTGGAGCGCATCCTGACCCTTTCCGGGAAGCTCGGTATGACCATCATCGGGAGCCTGCCGGAACCGCACGGCGAGAAGGTCTACAACACCGCCTACGTCGCCGACCGTGGCAAGCTGGCCGGGAGCTACCGGAAGATGCACCTCTTCGGCCTCATGCACGAGGACCGGCACCTGGACCGCGGCGACGCCGTCTGCCTGGTCGACACCAGCGTCGGCAAGATCGGGGTCATGATCTGCTACGACATCCGGTTCCCTGAGCTCGCGCGCAGGCTTGCTGTGGACGGCGCAGACATCATCGCCATCAGCGGCGAGTGGCCCAAGCCGCGCGAGGAGCACTGGCGCACCCTGATACGCGCCCGCGCCATCGAAAACCAGCTTTTCGTGGTCGCCACCAACACCTGCGGCATAATCGGCAAGCTCGATTTCTTCGGCTCCTCTCTCATCATCAACCCGAAGGGGGAACTGCTGGCCGAAGGAGGCTACGAAAACTGCGAGCCGACCGCGATCCTCGATCCCGAAGAGATCACCTCCTGGCGCTCGAGTATCAACTGCTTCCAGGACAGACGGCCGGAGTGCTATTAAACCGCAAGGCTCAACGCAAAGGCGCCAAGGCGCGAAGCCGCAATGAAAAGCGGGACGAGGGCATAAGGCCGTAACAATTTTTACCCTTGGCGTCTTTGCGGCTCTGCGTTGCGTTAATGCATTTAGGCCCCCTGCCTCATGGGCCACGGCACGTGTTTCCTGTTGACTTCCCAATGGGTTCAGCATATTTTTCCAGTTTGATTTCCATCTAACCGCGGAGGTTGCTACGTGGGCATGCTTGCTTCGACCGGCCTGGTCGTAAAACTGGTACTTTTGCTGTTGCTCTATTTCTCGGTGGTTTCCTGGGGCATCATCTTCTACAAGCTGCTGCAGGTGTACCGCGCCAACGGCGCCTCCGAGCGCTTCCTCGAGTTCTTCTGGAAAGCCAAGCGCTTCGACGCCATCAACTCCCAGCTGGACCGCTTCGAGCACTCCCCCCTCACCGTCCTGTTCCAGGAAGGGTACGGGGAGCTCAGGAAACTGCAGGAGAAGGTCGAGGAAAAGGCTGACCCCAACATCGTCAGCACCGACTTGGGCGGCGTGGACAACATCGCCCGCGCCCTGCGCCGTGCTACCACCATAGAGATCACCAGGCTGGAAAAATACCTCACCTTCCTGGCCACCACCGGCGCCACCGCACCGTTCGTGGGCCTCTTCGGCACCGTCTGGGGCATCATGACCGCGTTCGAGAAGATCGGTCAGAGCGGTTCCGCATCGCTTGCGGTCGTAGCACCGGGCATTGCCGAGGCGCTCATCGCCACCGCGATCGGCCTGGTCGCCGCCATCCCGGCCGTCATGGGGTACAACCACTTCCAGCACAAGATCAAGGTACTCATCTCGGAGATGGACAGCTTCTCCACCGAATTCCTCAACATCGTTCAGCGTAACTTCGCGGGGAGATAAGCCATGGAGTTCGGCAACAGGGAAAACGGCGATCGCGGCACCATGTCGCAGATAAACGTGACACCTCTGGTCGACGTCATGCTGGTGCTCTTGATCATCTTCATGGTCACCGCGCCGATGATGCAGCAGGGGGTCCAGGTCAACCTCCCCAAGGCGGAAACCAAGTCGCTGGCGCCCAAGGAGGACACCCTGGTGGTCTCCGTCGAGCAGTCCGGCAAGACTTTCATCAATTCGACCGAAGTATCGGGCGATCAATTAAAAGATAAACTGACCACCATGCTGGCCGGCCGCGAGAAACGCGAGGTGTTTCTCAAGGCGGACCAGGCAGTCCCCTACGGCGATGTAGTCCGGGTCATGGCCCAGATCAAGGGCGCCGGCGTGGAGCGCCTGGGCATGGTGACGGAGTCCCCGCAACGCCGATGAAAACCGCGTTAACGCGCAACTACCCGGGGCCGGGGGGGATGCTGGCGCTCTCCCTCGTCTGCCACCTGGTCGTGTTCCTGATCATCGCGAACTGGCACTTCTCCCCCGAGTTCCTTCGGGACGAAACCCCGGTGACCTACGTCGACATGGTGACGCTGCCGGTCGCCGCGCCGCAAAGCGGTGTGCCGCAGGCACCGGCTGCGGCCGAGAGCAAGGCTCCCGCCGCGCCGGCCCCAGTCCCCCCGGCGCCTGCCAAGCCGGCCATGGCACTGCCGACCAAGCCCGCAGCCAAGACGCCGCCTCCGAAATCCCAGGCCAAAACCGAACAGCAGCAAAAAGAGGCCGAGGACAAGGCCTTCAGCGATCGGATGGCCAAGCTGCAGCAAAAGGCCGAAGACCGGCGCCAGGCTGCGGTACTGGATGCGATGCGCAACAGAGGGAACGCCCGCACCGGGATGCCGGGAGCGACCGGCAACCAGGCGGGGAGCGACTACTCCTCGTACCTGCAGTCCCGGCTCAGGGACGCCCTCAAGCAGGTCATCGCCACCCAGACCAGCGCGCCGCAGGTGATCGCGACCATCACCGTCTCTCCCGACGGCCGCATCGAGTGTCGCGTGGAAAAGGGTTCCGGTGATGCCTTCTTCGACGACTCCGTACAACGGGCCGTGGCGCTCGCCGGCAAGACGCTGGTCCCCCCGCCCAACCGTTCGCAGTACAAACGCGTGTTCCGCTTCATGCCTGAAGGGGTGAAATAGATGACAAGAATCCTCCTGTTACTGCTGCTACTGGTTCTGGGGCCGCAGAGCTTCGCGGCCGAGAGTTACCTCGACGTCACCGCCCCGACCTCCGGGAAGATGAAGCTCGCCATCGCACCCACGACCGCGCTCTCCGGTGCCGTTCCCGCCGACGTGGCGCGCGACCTCCCCGAGCTCTTCGGCTTCGACCTCGGCATCGCCGGTCCCTTCGAGATCGCCCCCGCCGAGGCCGGCAGCGCCCTTCTTCTGAAAAGCGCCTACACCGTCCAGGGCGAGACCGCCATCATCGAGTGCCGCCTGGTGGACCAGGTGCTCAACCGCGAGGTGATCGCCAAGCGCTACAGCGGCAGGGTGAAGGACCTGCGCCGCATGGGGCACGCCTTCTCGGACGAGGTGCTGCGCGTGCTGACCGGATCCAAGGGTCCCTTCACCGGCAAGATCGCCTACGTCTCCAAGGCCTCCGGCAACAAAGAAATCTACATCATGGACTACGACGGGCACAACCCGCAGCGGCTCACCAACAACGGCTCCATCAACCTCTACCCCGACTTCGCCCCTTCGGGCAAGGAGCTCATCTACACCTCCTACAAGAAGGGGAACCCGGACCTGTACCGCCGCGAGCTCTTCACCGGGCAGGAAGCGCGCGTCTCCTCCAGGAGCGGCCTGAACGCGATGGGGGTCTTCTCCCCCGACGGCAACAAGATCGCCCTCGTTCTCTCCAAGGACGGTAACTCCGAGATCTACCAGATGAGCCGGGACGGCAAGGACCTGGTGCGGCTCACCAACAGCCACGCCATCGACGTCTCGCCGGCCTGGTCGCCCGACGGCTCCCGTATCGCCTTCGTCTCCGACCGGCTGGGCAAGCCGCAGCTCTTCGTCATGGACGCCAGCGGCGGCAACCTCAAGCGTCTCACCAGCAACGGGGCCTACAACGTGACTCCGCGCTGGTCGCCCAAGGGGGACCGCATCGTCTACGCGCGCAAGGAAGGCGGTTTCCAGATCTACGCCATCAATCCGGACGGGTCCGGGGACACCCAGCTCACCAGCGCGGGGAGCAACGAGCATCCCCGCTATTCACCCGACGGCCGCTTCATCGTCTTCAGCTCGACGCGGGACGGCGGCGAAGGTCTGTACCTGATGCGGGCCGACGGCAGCGGCCAGATCAGGATCTCTCCGGACCGGGCGCAGAACACGCACCCGACCTGGTCGGTGAACTGGTGACGTCGAAGCATTGCCGTTGCCTAACCCGGAAAACGTGGGTATACTTTCAGTCGTTTTTTCAAGAGACATCGGCATACAGCGATGTCTATATTCCATAGATCAAAAGGAGTGGGGAATGCGCAAGAGAATCGCCGGATGCCTCGTTGTTCTAAGTTTGGGAGCGCTGGTAGCGGGAGGGTGCGCCAAAAAGGACCTGGTGAAGCAGGAACCGGCCCCTGCGGTGACGGCGCCCGCCCCCGAAGTAACCAAACCGGCCCAGGAAGCCAGACCCGAAGCGCCCAAGGCGCCGGTCACCGAGCAGACCCCGGTGCGCGAGCCGGTGGTGGCGCAGGAACCGGTCCGCGAGACGCCCAAGGCTGCGGCGGGCGACCTGCAGGGACAGTTGCAGAAGATCTACTTCAACTTCGACTCTTCGGATCTCTCCGAGGACTCGCGCAACGTCCTGACCAGGAACGCGGAGTACCTGAGCAAGCAGCCGTCGGTCAAGATCCGCATCGAGGGGAACTGCGACGAGCGCGGCTCGGACGACTACAACATGGCTCTGGGTGAGAGAAGGGCCAAGGCCGCCAAGGACTACCTGGTGAACCTGGGCATCTCCTCCGAGCGCATCAGCACCATCAGCTACGGCGAAGAAAAGCCGGTCGACGCAGGCCACGACGAGGCCGCCTGGAGCAAGAACCGGCGCGACGAGTTCGTCGTCGTCAAGTGACGTTTGCCACGCAGCCCAAAGGAGCCTACGGGCTCCTTTTTTTATCGACCGGCCTTAAAGGAGGTTTTGTCATGAGGTTTACGAGGGGGGCGCTGGGAGCGCTGGTTGTGCTGACCTTTTTCGGCTGTGCCAGCCAGGGCGACCTGGAGTCTGTTCGCCGCGACAACGACGAGATCAAGAACCGTCTTTTCACGCTGGACCGGGGTCTGAACGAGGTCCGCGGCGAGGTGAAGGAAGGGGTGGAGAAGTCCCTGGCCGGTTACCGGCAGAGCCTTGAGGCGCTGCAGGCCGACATGGCGGGATACCAGAAGGACATGGCAGCCATCCGCAAGGGGGGCGCGGACCTGCAGGCGACCCTGGAGAGCGCCCGGGTGGACATGCAGCTTCTGACCGGCAAGGTGGATGACGTGCGCATCCTGGCGCAGAAACCGGCCGACGACATCGCCCTTTTGAAGGAAGACCTGAACAAGAGGCTGGCCGCGCTCGAGGCGCGCATGACCAAGCTGGAGAAGGGGATCGAGGAGCAGCAGGCGAAGGCGCAAGCCGCACTCAAGTCCCCCGAGCAGCTCTACCAGCAGGGGCAGGATGCCTTGAAGGCCGGACAGGGTGCCAAGGCACGTGAGTTCTTCGCGAGCTTCCTGGTGCAGTATCCCAAGCACAACCTGGCGGCCAACGCCCAGTACTGGATCGGCGAGAGCTACTACCAGGAGAAGAACTACGAGCAGGCGGTGCTGGAGTTCCAGGAAGTGATCAAGAACTACCCGGACAAGGACAAGGCTCCGGCCGCGATGCTGAAGCAGGGCATGGCCTTCAGGGAACTGGGTGACAGCAAGAGCGCCGCCTACATCCTGAAGAAGCTGGTGGACGAGCACCCCAAATCGGAAGAGGCGAAGATCGCCAGGGACAAGTTCAAGATCAAGTAGAGAAAGCTAAGCACGAATTACCGAAAGGCCCTCCTGCCAGAGCTGGAGGGCCTTCCCGTTTGCGGCTGCGGCCGCCGCGGAAAAAGGAGAGCACCATGTTCCTCGCCAGAGACAAGAACAACGACCTGTACCTTTTCGACAAGCTCCCGGTGAAAGGCAACGAATGCTGGTGGGCGGAAACCGGGGTGGACGGCACCTACCTGAAGCTGGACAAGGCTCTCTACCCGGAAATCACCTGGGAGAGCGACCCGGTCCCGGCCGACTTGATCTTGAAATAGGTGAGCATGCGGTGGGATGTTGCCGGGAAGGTAGGGGCGAATAATCATTCGCCCGCCTTTGCTACATGGGTCGGAAGTCGGGCTTGACGTTCTCGGGGGTGTAATTCTGCGCCACGGCCCATCCCTTACCCGGCACCAGTCTCGGTTCCAGGCGGCAGGCGATGTAGCCGATCAGGTTGGCGGGCTCGGGGAGATCCGAGGCGATGGTGACGATCCTAAAGCCGACGAACTCCCCCGGTTCCGGGTACCCCGGCGCTCCCTTCAGGGTGCAGCTCCAGAGCTTCAGCGCCCCGTCACTGGCGGCCAGCGTGATCTGGAAGGTGCGCTCGCCGTCGCGGTTCAGGCCGCACGACTCCTCGACCAGTGCCGGAACCAGCCCCCCGATCAGAGGGGTGTAGCCGATGGAGCAGGCATGGGCGAAGGCGGCGGCGCTATCGGCGAACATCAGCTCCTCTTTCTTCTTCCTGAACCAGTTGAACATAGGCGTCACCTGTGGCCGTCCACGGCGGGGACCATAAGGGGACAGGCACCTTGCGGAGCCAGTCCCCCTCGCTATTGCAGCGTAGAGGTAAGAAAAAAGGCGGGGTCACCCCGCCTTTTTCGCGTCCGAATGTGTGGCGAACTCTAGGCCTTCTTCTCCGCTTCCGCGGTAGCAGCGGCGGCTGCGGCAACCGGAGCCGGCTCGGCGACAGCGGTCCCCTCGACCTTGGCCTTGAGCTCCTCGGCCTCGCGCGCCTTCTCCTCCTCGGCCTTCTTCTTGGCCTCGGCCAGCTTCGCCAGGTGCTCCTTCTCTTCTTCGGTCCTGCTGTCAGCCTCGATGGTCTGCTTGAAGTCATCGGTGGCCTTCTTGAACTCCGCCAACCCCTTCCCCAGCGACTTCGCAAGGTCCGGCAGCTTCTGCGGACCGATGACGATGAGCGCTATGACCAAAATGATGACCAGTTCAGGCATCCCGATTCCGAACATACTATCTACCTCGCTTGGTATGCGTTCAAACACGCGTTTGTCATACAAAAATTGTAAAAAATAATAGAGGTTTTACCGTCGGGTGTCAAGCTTGCAAAGGTAGGACCTTAATTGGTTTGACATGATCCCTAACATTGTCTACTATCGGTCCTGTTTACCATATATTTCAAATGAGAAAGACAGTTTGGTGGTGACAAACATGACGCAGGAATCTTTAAAGACTGATATTAAATCGCTGCTCAAAGAGCGCAAAGCCGTGCTCCTGGCGCACAACTACATGCGTGACGAAGTACAGGAGATCGCTGACATAACCGGGGACTCGCTGGCCCTTTCCATTGAGGCGGCCAAGACTGACGCCGAGGTGATCGTCTTCTGCGGCGTCCACTTCATGGCCGAATCGGCCTCGATCCTGGCTCCGGAAAAGACGGTACTGCTTCCGCGCCTGGACGCAGGCTGCCCCATGGCCGACATGGTCTCGGCGGAAGAACTGAAGCAACTGAAGGCCAAACTCCCCGGCGTGCCGGTGGTGACCTACGTGAATTCCTCGGCCGCGGTCAAGGCCGAGAGCGACATCTGCTGCACCTCCGCCAACGCCCTCAAGGTGGTCCAGTCCATGAGCGAGCAGGAGATCATCTTCGCGCCGGACAAGAACCTCGGGAGCTACGTGGCTCGCTTCACCGACAAGAAGTTCCACCTCTGGGAGGGGTACTGCCCCACCCACGAGCGGCTGCGCCCCGAAGTGGTGAAGGAACTGAAGGCGCAGAACCCGGGCGCCCCCTTCGTCTGCCATCCGGAGTGCAACCCGGCCGTGGTTGAGCTGGCCGACCACGTCTGCTCGACCACCGGCATGTACGACTACTGCAAGAAAAGCGATGCCAAGCGCTTCATCATCGGTACCGAGGCCGGCATCCTGTGGCGGCTCAAGCGCGAGAACCCGGACAAGGAGTTCATCCTCGCCTCCCCGGCCCTCATCTGTCCCAACATGAAACTCACCTCGCTGGAAGACGTGCACGAGGCACTCTCCAGCATGAGACCCGTGGTCAAGGTCCCGGAAGAGGTCCGCATCCCCGCCAAGCGTGCCCTGGACCGCATGCTGGCCATCCCGAGGGATTAACAGCAGGGGCTGGGGGCTAGGGGCTGGTAGGACCTTTCTTTCCCAAGGAGCATCGACAATGATCCGATCGTTTAAAGGCATGCATCCCAAGATCGCCCCGTCCGCCTTCATCGCCGAGGGTGCGGTGGTCATCGGCGACGTCACCATCGGCAAGGAAGCGAGCATCTGGTACAACTGCGTGGTGCGCGGCGACGTGAACTCGATCAGCATCGGGGACCGCACCAACATCCAGGACCTCTCCATGCTGCACGTGACGCACAAAAAACACGCCGAGGACCCGGGCGCGCCGCTCGTCATCGGCAACGACGTCACCGTGGGACACAGCGTCACCCTGCACGGCTGCACCATCGAGGACGGCGCCTTCATCGGAATGCAGGCGATGATCATGGACAAGGCGGTGGTCGGCAAGGGGGCTTTGGTCGGCGCCCGCGCCCTGGTCACCGAAGGAACCGTGATCCCCCCCGGCACCCTCTGGGTCGGGGCACCCGCCAAGTACAAGCGGGACCTCACCGAGAACGAGATCGCCTGGCTGGGACGTTCCGCCGGGAACTACGTCAGGTACTCCAGGGAATACCTGGAAGATGCCGCCACCGAGGCGCAGAAGCTCAGCGGCGCACCCTAGCGGGGAGCCGCGGCACCCGAGATACCGACGTGGCACCAAGCGAAACACAGGCCCGCCTGCTGGACATTTACGACGCGATGTACCGGCGCTACGGGGCCCTCAACTGGTGGCCCGCCGACACACCTTTCGAGGTCTGCGTCGGCGCCATCCTCACCCAGAACACCAACTGGCTCAACGTAGAAAAGGCGATAGCGAACCTGAAACGGGAGGGGCTCCTCTCGGCTGAGGCGATCCGGGAAGTACCCCAGGAGCGGCTCGCCGACATGGTTCGCCCCTCCGGCTTTTTCAACGTGAAAAGCGCGCGGCTGAAGGGATTCGTGCAGTGGCTTTTCGAGCGGCACGGCAGCCTGGAGGGGATGTTCGCCGGAGAGTGGCAGAAACTGCGCGAAGAGCTGATCCGGGTCCCCGGCATCGGCCCCGAGACCTGCGATTCCATCCTCCTCTACGCCGGGGAGAAACCGTCCTTCGTCGTCGACGCCTATACCCGGCGCTTCTTTTCCAGGCTCGGGCTCGTCAGCGAAAAGGACGACTACCACCGGGTGCGTGCCCTGTTCATGGAGCACCTGCCCAACGAAGTGCCGCTGTTCAACGAGTACCACGCGCTGATCGTGGAACAGTGCAAGCGCCATTGCCGCAAGAAACCTTCCTGCGACGGCTGCCCGCTGGGCCGGGCCTGCTGCCACGCCACACCATAGCCCACTCCATGAAAAAATTCGCCAACGTCTTCCTGATCCTGTTCTTCGCCGACGGTTTCCTCTCGGTACTGGACGAGCTGTCCTCGCTGGTCGCCCCGGTGGCGCCGCTCACCATGTTCAGGATGCAGGTCGCCAACTCGGTCCTGCTCCTCGCCGTCCCCCTCTACTTCTGCCTGGGGATCGACCGACGCCTCCCCAAGAAGCTCTTCATCCCGCTGATCGCCTTCCTGTTCGCCTGCCCCCTGGCGGCCTGGATCTTTCCGGTGCTGGGGGACTCAAAGCTGTACGCCATCGCGATGGCGGCCATCCAGGTCGGCGTGCCGCCTTTGTTGATCGCGCGCTACCGCGACGGCAAGGACCCGGGACTCACGCTCCCGTCCTGGCGCTTCGAGGGCCCGTTCTTCAGCCCGCGCAACACGCTCCTCTTCACCGCAGTCAACCTCGTCGTCCTCCCCCTGTTCCTGGCAGCCCTGACGCTGTGCGGGGCCGATCTCTGGGCGCAACAGGACACCGCCGGCTTCATCAAGGTGATGCCGCGCGGCCTTTACCTGACCGAGCGGGTGTACCGGCGCGGCAACCAGACGCTGCTGCTCACGGGAATGGTGCATGTCGGAGAGAAGGGATATTACCAGGACGTGGCGCGGGTTTCGGCCCAGGGGCGGACCGTGGTGCTGGCGGAAGGGGTGACCGACAAGAAACAGGTGCTGCACAACCACTTCGATTACCGTGAAGTGGCGAGTTTTCTCGGGCTTGCCTCGCAGGAGAAGCTGCTCATTCCCGGGAGGGTGATCGACGAGAAATCGCTGGAGGCTTCCCCCTCCAAGCCGGCGGCGAACCAGCCTGACGTGCTGGTGGCCGACACCGACCTGAGCACGTTCCGTCCCGAAACCCTGCTCTTTTTGGACCATGTCGGGAAAGAGCTGCGCAGTGCCCCCTCCGTCGTCGGCGCCGTCTTAAACCTGAACCGCTGGGCCGACAAGAACGTCACCCCCGAGATGTACGCGGTGATCATGGACGACATCCTGACCCGTCGCAACCAGGTGCTGCTGGGCTACCTGGACCGGGCGCTGGAGCGCTACGACACCGTGGTGGTGCCCTGGGGGGCGCTGCACATGAAAGGGATCGAGGAAGGGGCGCTCAAGCGGGGTTTCGTGCTGCAAAAGGAGCAGAGGCGTCTCGCCATCGACCTGAAAAGGATCTTACTCGCCAAGGCCCGCCCGAACTAAAAAGGGGACTGGCTCCGAAGGTGCCTGTCCCCCTTCTAGCCGTCCCCCTTCTTGCCCTGCCCCCTCGGTTCCTGCCGGCCCAGTCCCGCTAGAACTGCTCCGACTCCTCGCCCGCCTGCTCGACTCCCCACAACACGTCCAGGAAGTTCTTCAGTATCCGGGCGGTCAGCCCCCAGATCTCGTCGTCGCCGTAGAGGTAGAAGTACATCGGGTAGTTCTTGATCCCCTTGTGGTCCCAGTACTCGACCCGGTACACGCCCGGCTTGGAGAAGTGCGCCAGCGGCACCTCGATGAGCCTTTCGATCTCGGCGTCGTTGACGGTGAGGAGGTAGTTTTCCGGGAAGATGCCGACCACGGGGGTGACCAGGTAGTTGTGGATGGAGTGGCAGTCGTCCAGCTCGCCGAGGATCTCGACGTCGGCGGGGTCGATGCCGACCTCCTCCCACGCTTCGCGGGTGGCGGTGTCGGCGCTGTCGCGGTCGCTTTCCTCGCAGCGCCCGCCGGGGAAGGAGATCTCGCCGCTATGATGGGTGAGATGGGTAGTCCGCTTGGTGAAGAGGATGTGGTACTCCCCGTCCTTCAGGAACAGGGGGAGCAGGACGGCGGCGGGGACCGGCCCCGCCTCCATGGCTACGCGGCGGCGCGCGGCGAGGGAGGACTTCAGCCGCTCCCTGATCGCGGCCGGCGACCCCGGCCGTTCCTGCCCGTTTTCGGCTATCAGAGCACCGGCTCCTTGGCCCGCCGCTTCAGCTCTGCGATGGTCGCCGCGTAGTCGGGTGAGTTGAAGACGGCGCTGCCGGCCACGAAGACGTCGGCGCCGGCGTGGGCGATGCGGGCGATGTTGTCGGTCTTGACCCCGCCGTCCACCTCGAGCTCCGCCTCGACCCCCCTGCGGTCCATGGTGGCGCGCAGCGCCTGGATCTTCGGGATGCAGGCCTCGATGAAGGACTGACCGCCAAAGCCCGGGTTCACCGTCATCAAAAGGATCAGGTCCAGCTCCTCCATGACGTAGTCGAGAACGTTCAAGGGAGTCGCCGGGTTGAGCGACACGCCCGCCTTCTTGCCGAACGACTTGATCAGCTGGATGGTGCGATGCAGGTGGTTGGTCGCCTCGGCGTGCACCACGATGATGTCGCTCCCCGCCTTGGCGAAGTCCGGGATGTAGCGGTCCGGGTCCACGATCATCAGGTGCACGTCCAGCGGCAGCGTGGTGGCCCGGCGCGCGGCCTCGACGATGAGCGGTCCGATGGTGATGTTGGGAACGAACTGGCCGTCCATCACGTCGATGTGGACGTAGTCGGCGCCGGCCGTCTCGATGGCCTTGATCTCCTCGCCCAGGCGTGCGAAGTCGGCGGAAAGTATGGAAGGTGCGATCTTTTTCATGGCTTCTCCTACTTGATTTTCTTGAGGCGGGCGGCGAAGAAGCCGTCCATGCCGTCGCGGTGCGGCCAGCTCCTGAAAAAGCCGCGCTCGGTAAAGAGCGGCGCGAACTCGGGGAAGAGCGTGCGCAGGTCCTCGGCTACGAATTCGGGGTGCTCGCGCAGGAAGGTGTCGATGACGTACTCGTTCTCCTGGACGCTGGTGGAACAGGTGGCGTAGAGGAGCGTCCCCTCCTTCTCCAGGTACTTGCAGAGGTTCTCCAGGATGGTGACCTGGGTGCGCGCCTGCGGCAGCAGGTCATCGGGGGACTTGCTCCACTTCCCCTCGGGGTTGCGCCGGATCACGCCGAGCCCCGAGCAGGGGGCATCGACCAGGATGCGCTGGAAGGTGACATCCTTGATGGCGGGGGAGGGCGCATTGGCGTCCATGGTGAAGGTGCGCACCGTGGTGATGCCGAGCCGATCGCAGGTCTCCTTGATCAGTCTGAGCTTCTTGTGGTTCACGTCGCAGGCGTAGATCTCGCCGGTGTCCCCCATGAGCTGGGCGATCTGCGTGGTCTTGCCTCCGGGGGCGGCACAGGCGTCAAGCACCCGGTCACCCTTTTCCGGAGAAAGGAACAGGGGCGCCAGTTGCGAGGACTCGTCCTGCACGGTGAAAAGGCCGTCGCGGAAGGAGGGAAGCCGCGAGATCAGCCCGGACTGGTTCAGCCTGACGCCGTCGGGAGACCAGCGGGTCGCGCTGCAGTTGATCCCCTCCTCGGTCAGACGCGCCATGAGCGCCTCTCGGGAGGTGCGCAGGGTGTTGACCCGGATGGTGAAGGGAGGCGGCTCCGACATGGCGGCGGCGAGTTCCTCGGCACCGTCCACGCCCAACTGATCGCACCACTGCTTAGTCAGCCAGGCGGGGTGGGAGTAGCGCACCGCCAGGTAGCCCACCGGGTTCTCGGCGCGGTCCGGGTAGCTGATGTTGTCGCGGTTGCGGTCGGCGTTCCTCAGGATGGCGTTGATGAAGCCGGACGCCCGCGGCGCGAGCTCCTTGGCGAGCTTCACCGTCTCGTTGACCGCAGCGGAAACCGGGACGCGATCCAGGAAGAAGCACTGGTACAACCCCAGGCGCAACAAGAGCAGCACGTAGAGCTCGAGCTTGTCGGTCCTCTGTGTGGAGAACTGCCCGATGATGTGGTCCAGGGTTCCCTGCCGGCGCAGCACGCCGTACACCAATTCGGTAAGAAGGCCGCGGTCGGCCCCCTTGATCATGTCCTTGGACAGTTCGTGGTCTATCAGGATGTCGGCGAAGGACTTCTCTTTTTCGATGCGAAGCAGGATCTCAAAGGCGGCGCGGCGCGGGTTTTTGCTGGACAAAATACTTCCTTTCAGGCGTGAGTGTCTGGGCTGGGCCGGATTCATTATATGCATTTCGCCCAAAACTGCAAGCGGTTAGGGGACTTGACACATGAAAACCAAAGGCTACCCTTTAGCGTGGGTTTAATGATAACCGGGAGGAGGGTTTACCATGATACCTTGGGAAACGGACATGGGAAAAGCGCTGGCTCGGGCGAAGGCTGAACAGAAGACTGTCTTGATCGAATTCTTCAGCCCGCAATGTATCGGTTGCAAGCAGATGGAGGAGGTCACCTTCGCCGACGACGACGTGATCAACTTCATCGGGGACCGCGTCATCCCGGTCAGGATCCCGGTTTCCTCCACCACCCAGACCGGCGACTTCCGCATCTCCTGGACCCCGACCCTGGTCACCCTCGACCTGTACGGGCGCGAGCACCAGCGCACGGTCGGCTACCTTCCGCCCGACGAGATGGTCGGCTCGGTGCTCCTGGGCATGGCGAAGGCGAGCCTGGACAACGGCCAGTTCAACGAGGCGGTGATCCAGTTGACCACCCTCTTGAACGGCTGCCCTAAGTGCGCGGCGGCGCCCGAGGCGGTGTACCTGCGCGGGGTGGCCCGGTTCAGCTCGAGCCATGACCCCGTCGCCCTGAAGGACATCTACCAGCAGCTCTCCAAGGAGTACCCGGACAGCGACTGGACCAAGCGGGCCCACCCCTTCACGCTGCTTTGATCCCTGCATATCGCAGCAGTTGCCAGATTCCACCGGGGGGCGGCAGCCATGCCGCCCTCTTTTTGCATGATATGACGGCTTCACGCCGGATGCTTTGCTGACGACAGGCTCATCCTTATGGCACACGTGCTGGACCACATCTTCACGACACTCCTTTTAGTCTCCCTGGCCTCGCTGGCGATCCTCTCGGCGGGGCACGCGCTGATCAACAAGCGGGATCCCCGCTCGGCCCTGGGGTGGATCCTCACCTGCCTCGCCATCCCGTTTTTCGGATCCATCTTCTACTGGGGCATGGGGGTGAACCGGATCTACAGCCGCGCCAAGCGCTGGCACCGCGAAGCAGGTCCCGCCCTGATACTCCCCCAGCCGGCCACGGACCTCCCTCCCACCAAGCTCCCCGGCGAGCTTTCCTATCTCAGGGAGTTGCGCAACCTCTCCGAGCGCGTGGTGAGCACGAGACTGTTGCCGGGCAACCACCTGGTGCCGCTGGAGAACGGCGAGGAGGCCTATCCCGCCATGATCGCCGCCATCGACGCGGCCCAATCGTCGGTGCACCTCTCCACCTACATCTTCGACGGGGATGAGACCGGAAAACGCTTCATCAGGTCGCTGACGCGTGCGGCGAACCGCGGGGTTGAGGTACGGGTCATCGTGGACAGTCTGGGGGAAAAATACTCGGTTCCGACGGCATGGGAGCTGCTGAAGGGGTCCAAGGTGGAGTTCATGAGATTCCTCCCCCTGAGGCCGGGGGGATACCTGAACCTGCGCAACCACCGCAAGATCATGGTTGTGGACGGGGCAACCGGCTTTACCGGCGGGATGAACATCGGCGGCAGGCACATGGTCACCGGCCCGGCCCCGGTAGTCAAGGACCTGCATTTCCAGGTGACCGGCCCGGTGGTGGCCGACCTGCAGCGGACCTTCCTCGAGGATTGGCACTTCGCCAAGGGAAAACAGCTGACCGACGCGCGCTACTTCCCGGAACTCACCGAGACGGGGACCGCCCTGGTGCGGGCGGTTAGTGACGGGCCTGACAAGGAGTTCCGGAAGCTGAACTGGATCATACTCGGTGCGCTCTCCTGCGCCAGACGCACGGTCACCATCGTGACCCCCTACTTCATCCCGGACCGGCCGTTGATTTCGGCCCTGATCACCGCGGCCCTGCGCGGCGTCGAGATCACCCTGGTGCTCCCCGAGCTCAACAACCTCCCCTTCCTGCAGTGGGCCAGCAATTCGTACCTCTGGGAGCTCCTGCAGCAGGGGGTGCGCATCTACACCCAGCCCGCCCCGTTCGTGCACACCAAGTTCATGGTGATGGACCGCAGCTGGAGCCTGATCGGCAGCGCCAACCTTGACCCGAGAAGCCTCAGGCTCAACTTCGAGTTCAACCTCGAGGTATACGACCTGAACTTCGCGGCCCAGCTCGAGGACCACAGCCAGGCCACCCTGGCGCTATCGCGGGAGCTCACGCTTGCCGAGATGGATGCCCGTTCTCTCCCCGTCAAGCTGCGCGACGCTGCCGCGAAGCTTTTCTCCCCGTACCTGTAGTTTCTCCCCCTCCGCCCTTTGATCCCGCTCCGATTCCGCCAGTGACACCCGGTTCTTCCCCAGCCGCTTGCTGCGGTACATGGCCAGGTCCGCCTGCTTCACCACGCTCTTCAGGTCGTCGCCGTCCCAGGGGAAGGAGGCGATACCGGCCGACAAGGTGCATTCGATGAGGTTCCCGTCGTAGCTGAAAGGGCACGCGCTCATGGCGCGGACGATCCGCTCTACCGCGGGGCGGATCTGCTCCTTGTCGTGGTCGGTGTACATGATGATGAACTCGTCCCCGCCGAACCGTGCCGCGATGTCGCTCTCCCGGATGTTCGACCTGATCACCCGTGCGGTCCATTTGATCAGTTCCGTCCCCGCGAGATGTCCGTACCGGTCGTTGATCTGCTTCAGGTTGTCAGCGTCCAGCATGCAGATGGCGAAGGGAGTCCGGTACCGGCGCGCCACCTTCTCCTGCTGCAGGGCCAGGCTCTCGAAGCTGCGCATGTTGTTGAAGTCGGTGAGGTCGTCGGTAAGCGACAGGCGCTCCACCTCGGCGCGCGCGGCCTCGGTTTCTCCGGCAAGGATGGCGCCGACGTGGGCGATCAGGATGAAGGGGAAGACGCGAATCAGATAACCGGGAATGTGGCTCCAGAGTGCGGGGGACTCGCCGGCCGCCAGCAGCGAATAGGAGGCGACGGCGAGCCCTGCCATGAGATAGGTGATGCGCCTGCCCAGCGTGAGCGAGGTGGCCATCAGCACCAGGTAGATCGCCGAGACGAACGGGCTGTCGGTCCTGCCGGTGCACCAGCAGACGAAGACCAGGTAGACCAGTAGCAGCACCAGTTCCAGCGAGGCCTTGAGCTGGCCGTCGGGCAGCAGCCGCCGCGTGAGCAGGAGTAAACCTGCCAGGGCCAGCGTGGCAAGCACCACGTACAGCCCCCACGGGGATTGCGGGGGAAGCAGGTAGACGTCGAGCAGCACCAGCCCGACCAGGAGCGAGGCGATCACGCCCAGCACCCGGTTATGGCCGGCGTACCTCTCCCCGACCTGCGCAGTCACCCATCCCTTTGCCTCTATCATTCCGCCGCCTCGTCAGGTAATGGCGCAGAAATGCGCCCTTCCTCCTTATCGGCGGGTCTCCTGGAAAGTTAATCGGGCAGGTAAAAAAACCGGCGCGGGGTCAGGGGTGACGCAGCAGGGTCCGGGCGGCAAAGGCGCAGAGAAACACCGCGAAGTTGATCAGCACGATGGTGGCGCCGGTGGGGAGGTTAACGACGAAGGAGAGGGAGATGCCGATGATGACGGTAGCGACGCCGATCCCCGCCGCCGATACGATGGCGGTCTTGAACCCCTTGGCGATCTGCAGGGCGGAGACCGCCGGGAGGATGAGAAGGGCCGATATCAGCATGATCCCCACCACCTTCATGGCCAGCACGACGGTCAGGGCGGTGAGCAGCACCAGGACCGTGTTGATGCGGTCCGTGTTGAGCCCTGAGCTCTTGGCGAGTTCCTCGTCGAAGGTGCTGGCGAAGAGCTCGTTGTAGAACATGACCACCCCGGCGATGACGATGCAAAAGAGCACCGCCGCGATGGCCAGTTCGCTGGAGCTGATGGAAAGGATGTTGCCGAAAAGGTAGCTGAAAAGGTCGACGTTGAAGCCGCCGGCGACGCTGGCGAGGAGCACGCCGGTCGCGATGCCGATGGCGGAGACCATGCCGATGGCGGCGTCGCCGTAGATCCTCGCCTTCTGGGCCAGCTTCAGGATCCCCAGGGCCGAGGCGAGCACCACCGGGATGATGGAGAGGGTCATGTAGACCGAGTGCAGCCGGAAAAAGAGCGCGAGCGCCACACTGCCGAAGGTGACGTGGGCGAGGCCGTCGCCGATCAGCGACAGCCTGCGCAGCACGAGGAAGACCCCGAGCACCGAGCAGAGGATCGCGATCAGCGACCCGCCGATCAGCGCCCTCTGCATGAAGCCGTAGCTGAGCATCTCGTTCAAGTTCATTTCAAACCTCTAAAGGCGGGGCGAATAATCATTCGCCCTACGTGGTACCCGCCCCCCTCCCTTGACGGGAGGGGCTGGGGGTGGGTGACCTTGCCATGATTGTCGAAGGTGGCACCTTACCCCACCCACCTGCCCCCTCCCGCAAGGGGAGGGGGAGGTACGTCAGTGCCTATGACAAACCAAATGCTGCCCGTGCTCGCCGAAGAACCCGGTCATCTCGCTGGAGTTGCAGAAATCGTCGAAACTGCCGTAGAAGACCACCTTCTTGTCCAGATACAACAGGTGGGACGCGTACTTGCCGATGGTCGCCGTGTCGTGGGTGACCAGGAGCACGGTGCACTTCTTCTCCCGGTTCATCTCGAAGATGAGCTTGTAGAAACTCTCCCTGGTTTCGGGATCGAGTGCCGTGGTCGGCTCGTCCATAACCAGCAGCGCCGGTTCGTTCACCAGCGCCCGGGCCAGCAGCACCCGCTGCCGAAGCCCCCCCGACAGTTCGCCGATCATCGCCCCCCTGATGTGGGAGATTCCCATCCATTCCATGGTCCTCTCCACGGCCGCGGCATCGTCCCGGTTGAAGCGCCTGGGAAACTTCTTCGCGGAGAGCCGCCCCAGGCGGATCACCTCGTCAACGGTGGCCGGGAAGTGCGGGTTGAAGAACTGCAACCCCTGGGGCAGATAGCCGATCCGATGCCAGTCGTGGAAGGATGCCTGCGGGGTCCCGAGCAGCGACACCTCTCCCGAGGTCGGTGCCAGCAGCGACAGGATGATCTTGACCATGGTGCTCTTCCCCGAGCCGTTGGGGCCGCAGATCCCGACGTAGTCACCGGCGCTCACGCTGAAGCTGATGTCCTGCAGCACCTCGGTGCCGTGATAGCCGGCGCAGAGCTTGCGCACGCTGAGAGCTTTATCGTTCATTGCAGTCCCGTCTTCAGGTTTTGGAGATTTTCTTCCATGAGGGAGATGAAGCTGACGCCACGCTGCAGGTCATCCCTGGTGACGTTGTGCCCGGCCCGCAGCATGAGCACCTTGGCACCGGTCTCCCGGGCGATGGTCTCGGCGACGCGGGGGCTCAACAGTTCCTCGGTATACACGTAGTTCAGGTGTTCGCGGCGCATCACCTGCACCAGTTCGGCCAGCTTGGCCGGAGTGGGCTCGGCATCGGCGTTCACCGCCGAGGCGGAGATGTACTTGAGGCCATAGCGCCTGGCGAGGTATCCGAAAGCGTAATGCCCGCCATGCAGCAGCACCTTCTTCAGGCACTGTGCCAGGGTCTCCCGGTAGCGCTGATCCAGGGCCGCCAACTGCCCGTCCAGCCGGGCCGCGCTCTGCTCGTAGAGGGCCTTGTTACCCGGATCGCGGGCGACGTAGGCGGCAAGGATGTTCCTGGCGATGGTGCGGGCATTGTCGAAGTCCAACCAGATATGGGGATCTCCCCCCTTTCCTTCGTGCGCGTCGTGCTCCCCGCGGTGCTGGTCCGAGACCGGCCCCTGCATCAGGGCAATCCCCTTTCCGCCCTCGACGACCTCGACCTTACCTTTGTCCAGCCCGGAGATGATGTTGGCGGCCCAGGGCTCCATCACCGCATTGGTGTAGATGAAGAGATCGGCGCGGTTGACCCGGACCACGTCCTCGGGGCGCGGCTCGAAGGAATGCGGCTCGACGCCCGGCGGAAGCAGCAGGGTCACCTCCGCCCGGTCGCCGCCGATGGTCCGGGCGAAGTCGTACAGCGGAAACAGGGTCGTCACCACCTGGAGTTTGCCGTTTGCGTGCTGTTTTTCCTTTTCCCTGCTGCATCCCGGTGTTATGAGAAGCAGCGTCAGCAGTAAGGCCATGAGCCATTTCATTGTTTTTCCCCGTTATCGGCGCAACCGCCGCACAGTCCGTTCAACTGCAGGATGTGCGAGAGTACCTTCCCGCCGTTGCGCCTGGACACCTCCTGCTCCAACGCTTCGATGCCGCAAGCCGGAATGTCCTCGACCTTGCGGCAGGAAAGGCAGACGAAGTGGTGATGGTGTTCGCGGTTGCTGCAGAAGTAGTAGTAGAGCTGGCGGTTCGGGTGGATCACCTTGGAGAGGACGCCGCTTTCAGAGAGTTCCTCGAGGTTGCGGTACACCGTGGGCAGCCCCAACCGGTCGAAACGATCCTTCAACCTCTTCCACAGTTCCTCGGGGCTCGCGTATCCCGGCTCAGCCTCGAGCATCTCGAGAATTGCCAGCCTCTTGGGCGTCGCCTTCATGCCGGCAGCCTTCAAGGCCGTTGCGTGACGCTGGTCCATACCCGCCTCTAAATAGAAATGATTTCGTTTTAGGATAGCCAGCATGGGTTTGTTGTCAAGAAAAATATTGTAATTAAAAGACACTTTACGTTAAGATTCCAGCGCTTCCGGTGATATGGCCCAGGATTTCCGGTCTTTCACGGAACACGCTGCACCATGATTAGAAGCACTGAACACGGTACCCCTGTTAGATCAGCGGGTTGGACGCCCCACCGTTACCAGGGGCACCGTTGGCGTTTGTATTGCATCCATTAACAGCTGTTGCTATGCGGTTATTTTATCTGGTGGGCGGCGTCACATGCAAAACGGAACCTACAACTATAAGGACTACTTCCAACCCGGCCAGAAAGCCCGGGTCGAAGTGGCGTTATCGGGGGACACTGTTTTCAATGATGGCGCGGTAGTCACCGAGATCAACGACACCGAGGTCCGTCTGCGGCTCTCGCGCGAGAAGCTGCCCGAAGGGGTGCTGCTGCGGCGCGAAGCGCCGCTGGTGGTCCGGGTCGGCGTGGGGGGCAGCAGCTATCGCTGCAAAGGCGTCGTGGTGGACGACCACGGCGAGGAGGACCTGCGAGTCGCCTTCACCGACCGGGTGACCCCCGAGGACCAGAGAGAATACTTCCGCCTCGGCACCGACATCCCCGTGATCCTCTTCAACGTGACCGCAGGCACCGCCGAGGAAAGCGGCACCGCCGGACTGCGCGTGGCGAGTCAAAGCAGCCTGCCGAGGATCGTCAACATCAGCGGCGGCGGGTTGCGCACCGAGACCGAGATGGAGATGACGCGGGACGACATCGTCTATGCCACCTTCCACCTGCCGTTGCCCGAGCCGAAAGTGGTGCCGGTGGTCGCCCAGGTGATGCATTGCGAGAAGATCACCAGCGGCGACGGGATGGTCCACAGCGCCGGGTTGCGTTTCATGCACATCAACGAGAGGGATCGCGACGCCATAGTCCGCTACGTCTGTAACGAGGAGATCAAGCGTATCAGGCTCTGCCGCAAGGACTTCTATTCCCTCAACAGCGCTTCGTAACGACGGCCTCCAGGCCGGCGAGAATTTATGTAATGCAGCAACTGACAAGGCCAACCGGGCACCCGGCTGGCCTTTTTTTGATCCTAGGGGACTGGCTCCGCCAGGTGCCTGTCCCCTTAGTGCTTGGTGAGTTTGTTGAGCAGAATGGAGCGTTCCGCTAAAGGGACAGGCACCTAAACGGAGCCAGTCCCTTCTGCTACCACCTATCGCGACTCCCTTTACCTCAACGCCTCCGTCAGTCCCCGCAGCAGCAAATCATTTTCCTCCTCGAGCCGCACCGCAACCCTGAAGAAGCCGGCATCCAGCCCCTGGAAGTTGCCGCAGTCCCGGATCAGTATCCCCTTGGCGAGCAACGCCTCGCGCAACTGTCTCGCGCTCACCTCCTGGCGCAGAATCCGAACCAGCACGTAATTGGCCCGCCCGCTGAAAACCTGCAGCCCCTGGATCTGCTCAAGAGCCGCGGCAAGTCTGGCGCGCTCGCGATCCACATAGCTCCTGGTGCGGCGGCAGTACCCTTCGTCCGCCAGCGAAGCGATGCCCGCCACCTGGGCCGCCGTATTCACGCTCCAGGGATCCTGCTGTGCGGCGATCTGCTCGATGGTTTCCGCAGCGGCGATGGCGTATCCCAAACGCAGCCCCGGGATGCCGAAGAATTTGGTCATGGAGCGGAGCAACACCGCCCGCGGGTTCTCGCGCACGAGGTGCTTCGCCGACTCATCCTCGCAGAAATCGATGAACGCCTCGTCCAGCACCAGGAAGGTGCCGCTCTCCCGGCACAGGTCGATGATCCCCGCGACGTCCCGCAGCGGCAGCAGGTTTCCGACGGGGTTACCCGGATTGCAGAGAAAGAGCATGTCGTAGCCGGCGCCAAGCCTTCCAGCCAAGGCCTCAGTATCGAGGGCGAAGTTGTCAGCGGCAGACAGTGCGAAATACTCGACCTGCCACCCCGCCCGCTCCAGGGCCAGCGCGTACTCCGCGAATGCCGGCGCCACGATGAGGGCCTTCTTCCCGTAGAAGGTGCGCGGCAGCAGGTGTATCAGCTCCGTCGACCCGTTGGCAACGGCGATTTGAGCGGCATCCACAGCGTGATAGGCGGCCAGCGCCTGCTTCAGTTCGGCGGCACCCTTGTCCGGGTAATGGAGCAGGCGATCCAGGCTCGCCGTCAGCGCCTCGCGTACCCCCGGCGCCATCCCCAGCGGGTTGATGCTGGCGGAGAAGTCGATGATCCGCTCCGGCGCCAGCCCGAGGTTCCTGGCCACGGCGAAGACGTTGCCTCCATGTTCATGTGCGATTGCCATAAGTTACCTTTTCCGCTTCAGGCGGCGTGACCTTCCCGTACGGCGCATTGGACAGCGTCAGACTGGAGGGGCAAATAATCATTTGCCCAGCCGCGCGTGCCCCGCTGATGCGGCCGCATTATCGGTGATCCTGGCGAAACCAGGGCGAATGATTATTCGCCCCTACAGGTGCATTAACGATTAAAGAGCGCGACGATGGCAAGCCACCCAGCCACCAGCAGCGCTTCGCTGCCGTACATGAGCCGCACCACCCCGGCGTAGCTCGCCTGGGACAACGGCAATGACGGGTCGCCGATGGTCGGCTTCTCCACTATCTTGCCGAAATAACGGTTTGCCCCGCCCAACCGGACGCCGAGCGCCCCGGCGGCCGCCGCCTCGGGAAAGCCGCTGTTGGGAGAGGAATGGTTCCTGCCGTCCCTGCGCAAGATGCGCCAGGCACCGCCACCGTTCAAGCCGCACAACGGAGCTGCCAGCACCATGAGCAGCCCGGTCAGCCGCGCCGGCACGTAATTGGCCAGATCGTCGAAGCGGGCCGAAGCCCAGCCGAACTCGAGATAGCGCTCGTTCTTGTACCCCACCATCGAGTCCAGCGTGTTCACCGCCTTGTAGGCGATGGCCAGTGCGGGACCGCCCAGCAGCAGGTAGAAAAGCGGGGCGATGACGCCGTCGCCAGTGTTCTCCGCAACGGTCTCCACCGCTCCCCGGATGATCTCCGGCTCGTCCAGCTCCGCGGTCTCGCGCCCGACGATATACGACAGCGCCAACCTGGCGGCAGGGAGATCGCCGCTTTGCAGCGCCTGCACCACCTTGGCTGACTCCTGGTGCAGCGAGCGCGCCGCCAGTGAAACCCACGCGAGGTAGAGGGAGACTACCAAACCGGCGGCCGGAGCGAGCAGGTAAGCGGCATAGATAAGCGACGCTGCCAGCGCATAACTGATGCCGACAGTGGCGACCAGCAGCAGGACACCCGCGATGCGCACGTTCGGGATCATGCGGCGCAGCGGCTTTTCGAGCCCGGAAATCAGTTCGCCGATGCCGACCACCGGGTGGGGCAAAGCGCGCGGGTCGCCGAGGACCAGGTCCAGCAGCACGGCGCCGAGGACTACCGCGACCGGTGATTCCGCGACTGTCATCGACCGCGCGAGATGCCGCAGATCCGGAAGATCCGCTCCAGGTCGAGGTGCTTTTCCATGTGCACCGCGAGCTCATCGAAGGGATCGGGCGCAAGCGCCGCTTCCGCCCGCTCCGGGATCCCCTTGTGCCGCCTGATCCGGTTCAGGAACCCGGTCCGGAAACCGTGGTTGTCGAAGATCCCGTGCAGGTAGGTGCCGAAAACCCTGCCGTCGGCCGAAACCGCTCCATCCTCCAAATCGGTGCCGGTGCCGGAACGGCTGCTGATGCGCGCGAACGGGCTCGCGCTGCTGCCGAGCACGCTGTCGCCCATGTGGATCTCGTATCCCGCCACAGCGGCGCTGCATCCCGGCGCCACCCCCTGCCCTGCCGGCAACAACTCCCCTTGGGCCTGGTGGGTCTGCTTCTCCTTCAGCATGGTGGTCACCACGTCCAGCAGCCCCAGTCCCTCGGTGCTTTCCAGGTTTGACTCGACCCGGTCCGGATCGTTCACCGTGGCCCCGAGCATCTGGTAGCCGCCGCAGATGCCGACTACCGGCCCCTGGTAGCGGCATAGTGCATCGGCGATCCCCTGCTCCCTGATAGCGACGAGATCGGCGATGGTGGACTTGGTCCCGGGGATGATCACGAGATCCATGCTCTCTACCAGCCAGGGCGAATGGATGTAGTAGACATCCACATCGGGCTCCGCCTCCAGCACGGAGAAATCGGTGTAGTTGGAGATCCGCGGTAGGCGCACCACGCCCACGCGCAGCTTCTCACCCGACTGCAGCGCCTTGGGGGCCGTCGGCTTCTTCTGCAGGGCGACGCTGTCCTCTTCCGGAAGAGCGAGGCTTTTGAACCAGGGGAGCACCCCCAGGACCGGGACGCCGGTGCGTTTTTCAACGTACTCGATGCCCGAGTCCAGCAGCGAAACGTCCCCGCGGAACTTGTTGATGATGACGCCTTGCACCAGCGCCTTCTCTTCCGGCGTGAGCAATTCCAGGGTTCCCACTATCTGCGCGAAGACCCCGCCCCGGTCGATATCCGCCACCAGGATAACCGGTGCGCCGGCCATGGCCGCCACCTTCAGGTTGGCGATGTCGTGCGCGCGCAGGTTGATCTCCGCGATGCTCCCGGCCCCTTCCAGGACGATGAAGGCATAACGCTCGCGCAACCGCTGGAAGCTCTCCTGCACCTTCAGGAAGGCCTCCGGCTTATAGGCGTTGTACTCCTTGACGCCCATGTTGCGCACCACCTTGCCCTGCACGATGACCTGGCTGCCGGTGTCGGAGTTCGGCTTCAAGAGGATCGGGTTCATGTCGGTGTGGGGCGGGATGCCGCACGCCTCCGCCTGCACGCCCTGGGCGCGCCCGATTTCGCCCCCCTCCGGGGTGACCGCCGAGTTGAGCGCCATGTTCTGCGATTTGAAGGGAGCGACCGAGAGGCCGTGGCGCTTGAGGATGCGGCAGAAGCCGGCAGCGAGCACCGATTTCCCCACGTCGGACCCGGTGCCGCAGAACATCACCGCATGCGGGTCGGCACTGGGCGCATCGGTGGCCGTGGCGGCGCTCCGCTTCCTGCGGTTGGGATTCTGGCTGTCGCCGCGGGTGGCGTAGCCGCGGGGGGTGACGATCCTGCCGTCCTTGCAGAGGCGGGTCGAAGCGTTGCCGATGATGACGATGGAGAACATGTCGATCGGGTGGTTCAGCATCTCCCCCAGCGTGGTGATGATGCGCTCCTCGCCGTCCCGGCAGGCGTTGCGAACGATGCCGACCGGTACCTGCGGGCCGCGCGCCGCGATCAGGATGGCAGCCGCCTCCTCGATCTGGGTGGTGCGCCCCTTGCTGCGCGGGTTGTACAGCGCCACCACGAAATCCGCCTCGGCGGCAGCCCGGAGACGTTGACGGATCTTGTCCAACGGAGTCAGCAGGTCCGAGAGGGAGATCACGGCAAAGTCGTGCATGAGCGGCGCACCGAGGACCGAAGCCGCGGCCTGCACCGCCGAGACACCGGGAACCACGACCACCTCGACGTCGGAGGGTGCGTCCGGCTCGTCGGCCAGTTCCAGGGCGAGTCCGGCCATGCCGTAGATGCCCGCATCGCCGCTGGAAACCAGCGCCACCGTCTTGCCCGAGGCGGCAATGGTGAGGGCCTGCGAGCAGCGCTCCACCTCGCGCATCATCCCGGAAGAGTAGAGGATCTTGCCGGAAAGAAGCGGCTGTATGAAGTCAAGGTAGGCCTGGTACCCGACGATGACGTCGGCATCCTCGATGGCCTGGCGCGCCTCGAAGGTCATGTGGTTCAGCCCGCCCGGGCCGATGCCTACTACGTAAAGTTTGGACATTAAACTGGAACCTCAGGTGATTCGATTTTGTAGGGGCGAATAATCATTCGCCCGCCTGCGCAACGGCGAGGGTGACGTTGCCGTCCTTCACCTTGTGCAGCAACAGCTTTCCCCCCGCAGCCGCGAGCAGCGCCGCCGGTTCGGCGACCCCGCGCGCCCCGATTGCGGCGAAGGCATGCTCCGACGGCGGCGAAGGAACATTGACAGCGTTCAGCTCCACGCTGCTGAAGAAAACAAGCGGGATACCCTTTCCCCGCGCATAGGTCAACAGCCCCTCTTCATCGGCCTTTGCCTCGGCGCTCGCCAGGCACTTGATGCTTCCCTCGGCGAGGGAGAGCTGCGCCAGGTGCCTCGAGACCACCGAAGCGATCTCCTCGGCAGCAGTTCCGCGGTTGCAGCCGATCCCGAGGCAGAGATCGACGGGGCGCAGCACCAGGGTCCGCTCCAGGTCGATTCCGACGGGCACCTGCTTGTTGGTCACCAGCACCATCCCTTTGGCCCCGGTTCGTGCCGCCTGCGCCCAATCTTCCACGAACAGAAGGTTTCCCTTTCCGCCGCAGTACTGTGCCACTTTCCCGGTCGGATCGATCACTGCGACCTGCTGGCCCTCCAGGAGCAGTGCATTGAGTACCTTGACCCGGGACAGGTCGTCGATGTGCCAGCCGTTCTCCTGGGCCAGCATATCGAATGAAGGGAGGTCGTTGACATCGGTCGCGGTGGTGATGACCGCCGTGGCGCCGACAAAGTCGGCGCATTGGGCAGCGAGGGCGTTGGCGCCCCCAAGATGGCCGGAGAGAAGAGAAATGGCGAAGCGCCCCGCCTCATCCATCACCACGACCGCCGGGTCCTGTTCTTTGCCCTGCAGCAGCAGCGCGATGGAGCGGACCACGATGCCGGTGGCCATGAGGCAGACGAATCCGTCGAAGTCCGCCCAAAGCCGTGCCAGAAGCGCCGGCACCCGTTCCGAGAACGGCACCGCGCCGGACGCGGCGTGCTTCTCGAGGACAAAGAGCGTACCCTGCGGCAGGCCGCCTTTGAGCGTCGCACCCAAGCTGGCGCCGTTGGCGGTTATGGCGATGATGGCAACACGCATAGTACCGACCTTTGTGGAGAGAGGGTGCGCAGCGGAAGGGACTGGCTCCGTCGCAGCGTCCCCATTGCACTGGTAGTAACGTAGAACCTAGAACATAGAACGTAGAACAGCCTCTAAGTTACGATTCCTTCCCTGCACCCGTGGCTGAATCCCTTGTCGTAAAGGAGCGACTTCGCCTTCATCCCTTCGCTGCGCGCCCGCAGCACGTCCCCCACCACGATGAGCGCCTGCTTGCCTATACCGGCATCTCTCACCTTGGCCGCGATATCCGCCAGCGTCCCGGTCAGCACCTGTTCGTCGGCCCAGGAAGCCTTGGCCACCACGGCGACCGGGGTGTCCTCCTGGTAGGCGCCGGACAGTAGTTCCTCCACCACTTTCTCGATCATGGAGATGGAAAGGTAGATCACCAGGGTGGCGCCTATTTGCGCGATGTTGCCCAACTGCTCCCGTTCGGGCACCGGGGTCCTCCCGGCCAGGCGCGTGATCACCACGGTCTGCGACACCTCGGGGAGAGTCAACTCCTGCTTCAGGGTCGCCGCGGCGGCGAAAGCGCTGGTCACACCGGGGACCACCTCATAGCTGATGCCGAGCTTGTCCAACTCCTCCATCTGTTCCTGGATGGCGCCGTAGATGGAAGGATCACCGGTGTGCAGTCGCACCACCAGTTCCCCCGCAAGTACCGCCTCGGCCAAAACCTTGGTAGTCTGCTCCAGGTCCATCCCGGCGGAGTCGTAGACGCGGGCATCCGGTGCGTAGGTGAGCACCAGTTCGCGGTCGACGAGGCTGCCGGCATAGACGACGACATCGGCCTCGCCCAAGAGGCGAGCCCCCTTCACGGTGATGAGTTCGACATCGCCGGGACCGGCGCCGACAAAATGGACTATGTTCTCATGGGACATGGAAAGACCTTTCACAAAGCGTTAACGCAAAGACGCCAAGCCGTGGAGCCGCCAAGAAAAACGAAAAAGGGGAAAGGCTGCCACATCCCCCACGCTTTAACTTTGCGCCTCTGTGCCTCCGCGCCTTTGCGTTGAAGGTTTAAAGCTGACCGGCCGGGAATTACAGCGGGTTCTTCCTGACGATCAGCATGGAGAGGTAATCGAGCTTCTGGCCGACCAGCGCCTCAAGGTCGTGATGCACCTCTTCCTCCGCGGAACCGACCCGGCGCACGAAGACGCCTCCCTTTTCCCGCCCCAGCTCCTTCAGCGCCGCGTAGACGGAGTCGAACACCCGGTTCACCTTCATGAGCACCACGGTATCGAACTCTTCCAGGGTACGTTTCAGCTCGTCCTTCTCGTAGGTGGCAGGGAGGATGGCGATGCGCTCCGCCCCAAGGCCAAGCGGCAGCCCGGAGACGGCGGAGGAGGCGAGAATGCTGGAAATGCCCGGCACCACTTCTATCTTGATCTCGGGATATTTGGCGAGGAAGATCCTGTGGATGTAGAGGTAGGTGGAATAGAGAAACGGGTCGCCGATGGTGACGAAGGCGACGTCCTTGCCGGCCGCTATCCGCTGCGCCACCTGGTCCGCGGCCTCTTCCCAGAACGGGTCCAGCCCCTGCTGGTCTTTCACCATGGGGAACAGCTGGATCAGCACTTCCTGGCGGCTGCGGTCGATGAACTCCTCTACTATGGAGAGCGCGTAGCTCCCCCCCTCGGCCGCACCGGTAGGAGCACAGATCACATCCACGCTCCGCAAGATCCGCTCCGCCTTCCTGGTCAACAGTTCCGGATCGCCCGGCCCCACACCTACCGCATAGACAACCGCCACTACTCCTCCCCTTTCCAGGCGGCGATCACGTACACCGGGTTGTGGGCAGCGAACATCTTGTAGTCGGTAAGGCTGCGGGTCTTGGATATGTTGACGCAGGTGACCTCGACGGTGTAGCCGTGATCTTCAAGAAATTCCACGGACTTGGTCAGGGTGTCCAGGGTCACCGCGTTGAGGACGATGAATCCGTCGGGCTTCAAGCGCTTGTCGACCGCCTCGATGATCTCTTCGAGCATGCCGCCGGAGCCGCCGATGAAGACGCGGTCCGGATCGGGCAGGTCCTCCAGCCCTTCGGGTGCGAAGGCCTCGGCCACGGTGACGTTGCGGGCCACGAACTTCTTGAGGTTTTCCTTGAGGTAGGTCAGGTACTGCGGGTTCTTCTCCAGGGCGAAGATGCGGCCGTTGGGCATCAGATTGCCCGCCTCGATGGAAACGGAACCGCTGCCGGCGCCGATGTCCCACATCACCAGGTCGTCCTGCAGCTGCAGCTTGCCCAAGGTGATGGCGCGCACCTCTTCCTTGGTGATCAGTTTCTTCGCGGTGGCGAACTCGTCATCGCGGATGCCGATCACCGGGTAGTTCTCGAGGTTCGGCTCCCAGGTCTTGATCAGGATCAGGATGTTGAGCGGCGAGCACTTGAAGTCGACCAGGCCGCGCACGTCGGTCTTGGTGAATTTCTCGGTAGCAAGCCCCAGGTCCTCGCAGACCCAGGCCTCGTACCCCTCGGCGCCGCGGTGGATCAGCTCTCTGGCGAGGACCGCCGGGGTGTTGACGCTGTCGGTGAGGATGGCGATCTTTTCGTTGGCCACGATGCGATCCAGGGCCGGCTTGATCCCCCTGCCGTGCACGGACACGAAGGTGGCGTCGTCCCAGGGCTCTTTGATCCGGGCGAAGGCGTACTGCACGCTGGTCACGTTGGGGTAGATCTCGATGCGCTCTTTGGGGAGGTTCCTGAGCAGGAACCGGGCGACACCGAAGAAGTTGGGATCGCCGGAACCGAGGACCACCGTTTTCTTCTCCGTGTTCTTCAGGTGCTCCAGCATGATGGAGAGGTCTTCGAGGAGACGCTTCTCCCCCTTGAAGTCGGGAAAGATGTCCAGCAGACGCTTGTGGCCGATTAGGACTTCGGCGCTGTCGATGACCTCGAGGGCCTGTTTGCCGAAGCCTTCCCATCCCTCGATGCCCGCGCCGACGAGGTAAATCTTTTGTTCCGCCATGCCCCCCTCCTTTCCTTCAAAACATAATCAATGAGCGTCCCTCCCCCTGGAGGGGGGAGGCTAGGAGGGGGGAAAGCGTCGGCATCGTGCCATTAAGCCGCAGCCCCCTCCCTGTCCCTCCCCCTCCGGGAGAGGGGACGTAGTGCTACCGGTCGAAGTACAGCATCTCCCCCTGGTACCCGGCCAGGAACACACGCACCTTAAGCAAGGGCGCCAGTTGGGCGCATGCCTCGGCTACCTTGCCACAGACCAGCTTGATGAGCGCCTTGTCGAAGCCGGAAGCCTCCAGCAGGTGGCGCGCCGTGTTTGCTTCCCGCGCCAGCTTTGCCAGGTGAACTGTGCCCGGGGAGTCCGCGAGCCACGAGGCAACCGTCACCAGGTCCAACTCCGAAGAGGTGACGTGGGTCTGCTCGTGGCCGCAGGCGATCTTCACCAGCTTCGCGAACTGTCCAGCGACGACCACCTCCGGGACTCCTTTCCTGGCGCAGCTCTGAAAGGAGTACCCGAAATGGTCGCCCATCATCACGTACGATTCATCGGTGAGCTTCAGGACCCGCTGCACCGCCATCTCCGAGCTGCGGCCCGTGGAGAGAACCACGGTGCGGGAGCCACAGGCGAGGGCAACATCGACCGCGGTGTCCACGGTATCGGTCCAGGCCCTGGTGGATATCGGCTTGACGATGCCGGAGGTCCCCAGGATGGAGAGCCCGCCGACGACGCCCAGCCGCTCGTTCAGCGTCTTCTTGGCCAGTTCCTCTCCGTTGGGGATACTGATGGTGAAGGTGAACGTGGCCGGCACGCACCGGACGGCGAAGACTTCCTTCACCACCTCGAGGATCATGCTGCGCGGCACCGGGTTGATGGCCCACTCGCCCACCGGGACCGCCAGCCCCGGCTTGGTCACCTTGCCGATGCCGGTCCCCCCCTCGATCACGATGCGGTTCTTGGTGAACATTTCCACCCGCGCGGTGACGTGGATCTCGGCGCCGTTGGTCACATCCGGATCGTCGCCGGCGTCCTTGACCACGAAGCAGGAAGCGGTGTTGTCGTGCAGCACGCCACCCTCGATGCGGAACCTGGCCCCCTTGCCGCAGGGGAGCGTCAGTTGCACCTCGTCGACCAGTACTTGGTCGCGCAGCATCTGGGCAGCGCCTTTAACTGCGGCGGCGGCACAGGCACCGGTGGTGAAGCCGTATCTGAGTTCTTTCCCGCTCATACTTCATCCCATGTGAAGGCAAAATAACATTCAATTTGAATGAACAACGGCCGGCGATGGGTTCCCGGCATCAAAAACGAGTTCCAGATCAAGCCCCGACGGCCTGGATGAGTATGGCATTCATCACCGCGGCCGCAACGTTGGAGCCCCCCTTGCGTCCGATGTTGGTGACGAACTGCAACTCCGGATATTCCTGCGCCAGCTCCCGCAAAGCGTCCTTGCTCTCGGCGGCGCCGACGAAACCGACCGGCAGCGCCACGATCAGCCTGGGGCGAACCCCTTCCTCCCGGATCAGCCTGATCAGCTCGAACAGGGCGGTGGGTGCATTACCGATGACGAATATACCGTTACCCGCGTCCCTTGCCGCCTTACGCATGGCCAGGATGGAACGGGTCACCCCCAGTTCCTTGGCCTCCTTGGCGACCTGCGGGTCCGCGACGTAACAGGTGAGCTGCGCGCCGAACCTGTTGAGCCTCTCCTTGTTCATGCCGGAGATGATCATGGTGGTGTCCGTGACGACACCCAATCCGGCCTTCAGTGCCTCGATGGCGCCGGTCACCGCCCGGTCCGTGATCACCATGCTGCGGGCATAGTCGAAGTCGGCACTGGTGTGGATGGCGCGACGCACCAGCGGCCACATCTGCGCGTTCCAATCGTGCGGCCCCAGTTCCTCCTCGATGATGCGGAACGACTCCGCCTCGATTTCCTCGGGGCGCAGGTGCACCGACATCAGTGCCACCTCTGCTCGGTAAGGCTCTCCGCGACGCGCTCGACCACGACCTCGGCCAGCTTGTCGTGCACGCCCAGGTGTTTGCCGAGCACCATCTCCACGCCCGGGTGGCGTTTGCGCGCCTCCTCCAGTTCCTCGGGGAGGTCCTCCAGGACGTGGGCCCCCATGTAGAGGAAGTAAGGAACGAGCAGGATCCGCTGCGCCCCCTGTGCCACGCAGGCGTCCACACCCTGCTGGATATTGGGGAGGTGCTGTTCGCGGAAGGAGACCTCTACGATCTCGAACTGCGTCATCTTCTTAACCCGTTTAGCGATCTCGTGCACCGCGTTATTCGCCTCGGCGATCCTGCTGCCGTGAGCCATAAGCAACAAAGCTGTCTTCATACACACCTCAAAAACCGTTCAACGTTCTACGTTCAACGTTCGATTTATCGCTTCAGTTTTTTGCTACCGTACCTTGACTTGCCAACGTGCTGTCCCCGGTCCGTTCCACTTCCACACATGCCGTCACCGGCCCGAAGCCATCGACACGTGCCCGGCTCGAACGTTGAACGTTGAACCTTGAACGGTTTCTGCCGTTAGCTCCACCCCTTCTGGTACTCGCGGACCAGCTTCTCCACCGCGCGCTTGGCGGGCGCCTTCCAGGGGCCTACGGCGGCGAGAACCAGGTTCTTCGGGGCGAACAGGGCATGGGCCATGTGCAGCAGCTCTTGCGCACCCACCGCGGCCGCCTCGGCCCGGTCCTCTTCGATGGTCCTCTCCAGGGACATCAGCTCGCCCCAGCCGTAACGGACCTGCATTTCGTAGGTGGAATCGGCGCTGTACTCGAGATCGTAGAAGTATCCTTCCTTGACCCGTGCCAGCTCCGCCTCCCCGACTTCCTCGAAAGCGAGACTCTTCACCTCGCGCAACACCTCGGAGACTGCCAGCACTAAATTCTCCGGTGCGGTGGAGAGCTCTATGGCGAAAGCCCCCGTCTCCTCGTAGGCGGACAAGGAAGCATCCACGGAATAGACGATGCCCAGTTTCTCCCTCAGCGACAGGTGCAGACGCGAACTGCCGCCGCCGGAAAGGATGCGCCGCATCAGCCGAAGCCCCATCAACCGCTTGTCATGGCGGGCAAAACCGCGGAAGGCGATCTGCAGGTTCACCTGGCTGTCCGAGTCCTTGACGAACACCGCACGCGGCTCCTGCTGCACCTGGTTGGCCGGGACGGGCGGGATGGCGCTGCCGCCGCTCCAGCCGGCAAAGAACCTTTCGCAGGCGGCGAAGAACTGCTCCGAATTGTGCCTTCCGGCTGCGACAATGAGTGCGTTGCCGGGAACATAGTGGTCGGCGAGATAGCGGCGCAGGTCGTCTTCGGTGACCCCCTTGATGCTCTCCAGGTAGCCGATGGTGGGGGTGCCGAGCGGATGGTCCGGCCACAAGAGCCTGCTGCAGAGGTTACTGGTGTTGGTCTCCTCGCCGCGCTCGTTGATGTCCTCCAGCGCCTCCTCGGTGATGATCCGCTTCTCTATTTCCAGCCCTTCCAGGGTCGGGGTCAAAAGCATCGAGGAGAAAAGACGAATTCCCTCAGCGATCTGGCCGGGATGGACGCGGGAGAAGTAGCAGGTGGTCTCCTCGTCGGTCGCCGCGTTGACGTTGCCGCCGATGGCCTCGAAGGCGATCTCAAGCTCCAGGTTGGAAGCGAACTCGCTGGAGCCGCGGAAGAGCATGTGCTCCAGGAAATGGGAGATGCCGGCCTTGCCGGGGGTGTCGTTGCGGCCTCCCGCTTTTATGTAGATGGCAATCTCCGCGCTGTGCAGATGCGGCATCTCGACTGAAACGAGGCGCAGTCCGTTGGGGAGAACCTTCTTGGTACAGCTGAGCATCAAACCTCCGTACTTCAGAGTGCCGCCCCCGCCAGGGTGAGCCAGGCGACCGCCGCGTAACGCGCCAGCTTGCCGGTCAGAACCAGGAGGGAAAAGCGGATGAAACCGACCTGCAGTACGCCGCCGACCAGACAGAGCGGGTCGCCGATCACCGGCAGGAAGCTCAACAGAAGCGACCACGAGCCGAAGCGATCATAGAACCGCTCCGCCTTCTGCGTGGTCTGCTCGTCCATGCGCAGCACCCGACGCCTCAGGAAGTCGCCGCCATAGAGGCCGATCCAGTAGGTGCTGAGCGCTCCGAGGTAATTGCCGGCGGTGGCGACGAGGACCACGGCGACGGGATTTTCCCGCCCGATCAACAGCGCCACGACCAGCCACTCGGAGCCGAGCGGCAGCAGGGTGGCTGCCAGGAAACTCAGCAGAAACAGGGAGTAAAACCCGTAATTGACCAGCCACTCATGCATTCCGGTCAAATTAGCGGAAAGGGTGGTGATTGTCAAACAACATTGAATTAATTCGGGACTAAGTAAGTGCCGATACGGGCGGCGTGTCACAGGGGACGAGCAGGGGCAACTTTTTTGTTGACATTAGAGCGTGCGGGTAGCATAAACGCTGTCATGATCAACACCGGCTACTTTACCTTTACTAACTTTTACTTTTGGTACGGCTTTTATTTTAGGCCGTCGCCCCGGGTAGAGGTGTAATTTAGGTAGCAGGTACTAAATTCCGAACCGAAGCCGGGGTGGCAGGATTCTCCTCCCCCTTACGGTTCGGATAGCAGATTACCAGAACATCATACTAAGGGCCGGGGGAGCAATCCTTCCGGCCCTTTCGCTTTCGGGGACCAAAAGGAGCGTGAGTATGATCGTGGTAATGAAGGCAGGAGCGGCAAAGAAGGAACGGGACGCGGTAACGAAGAGGATCAAGGAGCTCGGCTACACCCCGCACATCATCCGGGGCACCACCCGCGACGTGATCGGTGCGGTCGGCGACGAGCGGGGCAAGAGCGTGCTGCAGTCGCTCGAATCGATGCAGGGCGTCGAGAGCGTGGTCCCCATCCTGCAGCCCTACAAACTGGCCTCCAAGGAAGTGAAGAAAGAGCCGAGTGTCGTGCGCATCTCCGACACCCTCGCCATCGGCGGCAAGGAACTGGTAGTCATGGCCGGCCCCTGTTCGGTGGAGAGCGAGGAGCAGATCATCGAATCCGCCAAGGCCGTCAAGGCCGCCGGTGCCCAGATGCTCAGGGGGGGCGCCTTCAAACCCCGCACCTCCCCCTACTCCTTCCAGGGTCTTGAAGAAGAAGGCCTCAAACTTCTCGCCAAGGCCCGCGACCTCACCGGCCTCCCCTTCGTCACCGAAGTCATCGATCCCGAAACCGTCGACCTGGTCGCCTCCTACTCCGACATGCTTCAGATCGGTGCGCGCAACGCGCAGAACTTCGCCCTCTTGAAGAAAGTCGGGCAGATCAACAAGCCGATCCTGTTGAAGCGCGGCATGTCCATGACCATCCAGGAATTCCTGATGAGCGCCGAGTACATCATGAGTGAGGGGAACCAGTCGGTGATCCTGTGCGAGCGCGGCATCAGGACCTTCGAGACCGCCACCAGGAACACCCTCGACCTCTCCGCCATCCCGGTTCTGAAGAACAAGACCCATCTCCCGATCGTCATCGATCCCTCCCACGGCACCGGCAACTACCACTACATCGCGCCGATGTCCTATGCCGCGGTTGCCGCAGGCGCCGATGGTCTGATCATCGAAGTGCATCCCGATCCCGAGAAGGCGTCCTCGGACGGGCCGCAGTCTTTGAAGCCGAAGAAGTTCCAGGCACTGATGGACCGTCTGAAACTGTTCGCGGAGGCGGCGGATAAGACGCTGTAAAGCAGAGGCAGGGGCTAGGCACTGGGGGGCGGGAAGATAATTCCCTCCCCCGGAGGGGGAGGGTCAGGGAGGGGGCGCTTAGCGACTCTTTCAGGCTATCCCCCCTCCCAACCTCCCCCCTCCGGGGGGAGGAGCGCTGCCAGTTCATCAACTAGCAGTGGCAACGACTGGCACCGCATACATTTTAAGGTATGCTCTCCGGGTACTTGCACTGGAGGAGGTGAATCATGCCCGTCCTGCGTCCCTTGCTGATCCTTCTGTTTCTTGTCGCCATCGCTGCCGCACCGTCCGAGGGCGCCCGGCGCGGTGTCCCCGCACGCGACGCCGCATCCGCCGGTGAACAGGAGGTGCTGAAGGACTTCGAGGCCATCCTCGACCTCTGGCGCGACGGCAGGTACGAGGAACTTTACCAGCGCACCAGCGGCGGCAAAGACGGCAAAGAGAAGTTCGCGAACCGCCTCGCCTCCGCACCGCGCAAGCCCGCCTGTTGCTGGGAGAAGATCCAGGAGCCCAGGGTCTCGCTGAAAAGTGGCAAAAGCGCCGTCGTGCAGGCACGCCTCGGCTTCGAGGTCAGCACACCCGGCACCGAATTCGTTACCAAGTCCATCCATCTCAAGCGGGAAGGTTCCGGTTGGAGCATAGCCCAGTCCGATCTCTACTCGTTAGCGGATCTCACCAGCAAGAAGCGCAGGTACAAGTACCTCCCCATCCAGCCCAAGAAGTAGCCCTCCCCGGAGGAGGGGACTGGCTCCGCCAGGTGCCTGTCCCCTTAGTGTTTGGGAAGCTGGCTAAGCTGAAATGAGCTCCGCAAGAGGGACAGGCACCTAACGGAGCCAGCCCCTTCTGCCATGCACGTGACCTAACGTCCCCCCCTTTTGCGAAGGGGGGACAGGGGGGATTTGAGCCCCTGCCCGTTGCCCCTTGACCCGTGCCCCCCCTTCCGGTACTCTAGGCAGATGTCATTAAAATCAAACGCCGTCGTTACCAATAAACCCGAACTACTCTCACCCGCAGGCTCGCTGGAAGCCTTTTTCGCCGCCATGGAGAACGGCGCCGACGCGGTCTACGCCGGTTTGCGTGACTTCTCCGCGCGCGCCAAGGCGAAGAACTTCACCCTCTCCCAGATGGAGCGCATGACCGCCTATGCCCACGCCCACGGCAGGAAGGTCTACGTCACCCTCAACACCCTCGTCAAAGAAAACGAGCTGCCGCTGTTGGTCGACAACCTGGCCGCCCTGGAGGCGATGCGGGTGGACGGCGTGATCCTGCAGGACATGGCGGTGGCGCGCCTGGCGCGGGAATTCTTCCCGGGCATTCCGCTGCACGCATCCACGCAGATGACCATCCACAACTCGCTGGGTGTGCGCCAGCTCGAGGAGCTCGGTTTCGAACGCGTGGTGCTGGCCCGCGAGCTGCACATCGACGAGATAAAGTCGATCGTGGCGTCAAGCCGCGCCGAGATCGAGTGCTTCATCCACGGCGCCCTCTGCTTCTCCATTTCCGGCCAATGCTTCTTCTCCTCGTTCCTGGGCGGACACAGCGGCAACCGCGGGCGCTGCGCGCAGCCCTGCCGCCGCCAGTACAAGCATAAGGGAAAGGAAGGGTACTACCTCTCCACCAACGACTTCTCCAGCATCGAGATGATCCCGCAGCTCATCGAGGCGGGCGTCCATTCCCTGAAGATCGAGGGGCGGATGAAATCGGCGGAGTACGTCGCGAGCGTCATCGGCGCCTACCGCATGGTACTCGACGCGGCGCCGGGCGAGCATGCGGCCAAGGTGGCCCAAGCCAAGGAGCTCCTGAAACTCTCCTTCGGGCGGGTGCCGACCAAGGGCTTCCTCGCCTCGCACAACCCGACCGACATCTCCACCCCCTCCATCAAGGGAGCGACCGGACGCTACCTCGGCGACATCAGGGAGATCCGCGGCAACCGGATCAGCTTCGACACCAAGGACGCGCTGCACGTCGGCGATCGCATCCGGGTCCAGCCCAAGAGCGACATGGCCGGCCGCGCCTTCACCATCAAGGAGCTCTACCTGGGCGGCAAGAAGATTATGAACGCCAAGGCGAACACCCTGGTGTCGACGCCTTCTCCCTTCCCGTTCAAGCTGGGCGACTCGGTGTTCAAGGTCTCTTCCGAGACCGCTTTCACCATGAGCGAGAACGCCTGCCTGAGGCGGCTGGAAGGGGTGAAGGGAGGCAGCATCCCCTGCCGGCTCACCCTCTCCTACCAGGACCAGAAGCTGAAGATCGACGCCAAGGTGCTCGGCTGCGACCTCACCACCGAATTCGAACTGGGCGAATTGGAGCCCTCGCGCACCAGCGATATGGAGGGTGTGCTGCGCGCGCAGTTCTCCAAAAGCGGCGACACCCAGTTCACCCTGGCCTCGCTGTCGGCCCCGGACTTCCCCGCGCTGATGATCCCTCCCCCCGTCCTCAAGGACATCCGGCGCCGCTTCTACGCCTGGCTTGCCGAGCAGTCGCTGGGTGCGCTCAAGGACAGGAGCGCCCAGAACCGGGACAAGGCGCTCGCTGCCCTGGTCGGCAAACGCACGGCACCGTTTCGGGGCAAGGAAGAACTGGCGGTGAAGCTCGAGCACGTCAAGGACTGGCACGAATTGCACCGCGACCTGGTCGACACGGTGATACTGCCGGTCTCCAAGGCGAACCTGCATCAGTTCGGCCCCTTCGCCCGCAAGCTCAAAGGAAGCGAGCACAAGGTCATCTGGCAGCTCCCCTTCATCATCTTCGAAGCGGACCTCCCCTTCTACCGCGACGCGGTGCAGGGCATACTCCAGGCCGGCTTCAAACGTTTCGAGCTCACCAACCTGTCCCAGTTCCAGTTCTTCAAAGGGACAGACGCGGAGCTCAACACCGACTACCGGCTCTTCTCGCTGAACAGCCAGGCGCTTCTGTCCTGGCAGGAGCTGGGGGTGTCCCGCGCCACCCTGTACATAGAGGACGACCGCGCCAACCTGGCACAGCTGCTTGCCAGCGACCTGAAGATCGAGCGAGGCGTGCTCCTCTACGCGCCGGTCCCGGTGATCACGTCCAAGATCGCCATCAAAGACATGAAGGGGGACGCGCCCCTCGCCTCGGACCGCGGCGACCTCTATTCGGTGAAGGTGAAGGACCACCTGACCGTGGTGAGCGCACAGACGCCGTTTGCCCTGACCCAGTACCGAAACGACCTGCGCGGGCTCGGCTGCGGCAAGTTCCTGCTCGACCTCTCGGGGCTGCAGCAGCAGGAACGCGACCGGGTGCTGGAGGCGTTCCGCAAGGGGATCGCCGTTCCAGGCGCTTCGGAATTCAACTTCAGCACCGGACTGGTGTAAGCCATGGGGATCATCGACAGGCTCAAGGACCGCATCCAGGACCGGCTCAACGATCCCGCGTTCATGGGGCTGGTACAGGAGCAGAGTCTCAAGGATCTCCTGTTGCGCCGGGAATTCCGGATCACCCAGGAGTACCTGCAGCGCGAGTTCCTGGACAAGGCGCTGGACGACGAGCTGATTGAGTTCAGGCTGATCATCGAAAACGGGTACTGCGAGGTCTCCGGCCGACTCAAGAAACGGCTGGTCCCTTTCGCCATCCCCTTTTCCGCCAGCTTCACGCTGGAAGGGATCGAGTTCAGCGCCGCGCGTAAGTGCGTATTTCTCAAGCTTGGCCCGGTTGCGCCGCTCGATCTCGACTGGCTGACCAGGAAGGTGGTGCAGAGGATACCGTTCTTGAGCATGATGGGTGAATTGCTGGTGTGCGACCTGAACCGGGTGCCGCGGCTCGCCGAACTGTTCGCCCACCGGGTGAAGGGGATCAGCATCTGGGATTACATTACATTGAAGGAACTCTGGTTTAAGCAGGGTGAAATAGGAGGAAGGGTGGGGGTGGTTCTATGACAGATTACTTGGTGCGCGCCATAGCCAAATCCGGGAGCGTAAGGGCCCTTACCTGCGTTACCACCAACACGGTCAGCGAGGTGTGCCGGCGCCACGGCACCCTGCCGACGGCAACCGCCGCATTGGGACGCGCCCTTACCGCAGGCGCGCTCATGGGTGCCATGCTGAAGAGCGGCCAGCGGGTGGCGATGCGCTTCGAGGGGAACGGCCCACTGAAGAAGATCGTCATCGAGGCGGACAGCGACGGCAGCGTGCGCGGCTACGTCGGCGACACGCAGGTGCACATGCTTCGTCCCGACGGCGCCCTCGACGTGCCCAATGCCCTGGGACGCGCGGGCTTTCTCACCGTCGCCAAAGATCTCGGGCTCAAGGAGCCCTATCGCGGCACCGTTCAGCTTTACACCAGCGGCATAGCGGAAGACTTGGCCCTCTACCTGGTGGAGTCCGAGCAGATCCCGTCGGCCGTGGGCATCGCCGAATTCATCGAGCAGGATGGCGAAGTGACCGCGTGCGGCGGTTTCCTGATTCAGGCCATACCGCCGCTCGATCCTCTGGTGGTAGAGGAGTTGATGGATCACATCGACAAGCTCCCCCCTTTGAGCGAACTGCTGCGCGGCGGTAAGACGCCCGAAGAGATCATGGAGATGCTTCTCTCCGGCATGGAGTACGACATCCTGGAGAAGCGCGCCGTCGGGTTTGCCTGCAGCTGCAGCCGCGAGCGCATCGAGCGGGTGCTCATTTCGATGGGGACGAAGGAACTGAGTTCGATACTCAAAGAGCAGCATGGCGCCGAGGTTACCTGCGAATTCTGCGGCGAGCGCTACCGCTTCAGCGAGGCCGACCTCGAGCGGCTGATTGCTGAAGTCGAGCCTTCCTAAATTCCAAAAGGCATTAACGCAAAGGCGCAAAGGCGCTAAGTCGCAAAGAGAAGAATCCGCGTAATCTTGTACAAGGCTATCTCTTGGCGCCTTTGCGGCTCTGCGTTGAGCCGTTTTTTTTGATCTGCGTTATACTTACCGGTGCCGCTTCACATTAAGTTGTTCCGGGAGGTGCCCCATGAGAATCCACGACATCAGCGTAGCGCTGTCACCCGATCTCCCTTCCTACCCCGGGGACCCCTCTATCAGCGTGGAGCCCTGGCACCGCATCGCCAAGGGCGACACCGCCAACCTTTCCCGCATCACGATGGGCACCCACTCCGGTACCCATATAGATCCTCCCCGCCATTTCAACGATGCCGGCATAACGGTCGACGAGATCCCGCTCGACCTGCTCATCGGGCAGGCACGGGTGGTGGAAATCCCCCGCGCCAAAAAGATCGGCCGCGACGAACTGGAGGCGCTGGAGTTGAAGGGAGTGGAAAGGCTGCTGATCAAAACCGGCAACTCCGAATTCTGGAAAGACAACACCTTTCATGACGACTTCGCTGCTCTCACGGCGGAGGGGGCGCACTACCTGCACCACTTGAAGGTAAAACTGGTGGCGGTCGACTATCTTTCGGTGGAACCGATGGACGGGGACGGCGAGGTGCATCGGATTCTTCTGAACGGAGGCATCCCCGTTATCGAAGGAGTCAACCTTGCCGGCGTTCCGGCGGGATATTACCAGTTGATCTGCCTGCCGTTGAAGCTGAAGGACGGAGACGGGGCGCCGGTTCGTGCGCTATTGATCGACAATCCCGATGCTACCGGGCAGCAAGCCTTCGACCCGCACACCAGCAGGTGGCCTCTTTCGTAAGCGTAGTTAGGGGGTGGGGACAGGCTCCGTCAGGTGCCTGTCCCCTTTTTCATTCACGTCGGCAGGCCGAAGCCCGTATCGAGAATTTACATAACCTTCTGCTTCTTGCAGCATTCCTTCTGGACCGGTTGGTCCGCAGGGGCCTGATCCTGCTGCAGCTTCGCGCACTTGGCGCAACCAGCCACCGGAGCGGCCTGAGCACCCTTCAGTTTCTGGCACTTGTCGCAAGCCGGCTGAGTTGCGGCATCCTTCTTCGGGCAGTTGTCGCACGGCACGGCAGCACCCTTGGCGCATTTGTCGCAATTGGGCTGAGCTGCGGCATCCTTTTTCGGGCAGTTGTCGCACGGCGCCTGCTGCTGGGCCTGCTGCATCTTGGCGCAGTTGCCGCATTTGGGCTGCACCGGTGTCTGCTCATCGCCCCAGACCGCAAAGGCTCCCGCCACCAGCAATACCACCGGAACCAGCATCAGTAACAACGTCTTCTTCATAATTACCCTCCGTATTACGATTAGTGAAAAAACCTGTCTAACAGGGATAAAGGGGATAAAAGGGATAAGACCTAAACTTCTTAGGTTTTTCCTTTGTCTTCGCCGTTATCCCCTGCATCCCTTTTATCCCTGTTACTATGCTGTTGCGTCTTTCTCCTGCTGCTCGAACGCCCCTTCCGGTGCGGCCTCCAGGAAATCCGCATCAAGCGGCGCCACCGCTTCTATGATCTTGCCGCGCGGCCCGGTGAAGCGCATGGCCCGGCAATGCAGCATCATCCTGCTGGCGGGAATGCCGCCGTAGCTCTCGTCGCCGATGATGGGAAAGCCGGAATGGGCCAGGTGCACGCGGATCTGGTGGGTCCGCCCGGTAAGCGGCTTCGCCTCGATGGCGGTCACCCCGCGCCCTTCGCCCAAAACGTTGAACACGGTGCGCGCCGGCTTGCCCCTGTGCGACACGCCGTAACGGAACTTGCTGACCCGGTCCAGCGGCGCATCGACCTTCCAGCTCTGCTGATCCGGCGATCCCGACACCAGCGCCCAATAGGTCTTCTGCACCTTCCCTTCCTTGAGAAGGTTGGAAATCAGCGTCGCCGCCTGCTTGTGCTTGGGGAAGAACATGACGCCGCTGGTGCCGCGGTCCAGGCGGTGCACCACGCGGGACGGATCCCGCAGTCCGATGCTCTTCATGTAACACTCGACGGCGTACTCCACTGTCCCCTTTAACTGGTACGGCGTGCGCTGGCTGTTGACACCTACCGCCTTGTACACGGCGAGGAAGTCCTTGTCCTCGTACAGCAGTTCGTGCTTCTGGTACACGAGGTCGATGCAGCGCTCCGCCTCCATCAGTCCCAGGGCTACCTCGTCCCCCTCTTTCACCTGACGGGATGCGACCCGGACCAGCACCTGGTTGATGTTGCAGCCGCCCCAGTCGATCACTCGGCGGATCTCACCCTTGGAGAGCTGGGGGAACAGCAGTTTGGCTGCGTCATCGAGCCTGAGTCCCGCCTGCTCAGCGTCTATCCGTGCGGTCAGTATCATGCCAGGTGCCTCTGGGCGCGCAAAAGCGCCACGATGGTCTTGCCGTCGGTGATGCTGCCGTCGATGGCCATGGCCAGGGCCTGGTCAAACGGGATCTTCTGGCAGGAAATCTCCTCGTACGCTTCCGGTGCGGCCTCCCCCTGGGACAGGCCGGTGGCGAGGTAGAGATGAACCACCTCGTCGAAGACGCCCGGCGAAGGATGGACGATGCCGAGGGAAACGATGCTCTTTGCCACCAGCCCGGTCTCCTCCATCAGCTCGCGCGCAGCGCAAAGTTGCGGGTCCTCTCCGGGGGCGAGCCTCCCGGCGGGGATTTCCAGCAGGAAGTCGTCCACCGCGGGACGCAGTTGCCGGATCAGGGTCACGCAGCCGTCGTCGTGCAGCGCGAGAACGCCGGCGCCGCCGGGATGACGGATCACCTGGTAGGTGTACCACCCCTGTTTGCCGATGAGCACGTCCATCTGCTCGATGCCGACCACGAGGCCGTTGAAAAGCATTGCCCTGTTCTTCGTCTCCATGAATCCCCCAAGGGTAGATACATACCATTTCCGTGATGGATTTGACAAAAGATAAATGCGGCGGGAACGCAAGCGACCGCTACGGCAAGGCCGGCGCCTGCCCGGCGAACGGGGAAAAACAATAAAACGGTGGATTATGTCACGGTCATCTGGTAACCTCTGGAGCTTATGTCCAAAATAATGCGAGGTGAACAATATGGCACAAGCTAAAGACGGGGACCGCGTAAAGGTTCATTATACTGGGAGACTTGACGACGGCACCGTGTTCGACTCTTCCGAGTGCGGCGAGGACGATTGCGGCTGCGGCCACGGCCCGCTTGAATTCGTCATCGGCTCCGGCCAGGTCATTCCTGGTTTCGATGCGGGGGTCAAAGGGCTTTCCGTGGGCGAATCCAAGACCATCCACATCCCCGTGGACGAAGCGTACGGCGAGAGGATGGAAGAGATGGTGGCGGTGGTGCCGCGCGGCGACCTCCCCCCGGAGATGAAACCCGAAGTCGGACAGCAGTTGGAAGTGACCCAGGAAGACGGCCAGATCTTCAACGTGATGGTGACCGAGGTGACCGACGCAACCATCACCATCGACGCCAACCATCCGCTGGCAGGCCAGGCACTCAACTTCGACCTGAAGCTGGTTGAGATCCTCTAGTAAAATCAGAAACCAGCCCATCCGGACAACAAAAAATCCCCTCCCGAAAAGGAGGGGATTTTTTTGTATCCCGGTACGACGTCGAAAGACAGGATCTAGTTCTCGGTCATGAAGTGCTGCTCGTACAGGTCTTCCAGTTCCTGGAGGTGGCGGGACTCGTCCGCAAGCATCTTTTTGAACAGGACGGCCATGGGAGCCCCCTCGCAGCCGCGGGACATCCGGTCGTAAAAGTCGATGGAGCCCTTCTCCAGGTGAATGGCGTAGGCCATGGCGTCACGTGCTGTGGAATCGGGGCGGAGTTCCTTCTTCGGCAGCACGTAGTCGAGGTTCATGGTGGGAACCGGCTGGTGCAGCCCTTCTCCCCCTTTCATCTCCCCTTCGACCAGCGCCTTCTCCAACTGGTGCTTGTGCTCCAGCTCGTCGAAAGCGGCTTCTTTGATGATCTGGCGGGCAGCCTTGTCCTTGACGATGCGCAGCGCGGCTAGATAAGCGCGAAAGCCCTCGTTTTCCATCTGGGCGGCCATTTCGATCGCAGCTTCAAATGTGTAACAGACATCACCTTGCTCAGCCATGGCGGGTCTCCTCTAGTCTTTGTTGTGAAAGGCTTTTTAACACAAGAAAACCCTGAACACAAGATTTTGTATACAGTTTGTTGCCCGAATGGAGAATCCAGGAACACCTGCTACACTATCCGCTGTTATCATTAATCCAGAACCCGGTGCTGGTTACTGGCGGCAGATGCGGTGGAGGCGTGTATGTTGATCTTTCTGGCGGGCGGCACGGGTTTCGTGGGAGGGCATGTAAGAGAGGCGCTTCTGGCGCGGGGACACAGCTTGAGGCTGTTGGTGCACCGCAGAAGCCTGGGGAGCATCGAGCCCGACGTCGAGGAGATCGTGGGAGACGTCACCCGGCCGGAAAGCTTCGAGGAGGCGGTGCGCGGCTGCGACGCCACCATCAACCTGGTCGGGATCATCAGGGAATTCTCCGGGCGCGGGGTCACCTTCCAGCGCCTGCACATAGAGGCCACCCGCAACATCCTGGCCGCGGCGAAGAAAGGCGACGTGAGGCGCCACCTGCAGATGTCCGCGCTGGGCACCCGTGCCGAGAGCACCGCCCGCTACTTCAAAAGCAAGTACCAGGCGGAAGAACTGGTGCGCCAGTCGGGACTCGACTACACCATCTTCCGTCCCTCCATCATCTTCGGCCCCAAAGATGAATTCATCAACATGCTGGCCGGCTACATGCGCACCTTCCCCGCCATGCCCGTCATAGGCGACGGGAACTACCAGCTGCAGCCCATCTCCGCCGACGACGTCGCCCGCTGCTTTGCCGACTCCCTTGAAAAGCCGGAGACCGTTGGGCAGGAGTACGATCTGTGCGGTCCCGACCGTTACACCTACAACGAGCTCCTCGACATCATCGGGCGTGTTCTGGGCAAAAGCCACGTCGCCAAGATAAAGAATCCGTTGTCCCTCATGCGCCTGGTGGTTCCCTTCTTCGAGGGCTTTTCCTTCTTCCCCATCACCTCCGATCAGATCGCCATGCTGGTGCAGGGCAGCACCTGTGACGGCAGCTGGCGCAGGACCTTCCATTTCGAGCCCGTCAACTTCGAACCCGGCATCCGCAGCTACCTCAAATAGTTCAACGGCTTTGTCACCCAAAGCCGCAGAGGCGCAAAGAAAGAACCAACTTCATAAACAAACAGGGATAGAGGGGATAAAAGGGATACAACCAAATCGTGGTTGGTCATCCCCTTTATCCCTTTTATCCCTGTTAAACGTTTTAAGCCTTGCTTTTCTTTGCGCCTTGGCGGCTTTGCGTGAGGTCGGTTTTGACTCTCCTTTGTCTTTCACGTATAGTAAGGCACTTTTTCTCAAGGAGAGTCATGCATGGGCGAGACAGTAAGATTCGGCATTTCCATGGACGACCAGTTGCTGGAGAGCTTCGACCGGCTTATCGAACAAAAAGGGTACGCCAACCGCTCCGAGGCGATCCGCGACCTGATCCGGGCCGCCCAGGTCGAGCTCGACTGGGAAGAAGGTGAAAAGGAAGGAGTCGGCACGGTAACCCTGGTCTACAACCACCACGTGCGCGATCTTTCCGATAAGCTGACCGAGCATCAGCACGCCCACCACGACCAGATCATATCGGCGCTGCACGTACACCTCGATGCCCACAACTGTCTGGAAGTCCTGGTTGTGCGCGGCAAGGCCCGCGACGTGCGCCGCATCGCCGATGAACTGATCGGCGTCAAAGGCGTGAAGCACGGCAAACTCGTCATGACCACCACCGGCGAAGGACTCCACTAAGGCTAACACCCGTTCTACGTTCTACGTTCAAAACCGCTTTCCCCTCAGCTTTTTCTGCCGGCACCACGTCCCCGCCCCCGGAGGGGGAGGGTCAGGGAGGGGGAATACGGCCCGACATCTCAGAGAAGAAGGCAGCATGATCAAAGACGACCACTACTGGATGGGCAAGGCCATCGACCAGGCCCGAAAGGCCGAGTCGATCGGCGAGGTACCCATCGGTGCCGTGATAGTGAAAGACGGGGCCGTGATCGCGCGCGGGCACAACCTGCGCGAAAGCAAACAGGACCCTTCCGCCCACGCCGAGATGATCGCCATACGCAAAGCGGCAAAGAAGCTCGCCAGTTGGCGCCTCACCGGCGCCACCCTCTACGTCACCCTCGAGCCCTGCACCATGTGCATGGGAGCCATAATCCTCTCGCGACTGGACCGCGTCGTCTTCGGCAGCTACGACCCCAAAGGGGGCGCGGCGGGATCGCTCTTCGACTTCTCCGATGACAAGCGGCTGAACCACAGCGTCGTTCTCACCCCCGGCGTACGTGGCGAGGAAACCTCGCGTATGCTCTCCTGTTTTTTCGCAAACTTACGCGCGCAGAAAAAACAGGAGAAAAAGTCCCTCAACAGCTGAGAAAAAAAGAGAAAAAAAGCCCTAAACCTTTTCGGAGCTTGAGCCGAAAATTTAGGACAACCAATCTTTTTTCTACGGCTTTGAGAGGGGCCTATGCAAATTGAAGAAATCACCCCGAACGCCATCATGGCGACGCACCATGAGATAACCCGGCTGGCGACCTATACCGAGGAGTTGCTGCAGGGGACCATTGCCTCGGAAGATCATTCGCGCCACAAACTCACCGCCGTGCTCAGGGTATACAGCGAGCTCGGTCTTATCTGGCGCATCTTGTCGGAGATAGACACAAGGGGTGTTCTGACCAAGACACAGCGGCAATTTCTGCAGGATTTCTATGCGGGACTTACCTATTGAAGTCGGGGTACCACAACAGGGTTGAATTTCTCTTTGGAATAAGGTATATCTTTCTGCTCTGAGGAGCCTCGCTCCTTTGACAACAGCATATCCGGAGAGATGTCCGAGTGGTCGATGGTGCCTGACTCGAAATCAGGTGTACCGAAAGGTACCTAGGGTTCGAATCCCTATCTCTCCGCCAATAAAAACAAAGGGTTATGGTTATCGCCATAACCCTTTGTTTTTGCATTTTCCTCCGTGCAACCTCTCGTGCAACCTCTTCGACAGACCAACCTATCAAGTACCCATCAAGTAAACATCAACGCGAGAAACTATCCGATTCCATTGATGTTTTTCACCTCATAGCAGTATGGATTTTTCTGATATGGCCTTGAGCGTCAAGTAGCTATCAACTCCCCCCACCCGTAGGTGCTGCCCACCAGGGAACATATTTCATCAGCTTGGGGGCAGCCGTGACGTCATAGGGTACTATGGCTCCTGCGGCTACCGCCTCTTTGATGAGCCTTGACGCTACGGCCATGTTCTTTGGCTCTATACCGAACCGCTCCCTTAGGGATGTGTTGGTCAGATACTCCCTGTTGACGTACTTCAGGCATGCATGAAGGTAGCATGCTCGGACCCTATCCTCCTTGTCCATCTTGGTCAGCGTGCGATGCGCAAACAAAACCGCACGTGTATTGTCACCAGTCACCTCAAATACTGGAGCCGGGAGTTGAAAACATTCCGTCTGGAAAACGACCTTATCGACACCGCTGCCGCGCTCCTCACAAACCCCTATCCGCCGCAGAAATGATGCAAGCGCTTCATTTCTGGATCTCGGTGGAGTATCCAAAAAGCGGTCGATCTGCACAAGCGGTATGCCCGGGTTGCTGATCTCCATTCTGTCAGAGAAGATCTCGATCATGGGCCCGCTGCCCGTGACAAAAAAGTCTTGGTGGATAAGAGCGTTCGCCACCAGTTCGCGGACGGCGAGTTCAGGATACATTGGCACCGTCTTACGCAGTGCTTTCCCTATCACCTCATTGGACGGCAAAAGGGCGTTTATGTATCCGATCAAACCTTCGAACCCGCTTGCGTATCCTTTAGAGCCATCCTGTTCCCGAATGGTCTCAATCCTGCTGTTGTCTTTATAGGCAATGACGCGGACCGCCTTTCGCCGCAATGCGCGGAAGAGGTCCAACCTCTTGGCAAACAACATCGCGCCCAGGTTCATAATATTCCAGCGTCCTGCCTCCGTTCGTTGGATGAGGTCATCAGCCTCCAGGCTCTGGAGAACCCCATCCCGCGACTCCGGAAGCGGCAGCTTGAGCAGATCAAAGTACGCCGGGTAATCAAGGAGCTTGAGGACATCCTCGCCAGGAAGTTCCTCGCCGGCAACAAGATTTTCAAAGGGAATGTGATCGAATATCCGCCAAAGCTCACGCTCCTTTTCCGGGAAATCCTTCAGCTTCTTTTTGTACGATCCAACCCGAATGTACTCCTGATTTTGGAACTGCACGGGATGCCGGAAAGCTCTTCCGATTTCCAAAACGACCACCTTTTTCCCTTCGATCTCGACTTCGAAGAAACGAAAATGGATCTTCGGTGACAGCTGGTGCAACAGCCAGTTCTCCAGTTCTTCGTTGCCGATACGAGCTAACATTGGAGAAAAGTCGGTGCCTAGGATGTCATGGGTGGCGTTATCTATTCCCCACACCATGTAACCGAAAGCCTTCCCGGCCAAGACTGCTGAGTTGGCCAATGCCGAAAGATATTGCCCGACATCTTCCGGCGCCGCCTTGCTGACCTTGAACTCAAGCCACTCGGTTTCCTGCGGTAATTTACGAAATTCGCTTACCAGACTGATAAGGTATTCGGTGCTCCTATTTGCAGTCAAATTCATCACCCCGAGAGAGATTTCAAAAAGGTTTTGGCCATCCGGTGCACCAGCTTTATAAAGCACAGGTTAGAAATTGTAAAGGACATAGGAGATACCCTCATACCCCTTTTGTTAGCCTCCTTTCTGACCACTTGGAATACAGCTGTCACTATGAAACCGGCGTTGAGTAGACTTCACTCCAGCTTCACTTGATCGCTGCTCACTGCAGGCAAAAGTGTCCCGCCAAGAACAAAAATGGCTTCCTTTTATGACGTTGCCGCGACGGTACCGGCGGTACCGCAATAAAAACAGCCTCTTGAGGCTGTTTTTATTGCAGTACGGTACCATGCAACACCTTAAAAGGACGGATTTTCAAGCGACGGAAGTCGATAGGGCTGCGTCAGGTGTATATGCAGAACGGCTGGACTTTTGATCTAGACTCTATCGTGGTAGCCGTATAACTTTGGCGACAGGCTCAGCTACAGTAAGCATCGTTAGTTTGCGCTCCCAACTCTCCATTGCTTCTCGCTTCTCGCGATCATACGTGTAGCGGTTGTAGACGTGCCCCACTCCCTGTTTTTGACGAGTGATATGATTCTGCAACCTGTCAATCAACTCACCTGGCACCCCCATCTCCGCCCAGCAGGTTGCAGCGGTACGACGCAGGTCGTGAGGAACAAAGTGAGGGATCCCCAGGAGGTCTTCAACCCTGCTTTCGGGCCGGTGCGGCAAGTTGTCCTTTATGGCGCTTGTCAGGGTCCGAACCTCGAGGGGCTTCCCTTCGTTCCTGGGAGAGGGAAAGATATACTCTGTGGCGTCTCCGATTAGCTCTTGCGCCATCCTCGTCAGGTACACCCTGTGAGCCTGCTTATTTTTGGACCTCTCTCCGGGAACCATCCACCAGTCACCGTCGATCTCACGCCGATGCATACCGATCACTTCCCCAGGGCGCTGCCCTGTTACCAGTATCAATTTAAGAGCGCGTCGCACGCTATCGCTCATCCTTGCCTCGTCAAGGTTTCGCCAAAAAGTTCTGATTTCCGTCGCCGAAAGAACCCGTTCCCTGGAATGCTCTCGCTCAGGACGATCCATCCCCATGAACGGGTTCACCTCCAACACATCTCTCTTGACCGCATAGCTGAACATCTTGCGGGTATAGGCTAATAACCGATTGGCCATAACCGGAGCTCCTCGATCAGCGACCTCATCGAGAATCAAGACTAGATCCCGGCGCCGTATGTCGGTTATTTTCCGCTTTCCCCACTTGGGCAGTATGTTTGCCTTCAGGGCGCGCTCAATCTCCTTCCAGCCCCTGTTATGGTCCTTTGCGTGGCGCTGCAGGTACTCTTCTATAAAGTCCGCGACGAATGGAGTCCGTTTACGCTCTAGACGTTTCTCTTCCTCTAGGGCGCCAGGGTTCTTTCCGTTGTTGAGGATCTTGACGGCTTCCGCATGACGCTCCCTTGCCGTTTTGAGCGATACGTCCGGATAGGGGCCAAGAGCCAGTTCCCTGCGTTTCCCGTCGAAGGTGTAGATGAAGAGCCAGGTCTTGGCCGCCGATGGCATCACCCGAATTGCAAATCCGTTGCCTTCACGTTCGTAGTATTTGCCAGCCTTCGGCTTCAAGGCTTTTATGTACTTGTCGGTGAACATTTGACCTCCGCGGGGAAGAGGTTGCACGGTTTCGTGCAACCTCTCGTGCAACCTCTCGTGCAACCTCTGTGCAACCTCCTTGCGGTTAAAAAAGCCTCAAATAAGATCAAAACACAACCCTCACATTATGCAATAAACACTATGAAGTCAACAACTTACTGAAACACACTGAAACGAATTGAACCGCCATGAAAAGGCTATTTTTCTGACTCGAAATCAGGTGTACCGAAAGGTACCTAGGGTTCGAATCCCTATCTCTCCGCCATATTAAGAAAGGCCGGTCACTATGACCGGCCTTTCTTGCATTTCGCCAGCGGCCTCATTCCTGCCTTCCCACTCGTGAACCTGCCTCTTTGTCTTAGTCATCCTCTCTCACTCCCATTCACCAGAGCTTTTTCCGTGATCCCTCAGAGTACAGCTTTGATATAATAAGTGCTTGGAACCGCAACACATAGTGTGGAGGTGGGACATGAAGTTACTTAAGACAGTACTTCGTTCTTTTTGTGTCCTATCGCTGGTCGCAAGTCTTTCCGGCATGACACCCGCCCTTGCGGCTGACGATAACCCGACCGGTGATCTCAGCAAGGATCTGAAGGAGATGCCGGTGCTCACTGGGGAAACTTGGCAAACTCTTCCCCCTGAGGCGAAGATCACTTTCATCTGGGGAATCGGACACGTGGTGACCATCGAGGAAAACGTGATTCAACGCCACCCCGAACTGAAGAGACAGGGGTTCGCTGCAAAGCTGGCCGAGGGCCTGCGCGGCGTCCCGATGGAAACCATCATCGTCGATATCGACAGCTACTATCACAACAAACCTGACGATCTCGACGTACCGGTCATGCACGTAATCTGGAACCAGATCGTCAGACCTAAGTTGAAAGTTGGCATCGCCGACCGGCCCTTCGCCGGTTCAGGCGGACCGTAGGCCAGGCAAGGAGGCAGCGCATGAAAGCTCTAAGATATATCGCAATCGTGCTGCTGGCAGCGCTTAGCTTTGGGTGCGTGGGGATGACGCGCCAGCAACAGAGCACCCTTAGCGGAGGCGCAATAGGCGCCGGCGGCGGAGCCTTGATAGGCGGACTTTCCGGCGGAAGTCCCGCAGTAGGAGCTATACTCGGGGGCGCAGCGGGCGCTCTGACCGGTTACATCCTGGGTGAACCCGGCTCCGGCCGTTATTATCAACGCCGTTGACGTCTTTGATGATGCATAACCACAACCAAGGGGTTGCAGCCAAGCGCTGCAGCCCCTTTCCTTTTTCTCAGCCCGTGCTCCAGCCCGTCGTCCCGTGCGCTTCACGCGGCATCTTCCCTTGCAGTTCAAGTTTTGAGCTGCTGTTCATTTTTAGCGAGCACTAATGTCGTTAGACACTTACCTGCATTCCGGTTCATCCAGGTGTGCGAACGGAGTACAGACGAGGGTGAAAGCTCATTTCAACTCGGTACAGCAGAAAAAGCCAAACATAAATAATCACAAACAAATGAAAGATTTTTCACAGACCAACAGCCGCTTGGCACATTCGCTGAAATACCTCCGGGTAGAAGCGCAACCCAACCACATACGGAGGTAGACCATGGACGAGTACGTTTTCAAATCAACCGGCCCTGACCCCATCTACATGGCAAACGTCAACATCTTCTTCCCCGTTCTGTTCAACCTGGAACTCTTCAAGAACGGATGGCCGGAAGACAAGTTCGGTTCCCAAAGCGTGCTGCAAAACGACGTGGACTGGTACAGACAGATGTACGAGAGCGGACGCACCGGAAACCGTCCGCACATAGCAGCCCGGAAGTCCGCCCGGGAGCACCTCAGTGAGCGCATCCGGAAAATCTTGCGGTATGCGACGCTGATGGCAAACGAAAACGATGTAAAGGCCCTGCTCAATTCGGGTGTGGTCATCTACAAGACCAGAAAGAGAGCCCACAGGACTGCAAAGCAAGTTCAATCCTAACGTCAAGGAGGCGCAGGCAGTCGCCTCCCTCCGACAGCCTCTCTATCAATTCGTTCCTGCTTCCAACCACCCCGACGGAACCGCACCTGATGATCAGGTCAGGATTTCCGCCGGGGTCCTTTTGTCCCTGGCCCAGCCTCGCAATGCTCAAGCCTTCTCCCCCCTCCAAAGCAGCCATTTTTTCTAATGTAGGTGCACGTTCAAAATAAACACGGTCGTTATTTCTAATGTAAGGGCATGATCCAAACAAATCAGTTCGCAGGTGCTCAAAGTGAAGGGCAAACACATCAAGAAGGGCGGTTACCCATGCCTTTTTCACCAGATCCCAAACCAAGTCTCTCCTCCACAACTCGCCAGCCCTCCCATTTCTCTTCAAGTAGCTCTTCCCGTGGTCAGAAATCACTGATTTTCAGCGCTGCCAGCACCGATACCATCGCTGGGATGCCTTGTTTAAATTAAGTATGACCTGCTTTATTTTAGCTACGGTCATAGTTAATTTAAAAGCGACCTTCTTTTATTTAACTGCGGACCACACCCCCTTCCCACGAGGTTGCCTCCTGTAAAACCCAATCGTCGTGAATTTGGTTGCACCCGAGCTTATATCCGTTGCGACCAGTTCCGCAATCGACGCGCTGCGGTCACAATCGACCGTGACCAGATGCAACCTAATTGCGCCAGCGATAAATTTGCGATATTTGGGCGGCCGTGATAACATTAGCTGTCGCCAATATAGTGACACGTTCTTCTGCTTAAAGCAGGAAAGGAGGACACCATGAAACGTAAAATCGCAACTGCAGTCATGCTCACCCTAACCACCGTCTGGGCCCTCGCAGGCTGTCACACCGTCAAAGGGGTCGGCCAAGACATGCAAAGCGGCGGCAAAGCAATCGAGAATTCTTCCGGGCGATAATTTCCTCACTCTGAAACGAAAAGGCCAGTCTCAAAGACTGGCCTTTTTCTATTGCTCTTAGCAACTCACCCCTTTTCCCCTAAGGGACGGATTGGCTCCGCCAGGTGCCTGCCCCCTTAAGGCTTGGATAAGGTGGATGAGCCGAATAAAGCGTTCCGCGAGAGGGACAGGCACCCAACGAGCCAGTCCCTTCTGCCATAATCATCTTTGCGTCACCCGCGCCACCCGTCCGCGGATGGCGAAGGCGAGACGGGCCAGACGGCGGTGCGGGTAGCTCGGATCGATGACCGGGATCCCCTCTCGACAGGTCACCAATCCCTCCTCCTGCGCCCTCTCGAAACAGTCGTGGGCCGCGTTCCTCAGGGTGTCGAAAAAGAAGATGGAGGAGATCATGGCGTTGTAACAGGTGACGCCCAACACCTCGTGGGACATGAGGCCGCTGGCATAGCCTCCCAGTGCCACCAGGGCGACGTACGGCGCGCTTACCAGCGCCGTGTAGAAGATCAGCGTCGCCCGCGCCCGGATCGCCGCCTTGGTGAGCCGCACCCCTTCCCAAGGATCTTCTTCATCGTAATAGTAGTAGTCACGTTCGCGCACGACACCCTCCTACTGCTCCGGAAACGGCCCGCTCCGCTTCCTCCGGTTTAGGAATTATCCTCAAACCGCAATTCCCTGTCAATCGTCAGTCGCAATGCGCACCGTTCCGGCGATTATCCACCTAACCCTGCTTGTTACAATCAAAAACAGGCTTCCCCCTGCCCGTCAGTCCCCCCTCTCTTGCTCCTCATCCACAGGCATATGATTCTAACTGGTTACACCGCGTGTCACGGCCTTCGTTCTCCTCTGAAAGCCCCCCGGCATGTCACAGGGAGGCAACAAATCCACAGTGGCAGCTGCTTTATCAACACGCCAAACCATATCCGTAAAAACTTTTTTCGTCGCTTTCATTTCACCTGATTGCAACACGACTGCAACATCCGCGCGCTAAGCTGCCCGCTAAATAATGAGAGAAGAAAAGGAGAAAGCCATCATGGAGCTTATGGCGGTAGGAGACAGCTATATCTGGTACTGCGACTGGTGCGACACCAAAAATGTCACCCCCTGGGTGAGAGCCCGGGAGAACGAAGTGTGCTGTGCCGCGTGTCACAAGAAATTCACGGCGCACGGCAATGACAGGCCGGGCAGGGAGGCTACACCGCATAGTCAGGTTGCTCTCGGCTGTTAACCACGGACAGAAACGGACGGAGCCGAACCGGACTACCGCCTGTCGCTGGTGAACCAGCGCGGCAAAGATGCCTACCCCATCGTGGGGCTCACCTGGCTGGTTAAAAAGGGGGAAAAGATGACGTCCACGCTGCACTACACCCCGCTCCCCGACACCTGGTCCAGCCAGGTCGAGAAGACGATCAAGAGCATCAACGTTGCACCGTAGCTTCGAGAGAGTTCCGTGAGATGCGCGGCGCCCTGCCTGGAGGTGGAGCGCCGCGGCTGCGCCTGATCCTGTCACAGTGAACTTGACCATATTAGGATTCACAGATATAGTCGCAGCCGCAATACAAGCTCATTTAGGAAAAAACGTGATGCCTCGAAAGAAGATCCTGTTCCTGTGCACCCATAACTCCTGTCGCTCCCAGATGGCAGAGGGACTGGCCAATCACCTCCTCGGCGCGGGGTTCGAGGCCCACTCGGCCGGGACCGAGGCTACGCGCGTCAACCCGCTGGCCATCAAGGTTCTCGCCGAGATCGGGATCGACATCTCCGGTCACCGCTCCAAGACTCTCGATGAGTTCGACGGCGAGAGTTTCGACTACGTGGTGACCTTGTGCGGTGACGCCAACGAGAAATGCCCCCTTTACATCGGCAGCACGCAGCGCAGCCACCACGGTTTCGACGATCCCTCGCGCTGCGTCGGCAGCGAAGAGGAAGTCCTGCCGCAGTACCGGCGCGTACGCGATGAGATCAAATCCTGGGTTCTCCAATGCTTCGGAGGCAACGCGTGAGCGAACATCTTTTCCGCAGACCATTGTTCCTGGACCGCTGGCTGACGCACTGGATTTTCATCGCGATAATACTCGTCTGTGGTATTTATTCGGCGTGGGACAAATACGAAACGTCTATCGCTATTGATTTTTACCAAATGTGGGGGATTGGCAATGCTATGAAAGCAAGCGACCACTCCCTGCCCACCCCTTATTTTGCAAAAAGCCAGTACGGAAAAATTCTCGATGCGATAAGCGAAGCAACTCCCGACGAACGGCTGCAGGTTGCCAATAAAACAAATCATCAAATCTACGATTTTGGCTTGGAACCGACTGCCTCACCGCTACTTTTTGCCCTTTTCGCCCTTTTCCCGCGAGGTTATTCCCAGTCCTATGGTATCTTTCTCGCTTGTGACCTTTCTCTGTTTGCTTTTTCCATAGTCCTTTTATTCAAGCGGTTTAGTTCGTTGTCGACGTTCCTGGTCCTGCTATTTGGCATCATCCTATTTGAGCCTTTTCGCTCCGATTTAAACCTTGGCAACCTCAACCTGTTTCAGTTTAGTGCTGTTTCGATTGGGCTTTACTACTCCGAAAAGGTCAGATCACATGACGCGAGTTTTGCATCCCGTGGCATTTTCCTGGCTTTGATCGCATTTGGTACGCTCATAAAGCCGAACCTCGCACTGATTGCCATTGCCTTTGCGGCACCTCTTTTATTACCAATCCGACGAGAGGAAATAATCAGATTACTGGCCACACTCGTCACTTCAGTTTTTTTATTGCTGGCCATTCCCTGTATCTATTTCAAGTCCTTTACCGTATGGAGCCATTGGCTGCAATACCTCACGACTGCAGGCAAGCTTAATTTTGGCTTATTTAGCGGCAACTTGTCCACTACAGCCGTTATCGCTTTCGTTTCAGGTCAACCTTCCGACAGCCTTAAGATCGTTATCCTGGTACTGTCTGCGATATTCGGCACCGTTGCAATGTTCTGCTCCACGCCTCGGTCGCTCCGGTGTCTGCTAGGCTGCTCCGATTCGAGCATCGCGATTGCGATGATAGTGACTTTAGCTATCTCCCCTCTGGTTTGGTGGCACTATTACTTGATATTATTGGTCCCGATCATCTGGCTCGTGAATGTCGGGCCAATGTTCTCAGTCCCCTCGGCTTTAGGTGTATTGTCGCTGCTACTGGCTTCTAACATCATTTCGCTCTTCGACAGAAACCTGTACTTGTACAACGTTTATATCGTACCAAGCTGCTGGATCCCCCTACTGGTCGGCGTACTACTAGCTTGCCGGGCACAACTCGACGTGCATAATCCATCGTCACGCCAACACGAAATGCTTCGGAGCAACTCATGAGCGAACATCTTTCACGCAAATTGTCTTTTCTGGACCGCTGGCTGACCCTGTGGATCTTCGCGGCCATGGCCCTGGGCGTGGCCGTCGGCTACCTGGTGCCGGGGGTAGAATCCTTCATCAACCGCTTCCAGGTCGGCACCACCAACATCCCCATCGCCTGTGGTCTCATCCTGATGATGTACCCGCCCTTCGCCAAGGTGCGCTACGAGGAGATGCCCGAGGTGTTCCGGAACAAGAAGGTGCTCGGCCTCTCCCTGGTGCAGAACTGGGTGATCGGACCGGTACTCATGTTCGTGCTCGCCGTCGTCTTCCTCCCGGACAAGCCCGAATACCTGGTGGGTCTCATCATGATCGGCCTCGCGCGCTGCATCGCCATGGTGATCGTCTGGAACGAACTGGCCAAGGGGAACACGGAGTACGCAGCGGGACTGGTAGCGTTCAACAGCATCTTCCAGGTCCTCTTTTACAGTGTCTATGCCTGGTTTTTCATTACCGTGCTCCCGCCTTATTTCGGTCTGGCCGGCAGCGCCGTCGACGTCAGCATCAAACAGATCGCGCAGAGCGTCTTCATCTACCTGGGCATCCCCTGCATCGCCGGCGCCATCACCAGGCTGATCGGGGTGAAGGCGCTCGGGGTGGAGCGTTATCACCGGGAGGTCGTGCCGCGCATCGGCCCGATCACCCTGGTCGCGCTCCTTTTCACCATCGTGGTCATGTTCAGCCTGAAAGGGAACCTGATCGTGCAGCTCCCGCTCGACGTGGTGAGGATCGCCATCCCCATGCTGATCTACTTCGTGGTGATGTTCCTGGTTTCGTTCTACCTCGGCAAGAAGCTCGGGGCCGATTACTCCAAGACCACCACGCTTGCCTTCACGGCCGCCAGCAACAACTTCGAGTTGGCCATCGCCGTCGCCGTGGCGGTGTTCGGCCTCAATTCCGGGGCGGCCTTCGCCGCGGTGATCGGACCGCTGGTGGAGGTGCCGGTCATGATCGCGCTGGTGAACGTCGCCTTCTGGTTCCAAGGTCGCTACTTTGCCGAACAGGCCCGGGGCTGACGCCAAGGCTGCTACGCGCGGCACCAGGGGCGGGGGGAAAACATCACCGGCCGATCTTCTTGATGAGATCCCCCATGCGGTCGTCGGCCTTTCCCAACTCTTTGCCGATCTTCTCTACGGCCTTGTCGACATCCCTGCCGGCACGTTCCGCGGGACCTTCCTTCTTGCAGCCGCAGATACCGCTAAGGCTACCAACCACTATCACGGTGACGATGCCTTTGCTCATGTTCATCCTCCAGCACCTCCTTTTCGACCATCGGGAGCGGCGGCAGGGCACGCCGCTTCCCGCCCCTGCTAAGAGTTGTTGCGCCCCCTGCCGTGTCCGCCGCGATGTCCGTTGCCGGGCCCGTCGCCGCGCCCACCACCCCGCTCGCTGCCCCCTCCGGCGAAGTGGAGATCACCATTTTTCAGGGCATGGAATTCGCGAGACCCCGGCTTAATGCCGAGCTCCTTGGCTATGGCTCCCCACCCCTTCTTCCTGTTGGGCTGGTACACGGCAAGAACCGACTCCGGCGGCCGGTGCGACATCTGGCCCAGTTGCAGGATCATGAAGGCGTCGGCGGGTTCGGCGACCGACCGGACCACCATCTGCACCTGGGTCACCGGCACCCCGAACTGGGTGCTGAGCCCCAGTGAAAACCCGGGCAGGTCGGCGCGGGCCTGGACGTTCACGTTGGAGAGGAAAACCTCGAGCCCGCCGGCAAAGGCCGCAGTCGGGATTAAAATGCACAATGCCAGCAGGATAATGATCTGGCGCATCGTGGTGCCTCCGGAAATCTGCTTCATGTCTTTCATTTCAATTTTCTCCTTCTGATTTTTTCAGAAAAGGCCTTGTCGAGTCTCACCCTGTAGTAAAAGTTGTGAGACGCCGTCGCCATGCTGTTATCCAGCAGGAAATCATAATAGGAGCCCTCATCTTCCACCTCGATAGTGATCCTGTATTGCTGAATCAGGCTGTAAGACGGGCTCAGTCGCTCCACCCTGCAGCCGACATACTCGTCGCACAGGATCTGCAGTTCAGCAGGCCCCAGAATCAGCACATCGGTGATTCTCATCGCATCACCTCCTGCCACGCTGTGCCAAGGTCATCGGCACGATCGCCGGTAATGGGTCGGTCAAGCATTGTCTTTTATTTCTCCTTTCAGCCCCGTGCCGGGCCGGTCGCCTGGTTCCCTGCCGCAGCCGCCTCCCCCAAGCCGCGCCCTCATCTTCTCCGCAAAGGCCTTGTCGTTCTTGACCCTGAAGTAGAACCTGTTCGAGGTCATCGCCATGCAGTTGTCCTGAAGGAATTCGAAGTAGCGCTCTTCATCCTCGTCCTTCAGGATGACCCGATACCGCTGGATCATCGCGTCCGCACGGGTGAGCTTCGTCACCTTGCAGTCGGGGAAGGCTTCGGTCAAAATGGTCGGTTCCCCGAGCCCTATAATCAGCGTATCGATGATCACGCTCATCCACGGTTCTCCTTTCCCTCCCTGCGCTGTCTCAGCGCGCAGGAAGGAAATCGATCGGGTACAGGATGGTGGTTTTAGGCACTCCGTCCTTGGGACCGAAGTTGAATTTCCTGACCCTGTCCACGATCTGCTCACAGAACTCGGTGGCGTTGATGTTGGTGGATTCAACCGAGCAGGCGGAGACCACGCCGCTTGGTTCGATGGCGATCTTCAGGACCATCTTGCCGCGCAGGGTCGGGTCCTTGCGCAACTGGGTGTTGTAGATGCGGTAGAGGGCCGCCTTGTAACGGTCGAAGAGGATCTGGATTTCCTCGTCGGTGCGTGCGGCACGGGCGTTGGAGCTAAGCGGCCTCCCCTCTTTCGCCCCTCCTGCTCCGGCGATCCCGCTTTTGACCTGGGTGAAGCCTGCGCCGCCCCGGCCGAGCCGGCCCTCTTTGCCTCCCCCGATGTTGCGACCGACCGCGGCGTTGCCGATACCGCCGCTGCCGCCGTTGCCGACGTTCTGGCTCACCGCGGCGTAGCCACCTCCGCTCCCGGCTCCCCCCTGCATGGTCACCAGAGACCGGCTGGCAACCGCCTGACCTGCGGCATTGGCGCTGTTGAGACGGGCCTCGGCGCCAAGTCTCGGGGTGGGGGTCTCGTCGATGAGATCCTTGAAGCTGTCCTTGAAGGCAAGCATCCCCGTGTTCTGCGACCTCTTGGGGGCCGCCGTCTGCTCGACGGCCGCCGTCTTCGGCCGGTCCTGGGTCCGCTCCTCCTGGGCCTCAGCCTGCTTTTTCTCCTCGTTTTTCTGGCTAGCCTGCTCCTTCTTGGCCGGGTCCTTGTCCGTCTCCTTTTTCTCCTGCTCTTTCCTGGGTGGGGGCGGTTTGGGGGTCTCCTTGCGCACCATCATGGCGAGCCGCTCCGGGACCTCGGCTATGACGGGGTGCACCGGCGGCGGGACCGTCACCACGCGCACGATGACGCTCAGGATGAGGCTGAGCAGCATGGCGATGGACATGGCACGGCGGTAGCGCCGCTCGACCTCGCCGTCGTTGCTCCAGGGCATCACCAGGATGTGCTCGGGGAGAGGGAAAAGCTCCCGTTCCACGAGGAATTCCTCTTCGCGCCGCTCGTCACGTGCGTGGGCGTCCTGGATGGCATCGTAGAGACACTCCAGCTCCTCGCGGCGCCGGTCGACCTGCGTCTTGAGACGGGCCTTTGTTTCCAGGACGCCGTGGATCTCACCGTCGAAAGCCGCGATCAGGCTCCGCATCTGGGCGACCCGCGCCGCGGAGTCCTTCACCTCCGGCACCGCTTCCCAAAAGAGATGGTTCCCGTCCAACTCGGCAAGCCGGTCGATGGCGTTGCAGGCGTCCCTGAGGGCGTCGAAACGCATCCGGTCGGCGGAAAACATGTCCAGTTCCGACTCCGTCACGCGCAACTGCATCTCCAGGTCGTTGAGCGCTTCCTTGACCTGTCTGACCTGCGCGTTGAGCGGCGCCAATTCCTGTTCCAGTAAGGATGTATTCACAGTGCACCCGCTAGGCATGCGACGCTTTCTGGATGACGGCAAGTGATATCTTTCCGTATCCGGAAGCGGTGCAGCTCGTCATGATTTTTTTGAGCACCTTGAACGGGATGTTCTTGTCCGCGAGCAAGGTCACTTCCCTCGTTTCGTTTTCGGCGATCTGCGTGTTCCGGCCCTGGTCGATCTTGCTTTGGATCTCGTTCAGCCGATCCGTCACTTCGCGCACCGTTGCAACCCTGTCGTCGTAGAGCTCCGCAGTCTTGACCACAGGCTGTCCCTGCACCACGACCGTCTCGGGAGTCACCGAGACCACCACCGTCCCCCTGGGCTTGGTCTCCACCACCGAGTTCGGCAGGGTGAGACGCTGCTCGGGCATGTCGCCGTTGAACGAGTGGAAAAGCAGGAAGAACACCAGGACCGAAAGGACGTCCAGCATCGGGATGAGATTCAAAAATGCCTGTCGGCGATGGTTGTTGCGCTCCAGCCGCTTCATGCGCCTGCTTTCTCTCATGGTGCATCTCCTATCGATATCTTCGGGAAGAGGACGATCTTCGCCCCTTGCGCGCTCCCCGGCGTCTTCACCACGGTGCCGCGCACCACGTCCATTACCTGGACCAGATAGTCGTATTCGACCTTCGGCTCCATCAGGACGGTTGCATCTTCCTTGTCGGGGTACTGGGCCTTGATGCCGCGCATCACTTCGGAGAGCTTTTCGAGATCGTACCTGTCCCCCTGCTTAGGGATGACGGCCTCCACGGACTTGCCGTTGGCGATCTCCAGCCCCGCCTTGCGGACGATCACCTCGATGGCGAAGTTCGGCTTGGCGGCAGCCGCCGCCCCGGCGCCGGTAGGGACGCTCAACTCCATGATGGTGATACTGGTGAAGACCGCAGTGATGAGCAGAAAGACGACGAGAACGGTGAAAACGTCCATCATGGGCGTCAGGTTCAGCACCTCCATGATGTCCATATCCAGTTCTTCTTTCTGCCTTCTTCTACGTCTGGCCATAACCGGCTCCTGTCATTTTCTCTGTAGTGGGTTTCGGGTTCTCAGTACGCACGCTTGGCGAAGGTGGAGATGCTGTTCAGCGCCTTCACCGAAACCATCTCCAGGCTCCCCACGATCTGACCGGTGGTCGAGGTGAGGCGGGCGTGGATCAGCAGCAGCGGGATCGCGGACATGAGGCCGAAAGCGGTGCAGTTCATCGCCTCGGAGATGCTGGCGGCCAGCAGTGCCGCCTTCTCGGCCGGACTCGCCGTGGCGACCGCGGTGAAGGCGGCGATGAGGCCCATGATGGTGCCCAGCAGCCCGAACAGGGTGGCTATGTTCGACAACAGCGCAAGGTACGGGGTGCGCTTCTCCAGCTGGGGTATGATCTCCATGAGGCTTTCTTCCATGGCGATCTCTATGTCTTCCCTCCTTCTCACCGCCCCCTGGCGCGCGAGTCCCATGGAAAGCATCTGTGCTATGGTGGAGCTGTCCTCGTTGACAAGGGCTCGCGCCCTGTCGAAGTCGCCGGTCGCCAGGATGGGGTGCACCTGGTCCCAGGTCTGGCTGTTCTCCTTCTTCACCCGGTTAAGATGGATCCAGCGCTCCACCGCGATGGCGAGCCCCGCCGCCAGTACCAACAGAATCGGGAACATGAAGAACCCACCCATCTGGAAAAACCTTACGATTGCGTGCATCACTTGCCTCCTTGCCTGTAGACCTCTGTGGGTCGATTGATCCGCTGATGCGGTGATTTATTCAGCGCTCGCCTTGGCCCCTGCGCTCACGTCGTAGAAAGCGACCTCGCGCAGAAGGACCTCCCGGTCCACCGGTGTGGCTCGCTCGTCCAGTGTCCTCGCGAGACTGGCTTCGGCGCCGAGCTCCGAGCTTTTCCAGGGGACGATGACCAGGGACATGGGAGCCTCCTTGTTGCCGAGGACCGACATACCCGAAACCATCTTGGGTTCGGAGTCGCCGGGGAGCGCAGTGCCTGCCGCGCCCACGTTGACATTGGGGTCGTCAGGCGCGGCGGTGCCATCGTCCTGCGCGATGACGATACCGACCGGGAGAAGGACCAAAAAGATGAAGAAAAACAGCCTGCCATACATAGTACGTTCCTCCTTGTAGCGGCGATGTCCGAGGGAAAACCTGATCTGCCGGTAACGGTGGTGCCTCCATGAAAAGCCCGGCGGCCTCGCCTCCCGTCCGGCCGGCGGAGCTCGCCTCCCGCTTTGTATCTGGGGGCACTCGAAGTCCTCAACACTCATTGGCGCGGCCCCGACTCCTTGTGCATGGCGACCTGCCCGCTGCGCCCCTGCAGGTCGGCGATCCACAGCTTCACCTGCTTGTCGTCGGGGGTCGCCCTGCTGTACGCCTCGTAGTGCGCCCGGGCGCAGGAGAGATCCTTGAGGTAGAGATCGCAGAGGATGGCGAGGTTGCGCTCCAGGGGCCGGTATTCAGGGAACGCCGCCAGGGATTTCTCGTAGACGGCGCGCGCCTCGGTGAAGCGACCGGCCTTGCGCAGCAGCAGGCCGTACTCGTTGCCCGCCACCGGGTGCCCCGGGATCGCCTCCAGCGCGGCCTTCAGGTGCTGCTCGGCCTGTTCGGGCCTGTTCAGCCGGCTGTAGGCACCGGCTGCGTCGATGCGGGGTGCGGTGAGCGCCGGCGCCTGCGCGATCACCTTTTCCAGCAGTTCCGCGCCCTTCTGGTCTTCGCCCACCTTCAGGAGCTCGATCGCCTTGTCGAAGTCCGCGCGCGCCTGCCGGTCGAGGTTGACGGGCTCCCTGATAACGAACCCTTCTCTCCCCTCGCCCAGACGTTTCACCGAAGGACCGGATGGCTGCGGCTGGGACGTCTCGGCCACGGGGGGCGGGACGGCATCGGGTACCTTTTTCGCGTGCCCGCCGGTCACGCACCCGGACAAGACCAGGAGCAAAAGGAACAGGAGCGGAAAACCCGGACGGTCGTTCACCAATCGCTTCACTTGTTACCCCCCTTCGGGCGCCGCTTCGCGGCCCCCTTCTTCGATTTCTTCACCTTGGTCGGTGCGGCTTTCGGGGCAGCCTCCTTGGTATCCGCCGATGCGGCATTGGCGGCATCTCCCTCCGCTGCGCCCCCCTCCGTGACCTTGCCCGCCGCCTTTGCTTCTCCGGGGCCGGCCGCCGCGCCTTCCGCGGCATTGCCGACCGCGGCGGCAGGCTCGACAGGCGCCACCGCATCGCTTAGGACCGGGTTCCCCGCTGCCGGAACCGGTGCCGCGGGTGCTGCCGGTTTTTCGATCTCATAGCTGTAGCTCTCCAGCGAAGCCATCATGCCGCTGGCGGCTTCCGGCTTGTCGTAGCGCACCGGCAGGAGCTTCGCCAGCTTGCCGAGGCTCTTGTCGATCCAGCCGTTGTAGATGCCCAGGGAGATCAGCTCCATGTTCTTCTCGTGGACCGTGATCGCCTTCTCCTCGAAGGGGAAGGCCTGTTCCTCCAGGGCCATCTCGTACTCCTGCAACTCCTGGGGGTTGAGGTCGCCCGGACGTTCGGAACCGGTGAGCGCCTTGGCGAAGTGCCCGTAGATCTCGGCGAGATAGAAGGTCGCCGCCGCGGTCACCTCGCCGACTTCGTACTGCGGCAGCTTGTTGAACTCCTGAATGGTGGCCTTCATCAGCTCCTTCTTCTTGGCCAGGTTGGTTTCGAACGGCTGCACCAGGCGGATCTCGGTGAAGCGTTCGTAGCTCTGCTCGGCGAGCACCAGGGCCCCCTTGCCGGCCAGGTACCTGGTGCGCGGGGTGCGCGCCGGGCCGGCCGCGGCGTCGATGGCCACGATCTCCCTCAGTTCGTCGAGGTACCCCTTGCGGTCGTCCTCCTTGAGGAGCTCGCAGACCTTGTTGCGCATCTCCAGGTTCACCTCGACCGGCTCCGGGAAGTAGCCGACGTAGCGACGGTAGACGACGAGGGCCTGCTTCCGGTTTCCGGTCTGCTGGTGCAGGTCCGCCGCCAGCATGAGGGATTCCCTTCTGACCTCCTCGTCCTTGAACTCCGTCTCCAGGCGTTCGTATTCGCCGGCGGCCAGGGAGAGCTGCCCGTCCTCCTTGTAGACGTGGGCGAGCTTGCGGGTCACCTCCGGCTGCAGTTCATGCCCCGGAAAGAGCCCGCGGAAGCCGGTGAGGACCGCCGTCGCCGCTTTCCAGTCCTTGAGCTGGATCAGCGCGACCGAGGCGTCGTACTCGGCGTTGACCCGGATCTTGGACCCGGCGGCCATGCGGCCGACGCGCAGGAAATGGTCCGCGGCGCCGCGGTAATCCTTGGCGGCGTTGGCCTGCTCCCCCTGTTTGTAGATGGAGGCCGCCAGGTTGTCGGTGAAGCCTTCCCGGCTCTTGTCGTCCGCGGGGACCAGCGCCAGTACCTGGACGTAGGCGGCCTCGGCGTCGACGTATCCCTTCAGCTCGTAGGAGGAGTGCCCGACCACGATCCAGGCCGACTTGAGCACGTCCTTGTCGGCGGCCGGGAAGGTGGCGATCAGCTTGCGCCCCACCGTGAGCGACTGCTGGTAATCCTTCAACTCGTAGAGGTCGTCCGCGGCCGCCCCGAGCACGATCGCCGCCTTCTCGTGTTCCGGGAAGGTGTCGGCGAACCGCAGCGACGTGCGCACCGCTTCCCGCTTGACCTGGTCCTTCTCCTCGTCCCGGGCGCCCTTCAGCTGTTCCCGGTAGGCGAACACGGCCGCATAGCCCGCGGCGGAAGACTTCTCGTAGCGCGGGTAGTCGTAGGCGGTCCGCTCGTATTCCTGCGCCGCGCGGGCGAAGGAGCGGTTCTCCATGAGCAGGTCCGCCATCTGGTAGTTGATCACCGGCGACTCGGCATCCTTGGGGAAGGAGACCAGAAACTCCCCGTACCAGTGCAGGGCCTCCTGGAAGTTCTCCTCCCTCTCCTTGGCGTGTTCCGGAGCCTGGTACAGCGCATGGTAGTGGTGGGCGAGATCGGTGAAGTTTGTCTTCAAAAAGCCCAGGACCTCGGGGCGGGAAGCCGGCTCGAAATGCTTCCAGTACTCCGCCTTCAAGCCGTAGTTCCTGGCGAATTCCTTCTTCGCCTCGATCACCAGGGTCGGGAAGCCACCCGCGATGTGGATCTCGATCACGCGCATGCTGAACTGCGGCGAGGCGCGGTGGAAGGGGTTGCGGCTCACGAAGGCGTTGTACGCCGCCGCAGCGTCGCTGTAACGGCGCTTCTCATAGTAGAACTCGCCCAGGTTGCTGTAGACCCGGTCCTCGTAACTGCGGCTGCCTTTCTTCTCGAAGTACTCCACGGCGGAAGCGGCGCCGTGCAGATAGGAGAAACTCTGGCTGACGACCCGGAAGGTGTCGTCGACCCGTTTGTGCTCCAGGTCGTCGCCGCTCTGGGCGAAGTCGTACCCGGTGGCGACCTTGTGGTCCAGCAGCGCGATGAACCGGTCCAGCCCCTCCTCGTAGAGCTCCTGCTTGTAGAAGGTCCACCCCAGCTTGTACAGGGCCAGTTCGTAGTAGGAGGTCTCGGGGCCGGCCTCGACCAGCCCCTTGTACACCCCTTCCGCCTCGATGTACTGCCTGTGGGTGAAGAAGTACTCCGCGCGGCGGAACTGCACCTCGTTCAGGTAGCGCGACTTCGGGAAGTCCTTCACCATGCGCTCCAGCACGCCCATCGCCTGCTCGGTCTCGCCGAGCTCCTCGTAGGCGCGGGACATCTGGTAGAGAACCTGGTCGTTGCCGTCGTAGCGGGGGTACTTGTCCAGGAGCTTCTGGTACAGGGCGATCGCCTCGCGGGCTCCGGCCCGTTCCCCCGTCTCGTGTCCCCCCTGGGCCTTGAGCGCCCTCTGTTCGAAATCGCCCTCGGGCTCCCCTGCTTTCTCCGCGTGGGGAACAGCGGCGGGGGCCGCCTGGAGTTGGGTCCGCTCCGGTGCCGGGAGTGCGGCATCGCGGCTGCTCCCGGCGGGGGCGGCAAGGTAGCCGTACTCCTTCTCGATCTTCAGGTCGGCCAGGCGACGGATCGCGGCCGGGGTGAGCGACGACTCCGGCGTCTCGTCGAGGAAGCGCTGGTATCCTTCCATCGCCTTGTCGAGCCCCCCCTCGATCGGCTCTTCCTTGATCTCGACCTGCACGTTCCTGAGCTGCGCGATGGTTTCCCTGCCGCCGCCGGACTGGCACGCGGCAAGGAGCGCGGCGACTGCCAGGAGCAGGAATCTGGTCCGCTTCATTCGCCCACCCTCTTTTGAGCCTGCGCCTTGTTGGCGCGATCGTAGCTGTCCGCGATGGCAAAGCGGGCGGTGACCTGGAACTGCTCGAGGCGCACCCGGCGCCGGGACAGCTCCTCCACCGCCATCGCCTCGAGTATCTTTCCCTGGCGCGGCAAAAGCGCCGCCACCTTTTCCCGGGCCGCCGCGATCCTCGCGCGTTCGCTGCGGATCGCATCGTCGTATCCCTGGTAGCTTTGCGCCGCTGCCTGGCGGATGCGCACGAAGGAATCGTACCGGCGCTTGAGCCGCTCGGTCTCCCGGTTCAGGTTGTCGAGGTCCTCGAAGGTCTCGGAGAAGCGCTGGTGGTACTGGGTGGCGATGTTCCAGGAGATGACACCGCGCAGCCGGGCCAGCCGCTGCGTGACTTCTGACGTCCCCCTCCCTTGACGGGAGGGGGTCGGGGGGTGGGTGAAGTCGCCATCAGCAACAGTCTCGCCGGTGGCACCTTCCCCCCCACCCTGACCCTCCCCCGCCAGGGGGGAGGGGACCTTGTGAGCGGCGATCTGCTCCAGCCGCGTGATCTCCTCTCTCGCGATCCGCTCCTGCGCGGTTGCCAGGTGGTCCGGGCGCGGCGCGGTCAGCATGGCGTGCAGCCGTTTCTCGATGCGGTCGCGCTGCTCCTGGCGCAGACGGATCTGGGAGTCGAGCTGCTTGAAGGCCTCGTCGATCTCGGGGAGCAGCGGCTCGTAGTAGCCGCGGCGCAGCTTGACCATCTCCTCGAAGGAGTTCAGGTCCCTGTCCCAGACGGCGAGCCTCTTCGCCAGCCCGTTCAGGTCGAGGTAGTTTTTCAGGGACTCCTGGAAGTCGTTGGAAGCCATCAGTTCGAGGAGGTAGTAGGTTTCCGGCGCCTGCGGCAGGGTGCGCAGCTTCACCACCCAGTCCGGGTCCTGCCGCAGTTCCTCCCGCTCCAGGGCCTTCAGGAACTTCCCTTCCTGCACCGAAACGATGGACTGCCCCAGCTTGTCGATCTCCTTGCCGAACGATGCCAGCGCCTGCCCGTACAAAACGGCCGCTTTCCCGTAGACCTTCAGCTTGCCGTAGGCAAACGGCATGGCCAGGAGGGCCTCCTGCACCGCGGGATCGGTCACCTCGCGCGTGGCAAGGATGCTCCAGGGAACCAGCGCCCTTTCGAACTGCCCCTGGTTGGCGTCGGCCCACCCCGAGCCCAAAAGGGCGCGGTTCGAGAAGGGGCCGCTCAGACGCACCCGGTCCAGGACCAGCTTGGCTTCGGCGCCTTTGTTCTCATCCAGGAGCTTGTAGCCGAGCACCAGGTTGGACTTGTCCCTGATCGCCTGGCTGGTGGAATCAAGGTTCGCGACCAGCCCCGCCCGGTCCAGCTGCTGTCGCCCGTCCTGCTCCTTCCCCTGCTGCATCAGCGCTATCCCCATGTTGTAGCCGGCGAAACCTTCCAGCCCCTTCGCCCCCAAAAGCTCCTTCAGAATGCGCGACGCCTCCTCGGGGCGGCCGTTGGCCATGAGAACCTGCGCCCGCAGGAATTCGACGTCGTCGCGGATCCGCTGCGGCACCTCGCCCCGGATGCGCTCCATCGCCTGCAGCGCCTCACGCGGTTGATCCTTGCGGAAGTAGAGCCGGGCCAGCCGGTAGATGGCCGCGTTTCTCTGCGGCTCGTCCACCTTCCCCTCGACGACCGCGCGGATGGCGCGCCCGGCGCGCAGGTGCATCCGGTACCCCAGTTCGAAGTCGCCGACGTCGAACTCCGCCTGGTTCACGTGGGGGTAGAGCGTGTCCAGCGCCGGCTCGTCGACCCGGCGGTGCTGCCCGAGTTCCGTGTCCAGCCGCGCCACCGAATCGAACCACTCCCCCTGGTAGGCGTGATACAGCGCCTCTGCGAAGTAGACGTCCCTGAGGCCGGCTGCGGGGCGGGGATCACGGTCGCCGCTTTCCGTGGCGCTGCCGGCTGCCAGCACCACGCTCGCCGACAGCAGACAAAGCAGTATGAGAATCACCCTGGGCATGGCTTACCAGTCCTTGACGGTGATGGTCTTGCTGCCGGTGAGGACCACCCCGACCAGTTTCGGGCCGATCCCCTTGGCGATCTTGAAGCTCTCCTCCCTCTGGAAATCCGATCCGCTCTCGGTCTTGCCCATGGCCGTCACGTGCAGGGGGTGCTCGCCGGTCATGGCGTTCCCCACGTGGATGCGCTGCACGCCCCCCTTCCTGAGCGCCTCGATCTCGTTGTAGGTATAAAGGTGATGGGCGACCTTCTTGCCGTCCATCTCGATGGTCACGGCGTCGAGGCGGAACTTCTCGGTCCCCTCCAGAGAGACGAAGATGGCGACCTGGGTGTCGGAGGGGTAAAGCAGCTTCTCTTCGAGCCGGTTCAGCTGTGCGGCGATGGAAAGGACGTCCGCCTTGATCTCCTGCACCTGCTCGTCCAGCCCCTTGGTCTGCTCCTTGGCAGCCGCCCGCTTGGCCTCCGCCGTCACCGCTCCCTGCCCGGCCGGGACATGCGCGGGCTTGGCCGCAGGTGCGGTCTCGACGCCCTCCGGTGCGCTCTGCGCGTCGGGTTCTTCCCCCCCCCGCACATCGACATCCTCCGGCACGGCCTGTTCCTCGACCCCCTCCGGAGCGACCTCTTCCCGCACGCTCTCCTGCCCCGCCGGTCCCGGGGCGGCTCCCTGCGCATAGGCAGGAAGGGTCAACAGAAGTACCCAGATCACTACGACGATTACCTTCAGAACTTTGCTCATGTGTGCCACCTATGTTTAGTTGTGCCTGCGTCCATGGCTGTCCCCCTCCCGGCCGTCCCCTCCGAAGGGAAGACCCCAATTATCTTCCCTCGAGGGGAGGCCGGGAGACGCGCACTGCTCGAATTGCTAGATCATCCCCACCACGTTGACGAATACCCCCTGGTGCCGGTAACTGAAGTCGGTCAGGTCGTCGGAAAAGTTGCTGAAGTTGTAACCGCCTCCCATCTTCACGTTGTTGCCCAGGCGACGGTAGAGCCCCAGGAGCACGCCGCTGCGCCGGTCCTTTGCGTCCGGCAGGTCGAGCAGGCGCCCTTCGACGAGGGCATCCCACTTGTGCAGGAAGTGCCAGTCGACCCGCGCCACGTAGAGATGAGCGTTGCTGTCGAAGTACTCCGGGTTGACCCGGTCCATGCTGACCTGCCCGAGCCGGTAGGCGTACTTGCCGCCGATGCTCCAACGCTCCGTGAGGTCGTAGGTGGCGTCGATGGACGCGATGTGGCTGCGCTGCATGACCCCCGCGTTCGTGCCGGTGCCGTTTAGCTGTCCCGCCGCCGGCAGGTTGAAGAAGTAGGTGTACTTGACCAGTGCGTTCAGGCGGTCGTGGGCGACCGGGCGGTAGGCGTATCCCACCACCGCCTCGGTGTAGCTGCCGTCGTAGAAATCCCCCTGCGAGCTGGTGCTCTGCGAGTAGTTGAACTTGCCGATCAGCCGCCAGTCCGGGGTCACCTGGTACTTCAGGCTGTTCTTGAACAGCCAGGTCGTGCGCTTCACCCGGCTCAGGTCCGCCTGCTCGGCGTCGTCCACCCGGTATTCCACGGCGCTCGCGAGCTTCACCTTGGCGAAGCCGTACCCCGCGCTCACCCCGAGCGCCTTCCTCTTGAGCTCCGCGCCGGTGAGGTTGTCACGCAGGGTGCCGAACTCCCCCTTGACCCCGAAGTTCAACCGGTCGGTGGGGGTGAGATCGACGCCGTAGGAGTTGAGCAGGCCGCTGGGGACGTCGCCGTGGGTGTAGCGTTCCTCGCCGTAGACGCTGGCGCTGTCCGAGTAGCGGGTGCGAAAGCCCGAGGTGAGCGCGCCTTTCCTCGCCTGCACGCCGTTGTCGGAGCGCTCGTTCTCCAGGGCGTAGTTGGTGTAGAGGGTGGTGCGGTCGCTGTAGAGGTACTCGCTGCCGAAGCGCCCCGCTATCCCCTGGTTCCCCCCGGACGCCTCGCCGTTCAGCTTCAGGCGGTCGGTGACGCGGAAGGCGCCCCCCACGCCGCCCCGGCCGTTACCCTCGCGGTTGCCGGTGGCGAGCACGGATTGCTGCCCGAAGAGGTAGCCGCTCCAGCGTGCCTTGGTGTCGTAGCCCACCTTACCGACGACGTCGACGCGGTCCCCGGTCTCCTGCGTCAGGGGGACTACGGCCGACTGGTCCTTGCGGCTGTCCAGGCGCGCCCCCAGCCCGGCGCTCCAGTGCTCGTCCACCTGGTAGTTGGCGTTCGCCTCGACCGCCGTCGTCTGCACTCCCTGGTCCACGTTGCGCTGGTCCGCCTTGACGTTGACCTTCAGGCGCTCGTTGACCGGCACCTCGGCGGTGCCGCCGATGAGGGTGGTTTCCTTTTCCGCCGCCTGGCCGGGCGCCGAGTACCCCGCCTCCAGCAGCTGGCTGTACATGGTCAGGCGTCCCCGCCACTCCTTGTTCAGGTCCTGCAGCCCGACGCTCGCATCGATCCGGTAGGCATTGGCTGCGGTCGCGGCATCGACGGGTGCCTGGACGGTGCTGTAGTTGAAGCCGCCGTCGAGCGAGGTGGAGGTGAAGAGCCCCGCCCCCTTGCTGCGGCCGGTCTCCAGCTTGAGCCAGGTGGCGGCGGACTTGCGCAGGGTGAGGTCCGCGCCGGCCAGGCTCTCGTCGATGTCGCCGTTCTTGCCGCCGGTGCCGGTGAGACCCAGCTTCACGTAATCACCGAACCAGTAGTGGGCCCGGCCGCCGAAGGTCATGGTGTCAAGCTCCGCTGCTCCCGGCGTGTACTCGTAGCGGGCCACCAGGTAAACCGGGTTGCCGCCGATGGTGTCGCTGTGCACCAGGAGGTTATCCGCCGCCGTCGACTCCAGGGGCTGGGTGAGGACCAGGCGCCCCTGCAGGTAATCGACGTCGTAGTCCTGGATCGGGGTCAGGTCCTTCACCGCCATCACGATGCCGGAATCCTTGTCCCGGATCTCGATGCGCACCCGCTCGGATCCCTGCAGGATGTCCTGGCGGCGCAGGTAGTAGAGGGAGCCGCCCGTGCCGCGGAACTCGTCGCGGCCGGCCACCGTCCCGGGCTCTGCGGCGAACCCGTCGAGCATGAAGCGCTTCTCGCCGAAGCTGGTCACGCCGGGGAGCTGGTAGTGGAGGTTCGCGCCGTAGAGCCCGCGGTCCACGTGGGCGAGGTCGTTGTCGAGGTAGCCGATCCTGAAGTTGCCCCACAGGCCGTAGCTCTGGTCCTTCTTGAGCCGGGCGTAAAATTTCCCGCTGGTGGGTGCATCCTCGAGCACGGTGGAGTCGTCGCCGTAGGTCGGGAAGTGGTAGTCCTGGTCGATGCGCCTGAAGAGCGACTCGGGCGACTTGTCCAGGAAGTTGGTGAAGATCTGGTCCAGGGGACCTTCCCGCGTGTCGGCGCTGGCGGTAAGCCTCCAGCCGTCGCCGAACACCCCGTTGGTGTAGAAGGCCAAGCGCCCCTCGGCGTTGAAGTCGTGGCTGTAGCGCGCCTGGTCCGGGGCGAGCAGCTTGGCCGGCCCGCTGGTCTTGTCCGCGGAGAGGGTCAGGTCGGCTATACCGACGGTGAACCAGTCGCTTTTGGGCATGGCCAGGTCGCGCAGGAAGAGCTCCCCGTTGCCGGCCTTGTCCAGCACCGCCACCTCGACGGTGTGCATCCCCTTGGGAAGGATCTCCTCGGCGATGAAGCGCCCCTTGGCGTCCACCGGCCCCGGGTACCCGGCCAGCCAGACCCGGTGCTCGGCGGGAATGGAGCTGCCGTAGGCCTGAACGGTGCCGCCGTCGACGGGGATGTTCCTCTGCGCGATGCGGCTGCCGCCGTACCCGGCCAAGAGCTCCCGTTCCGGGTCGGACTTGACGGCGCCGGCATCGACCTCTTCGACCACCCACAGCGGCTGGGGGACGGTCTCGTCGTAGTTCCCCCGGGCGTCGTAGACGCGGACCAGGTACTTGAGCTCACGGGCCGGAGTGACGGGGTTTTCGAAGCTGGCGCTCCACTGCGCCATCCCCTCGCCGTCCATGGGGACCACCGCCAGGGGGAGGTCGCGTACCGAGCGTTCCTCATCGAAGATCCTCACCTCGGCGCGCTTTATGAAGCTGTGGTAGTTGGCGTAGAGGCGGAAACGGACCAGGCTCTCGGGAAACTGCGTCCCCGCGAGGTCCCGGTAGCGGATGCTGCGCGGCCAGGCGGTTACGTTCAGCCGGGGCTCGCTCCTCAGGTTGTCGTACTTGAATTCGATGCTGGCGCGCTGCAGCGCCACGTCGGTGCAGCGCTGCAGGTCGGGGATGCTCTTGTTCAGGTCGTCGACCGGCTTGCCGTCCACCGAGATGCGCAACAGGTTGAGCGCCAGGGGGTCGGCCGCGTTCACCTCCCGGGTCATGCGCAGGATGTCCACCCCCTCGTAGTCGTTGATGGGGACCTGCTCGTCGTAGACGACCTGCACCTCGACCCGCGACTCACCCGTGCCGGTGAAGCCGGTGGCGACCACGTCCGCCGACTGCACGTAACCCCGCCCCTCGAACTCCGCCTGACTGGCGGCGAGCCCCATCTGCGCGCTCACCTGGTTCATGCTGCGGCGGGCGCGCGCCGTGGCCCAGCCGATATCGTCGCCGTAGACCGCGGCCGTGCGCCGGTCCAGCCGCTCGTTGTTGATGTAACCGATGAAGCGCAGGCGCACGTTGCTGCGCTTTTTGATGTCGTCCATGAGCGCTCTGAGCCGCTCGGTGTACCCCTCGGGGAGTACCGGGTTGCCGTCCTGGAACATGATGGCGGGGATGGGGCCGGAGGGAGGATCGTAGACCCTGGTGACGGTCTCGGCGCCGGCGTCCTCGGGACAGAGCTGCGGCTCGTCGGACAGTTCCTGGAGGGCGTCGTCGTGCCAGAACTCCACCGCGACGCGCCGGTTCAGCGCCCTCCCCTGCGGGGTGTCGTTGGAGGCCACCGGTTGCGTGGCGCCCTTCCCCTCGCTCTCGAAGGAGACCGGGGCACCCTTCAGGGCGTCCTGCACGGCGAGGGCGACGCGCCGGGCGACCGCCTTGGAGAGTCCCGTCTGGTCGCCGTAGATGCGCTCGTCCCGCTCCGCCAGCGGCGTGGTGTCGCTGTAGGCGATGAACTTCACGGCGACGTGCTGCTTGCCGGAGAGGTTGTTGAGCGCCTGCCTGATCTGGCGCGGGAACTCATCCGGCACGGAGACGAGGGCCGCGTCGTACTGCAGGGGGGCGACGAGGTTCTTGATCCGGACCCGGTGCGAGAGCCCTTCCTTGTAGCGCATCTTGCAGACCGTTTCGGTTCGGCAGATCTTGACCCGGTTCACCTGCGCCGGGACGATCACTTCCCTTTCCACCATCTTCTCGCCGATCTCGTCGTACCAGACCTCGACCTCAACCCGCCGGTTCAGGGCCCTCCCCTCCTCGGTGGCGTTGGAGGCGACCGGCTTGGCGTCGCCCATCCCCTCGTAGGAGATCGCCTCCGGCGGAAGCCCCAGGGCGCGCTGGCAGTATTCTGCCGTGGTGCCGGCTCGCTCGCGGGACAGCCCGGTGTTGTCGCCGAATTTCCCCTGCAGCGCCCCGCTCAGGCGCTGGCTGTCGGCGTGCCCCACGAAGTGGAGCCGGACGTTGGCGCGGCCGCGCATCTTCTCGAGCACGCCGCGCAGAAGCTCCAGGTACTCCCGGGTGATCTCCGCCTCGCCGGTGCGGAAGCGGATGGGGGGCACCAGGTCGGTCAGCTTGACCGTCTTCACGTCCTTCTCGGCGACCTTGCGCTTTTCGGTGCGGTCCCCCTGGTCCTGCGCAAACACGGACGGGTCGAGAAGCCACGGGGTATAGGTCGCTTCCTTGGGCAGATGCCCCTCGGTCGTCTCACCGCGACCGGCGGCGTCCCGGACGTTGGGGGTCGTGGCCGCCGGCACGGCGGCAGCCTTGGCGACCGGCGCGGGTGTGCTCTCCGCACGGGCCGCGGGCCCGGCTGCGGCCAACGACACCAGGATCATGAATGTAAGGGCGATACGTCGCTTCACCATTGGTCCCATCCATCTACCCAAACAGGTTAGGTTCTCTTGCTGTCCCAATATCAATGCAGGTCACCGATCTTTAGCTGCACAGGTTTCTGCGCTTCCGTTCCCTCCCCCGGAGGGGGAGGGTTAGGGAGGGGGATCGCCGGAAGATTCCCCCCCTCCCGACCTCCCCCCTCCGGGGGGAGGAGCCCGCGCTTCTTACCGTCTGCTGCATCACGGCGGCGCCCCCCGGCGCCAGAACACCTCGGTCTCGATGGTGAGCGGGTAGCCGTCCCCCCACTTGCCGGAGATCTCCGCCTTGAGCGCCTTGAGGCGCCGCTCCACCAGGGCCTTGCTCTCCACCTCGGCGAGGTAGGAAAGCCTGAGCACCGCCGGGGCCTTGCGCAACTCCTTCAAAAGGAGGTCGATCCGCGGCTGCCACTGCCTGCGCAGCCTGGTTCCGTTGGGTTCGAAGGCGCCGTCGGCGACGTCCAGGGAGACCACGTGGTGGATGGCGGCGCCGAAGTTGAAGCGCAGCATCTTGCCCCGTGTCGCCCGCTGCACCTGGGGGTTCTCGCCGGTGACGCGGTACCCGGTAGGGAGGGTGCGCTCGTCGAGCTTGAGGATGAAGTTGCTGCCCCGGTCCTGGTCCGGGACCATCGCGCAGGTGATGTGGAAGCGGCCGAACTCGTCGGTGGTGGCGACGAGCCCCCGGGCGGTCACGGCGCGCACACCGGCGAGCCCCTTTTCTCCCTGGTCCGGGTAGCCGTTGGTGTTGACGTCGTCAAACACCTTGCCGATCACGTCGGTGCAGTCGAGGTCCGCATCGGGGATGACGCGGACGGTCGCCGAGGCGACCCCGGAGGCGACGCTGTCGGTGATGTTGCTCAGCACCTGGGCGCGGTTCACGTACTCCCCTTCGGAGACGCCGGAGCCGACGATCATGAGGAAGGTGATGCTGTGGCTGGTGCTGCTGGTGAGCTGCGAGATGTTCCAGGTCATCTGGCGCGTGTTCTGCGTCGGCTCCGCCTTGCGGCCGTCCAGGCGCGCCGACCCCGCCACGTACTTGAATCCCGCCGGGAAAGTGTCCACCACGCTCAGGTCCCTGAGGGTCGCCCCCAGGGTGTTGTTGAGGGTGATGGTGTAGGGGACCAGGGTGCCGCGCGACACGTCGGTCACGGCCGCGGTCTTGGTGATGGCGATCGCCGTGTTGAGCGTGGGATCGACGGCGATGTGGTTGTTGTAGATCTGGCTGTAGCCGGGCTGCAGGTTGTCCAGGGTAAGCCGCAGGTAATAGGCGGTAGCGGCGCCGGGGAGGACGGAGGTGCCGGGCGCCAGGTCGGAGGCCTGCGCCTCGCAGTACCCGGCCGTGGTCGGCACCGCGTCGAAGGCGCCGCCGGGGCAGGAGGGTACCGCGAAGGAGGCGGTGCTGTCGCTGGAGGCCGGGGGCACCAGTTTCGAGACGCCCGCCGTGTACCCGGATGCCGGCGGCGTCACCTGGATCAGGTAATCCCCGCCGGAGGGGCAGGAAGGATCGCTGAAGTTGAGGTCGAACTTGTAGAGGCCGCTGGCCGTGGTGACCTGCCCCTGCTGCACCGGGTCATTGAAGCAGCTCGCGGCGAGAGCTGTCCTGCTTGCCGCCTGGACCATGGTCAGCGTCGCGCCCGGCACCGGGGTGCGGACGATGGAGTTGTAGACCACGCCGTTGGGGGTGAGCGGCAGGTTCAGCCCCTGCAGCAGCGTCCCCCCTCCGGCCACGATGTCGGAGATGCGCTGCATGCCGTTGGTGAAGGGAGAGCTGCACCATCCCAAGAGGGCGGTGGCGGCGCCGGCGCCCGGCGCGCGGAAGCGGAGTTCATACCTGATCGCGGTGCCGGCGTTGGGGGTCACCCCGCTGAAGCGGTAGGAGCCGTCGGCGGAGCTGTTCACCGTCCCCACCGCGCGGCCGTCCTGGTACAGCTCCACCGCCCACCCCGCCGACGGGATCTCGCCGCCGTCAAGGACGTTGTCGTGGTTCGCGTCCTGCCACACCGAGCCGGCGAGGCTCGCACTCCCCGGCATGCCGCCCACGGTGACCGCGGTCCCGGCGCTCGCCACCCGGGTGGGGGTGTCCCAGCTCGCCTGGGCGGTGTTGTTGACCACGCTGCCGCTGGACACGGTGGCGTTCAGCTTCACCTGGAAGCGCAGCGCGACGGAAGCACCCGGCGCCAGGGCGCCGTGGCTCGCGCCGTAGTTGGCAGTCAGGACCGGCGCCGCGTAACTGACCCCGCTGGAGGAGCCGTTCATGACAGCGGAGCCGGAGAGGTAGCTCCCCTGGGGCAGCAGCGGGGTCAGGTCGTCGGTCAGCACCACGCCCGTAGCCGGGACCTGCCCTATGTTGGTGGCGCGCACCGTGTATTCCAGGATGCTCCCCGGCAGCGCGGCACCGCCGCCGACCACCACGGCGGACTTGGTGATGCTGAGCTGCTGGGCGTTCCCCACCGCGATCACCGTGGGCTGGTAGCCGTTGGCGGGGGTGCCGTCGGAGTCGGTGGCAAGCAGCGGCAGTTCCGCGCTGGCGACGCTCCCCTGGTTGCTGATCACGGTACCCGCAGCGACTCCCTGGTTGACCTGGACCTTGAAGGTTACGACACCGGTGCCGCCTGCCGCGAGTGTCCCGGCGGTCGCGGGGGGCGCGGGCGGGGTGACTCCCGGGGAGACGACACCGATGCCGTTGGTGAGGGGGGAAACTCCGGCCGCCGCGTCGGCTACCGCCGCACCGTTCAGGCGTACGCTGTTCGGGACGTAGGTGGTGTTGGCGGGGATGGCGTCGGTGAACAGCACGCCGGTCGCGGGTGGCGCCCCCGAGTTGGTCATGGTGATGGTGTACTGGAGCTCGTCGCCGGGATCGACCAGGCCGTCGCCGTTGGCGTCGGCGACGAGCTGGACCGTCTTCAGCGCGTAGAGAAGCGGCAGGTTGCCGACGATCACGGTGGTCGGATCGTTGGGCACCGGCGTCGCCGGGTTGTCGGAAGCCTCTTCCGGGAACGGGCCGCTTGCCGCACCGGTCCCGGCCAGGAAGGCCTGATTGGAGATGAGGGTCCCGGCCACGACGCTCCTGCTGATCCTGACCTCGAAGGTGACGGTGGCCACGTTGCTCGCGGTACCGGCGGCCGCGGGCATGGTGCCCGGCACCGGGTTCGCGGGCGAGTTGACCGTCATACCCCCCTGCAGCGGGCTCGCAGCGCCGACGTCCGCCACCGGCTTGCCGTTCAGGGTGGTGCTGTTGGGGACATAGGCGGTGTTCGCGGGGACCTGGTCGCGCAGCGTGACCCCGGTCGCGTTCTCGGTGCCGTCGTTCTTGACGGTGATGGTGTAGCGCAGCGTATCGCCCGCCTTGACCGTGGCGCTCCCGGAGGTAACGTCCCTGACCGTCTTCTGGAGCAGGAACCGCGGAGCCGACGCGATGACGGTCCGGGTCGGGTCGGCCGTCCCCGGCAGCGAGGGGTCGTCGCTCAACTGCGACGGCAGCAGGGGGGACGCGACCTGCGCCTGGTTCTGCACCAGCGAACCGCTGTCGAGCACCGGCGCCAGGGTGTCCTGGAACTCGACCAGCAGCACGTCACCCGCCTGCCCCTGCGGGGCCACGGTCAGGTTGCCGACGCTCACCACCCCGGTCCCCTTGCCACCGCCGTTGACCGAGGTGGCGGCGACGTTCGCGCCGGCCGGGACGCTCAACAGCTTCAGCGTTCCGGGTGCGAACATGGCGGTCGCGTTCAGCTTGTCGAGTTCGTCGGTCAGGGTGAAGTTCGCCGCGCCCAGGGCGCCCACGTTGCGGATGGTGAGGGTGTACTTGAGGGTGTCGCCGGGCCTCGCGTTGGCACCGGACTGCCCGGTCGTTGCGTTCTGCACGGTCTTGGTGAAGCTCAAAAGCGGCGCCTGGGTGGTCACGGTGAAGGCGTCCTGGCTGTCGAGTACCCCGGGGGTGCCGTTGGTCAGCGCGGCGGTCGTGGCCTGTATATCCCCTGTAGCGGTGACCGCAGGGTCGGCGCTCAGCCACCTGGTGGCGCCCGCCACGTTGGTGAGGGTGATCCCCCCCGCCGTGTAGGGGTCGAGCGAGGCGCTGTACGTCACCAGCAGTCGCTCTCCCGGCGCGATGGCCGCCGCGGACGACTTCATGGCGACGGTCATGGTGCAGGCGGGCGCGGGGGCGAAGCCCACGGTGAAGTCGGTGCCGTTCACGAGGTTCGCCGAGACGGGGGTGACCCCGTCGGCCTGGTAGACGCGCGCCGTGACGCCGGTCGGCGCCGAGCCGCACATGCTCCCCGGGGCGGGGGTGGTCACGCTGGGGAGGAGGTCGGTGAGGGTGGCCTGCCACGCGGTGCTGCCGCCGGTATTCTGGACGTTGAGCGTGAACAGGCCCGGGGCGAGCGCGTTGATGGTGGCCGGTCCGCTCTTTTGCACGGTCAGCGCGGGGCCGACGATGATGATCGCGGCGCTGGCGCCCGGCGCGCCGTTGGCCTGGGTGGCGGGGGTGCTGTTGACGCCGTTGTAGGTGTAGGTCGCCGTGTTCTGGAACTGCTTGCCGAGCGTGTTGGCGGCGGAATTGGTGAGCAGCACGGTGACGTTGATCACGGCCTGCTGGCCGGCCGGTATGTCGATGCCGCTGCCGCTGTCCTGGATCACGAGGCTCGTGGCGCTGCCGCTGTTGACCGGGGTGAAGGCAGGGCCGGAAACCCGCTGGACGCTCACGAAGCGCAGGTCCACCCCGGTCGCCGCGGCGCTCAAGTCGTCCAGGATGCGCACGTCGTACATGGCGGTGGGCTGAGGCACCGCGGGAACGGTGATGGTGTAGCCGAAGGGGCGGCCGATGGCGGCGCTGGTCACCTGGGCCTGCTTCGAGAGCGCCGTGGCCGCCGCGGTGGTGAGCTGCACGGTGGCCGCGCTGGTCGGGCCGTAGAGCTGGCGGTTGGCGGGTACGCTCGCCGCCGGGATGTCCTGGCTGTCGAAGGAGTAGTAGCCGGTCACCTGCGCCTGGTTGTTCAGGGTCACCCCGGCGCCCAGCCCCGCGTCCCCCTTCACCTGGTAGGTCACCTGCAGGGTCTGCCCCGGGGGGACCGCGTAGAGCCCCGCCGAACCGGCCGCGTCGAAATTCCAGGTGGCGATACCGCTGGCCGCGCTGTAGCTCGGGGCGAGCGTGGGCAGGGTGGCGCTGGTCGTGCCGGTGGCGCTGTCCACGAGCGTGACGCCGGTGGTGGTGACGCCCCCCTGGCGCAGGCCGACCGGCAGGGTGTCGGCGAGGACCGGGTCGTAGGCCGGGGCGGTACCGCTGTTGGCCATCCTGACGGTGTAGGTGATCGCCTCGCCGGCGCTGATCACCGTGCCGCCGCCTGCCGTGGCCGCGCTCTTGGTGACGTTCAACAGCGGTTGCCAGACGTTCAAGGTGGCGCCGGAGTTCTTCGGGGTCGCGGCCACGCCGTTGATGGCGTAGTTGAGCGTGGCGCTGTTGACGAGCTGCTGCGCCGTCGGGGACTGCGCCAGCGCGTTCTTGACCACGTGGGCGCGGTACTGGATGGTGAGCGTGTTGTTCGCCGCGTTGTTGTCGGCCGTGTTGACGACGTTGCCCAGGTTCCAGGTCAGGGTGCCGGTGGCGCCGGGCGCTGGCTGGGAGGAGACCGTGTAGCTGAAATTGCCGCTCCCCGAGGCGGGGGCGATGCTCACCAGGGCGTCGTAGGCGAGGCCGGCCGGGAGCTGGTCGGTGAGCACCACGTTCTGCGTGGTCCCTTCCCGCAGGGTGAGGGCAAGGTTGTAGACCACGGTATCGCCCACCCGCACGGTCGCGTCGGTCGCACTCCCCGGTGCGGCGCTCCAGGAATCGGAGACCACGGTTTTGGCGAGGGCGGTCGGGTCCAGCGAGGAGACGGTGGCGGAGACCGGGCCGGAACAGTAGTTGTTGGGAAGGGTGGTGGCGGGGCAGCCGGCGCCTGTGCGTTCGCCGGGGACCGAGCCGGAGAGCGAGGTCCAGTCGACGTAGACGTCGTTGGTGATGGGGGCGCCGCTGGTCTCCAGCACGGTCACCAGGTAGCTCAGCACCAGGGTCCCGCCGGCCGGGATGTCCAGGCTCGCGTCGCCGTTTTGGCTCCCCCAGTCCACGGCGCCGCTGGGAAGAGCGGCGGGCGTGGGCATGAAGCCGGTCACCGGCGCGCCGTTGATCTGCGCGGTGGCCGAGCCCGGTACCAGCGAGACGTTGGCGGGAAGGAAGTCCATGACGTCGGCATCGTAGGCCCGGGAGCCGCCGTCGTTGGTGACGGTGACGGTGTAGCGCAGGACGTCTGCGGGGGCCGCGGCGGCGGACGCGGCTTTCCCTGCCGGGGAGGCGTAGCCGACCGCCTTGGCCGCGGTGAGGTGCGGTTCGACCACCGTCATGTTGGCCGTGGTCGCCGCGCCGCCGGCCGACTGGGTCAGGCTGTCGCCGTTTAGCTTGTTGTAGGTGTAGGAAGCGGTGTTGCTGAAGCTGAGTCCAGCGCGGTTCGCACTGCTGTTCTGCAGTGCCGCCGTCACCTGGATAACCGCCTGCCCCCCCGCCGGTATGTCGATGCCGGTGGCGAGGTCCTGGAGGATGACGTTGGTCGCCGTGCCGGTGTTGGTGAGGTTCCAGTTGCCGCCGGAGATGACGTCGGCACCGACGAAGCTCATGCCTGCCGCCGAGAGCCCCAGGTTGTCCAGTATCCTCACGTCGTAGAGCGGGACGTCCGCCGGGGTGGCGGGTACCTTGATCAGGTAGCTGAACTGCTGACCGACGGTCGCCGTGGTCGAGGCAGGGTTCGCCTTGGAGAGTGCCCCCGGCGCCTGGATGGTGACCCTGGTGGGGTCTCCGCCGGAGCCGAGCAGCACGGTCCCATTGCTATAGGGATCGTCGCTCGGGCCGGCCCAGACCGTGACGGGGTTGGTGCTGGTGTCGGTCCCGGTGACGCCGGCCTGGTTGGAGACGACGGTGCCGTTGGTGAGGGTCGCGTCGAGGGTCGCGTCGAACTCGACCTGGATCTGCGCAGTGGTGGTGGCGCCACCGGGGAGGGTGAGGCCGGAAACGGTGACGGACCCCGGGGTGCCGCCGCCGGGCTGGGTGACGCTCACCGTGCCGCCCGCCGGGGTGACGGTGACGTTGGAGACGGAGCGCAGCCCGGCCGGGAGGGTATCGGTGATGGTGACCCCGTTCAAGGGGGGCCAGGTGAAGTTCTGCAAAAGCAGGGTGTAGTGCAGCCGGTCTCCCGGAAAGGCCGCCGTGGCCGGATTGGCTCCGGTGGTCAGGTCGCGCACCGTCTTCTGGAAGTAGTAGCCTGCCAGCGCGGCGGTCACCGTGTAGGCATCCTGGAAGTCGAGGGTGCCGGGGGTGCCGTCGGTTATGGTCCGGTCGTACTCGCGGCGCCCGGGATAGCCGCTGTTGGCGCTGAACCACCTGGTGGCGCCGGCGATGTTGGTGAGCGTCGCCCCCGAGGCGACCCCGGTGCTGTCGACCTGCGCCCGGTAGGTGACGATGAGGCGCTGGGTGGGGGCGATCTTGGCGGAATCGAGCAGGGTCAGGGTGAGCTGCCCGGGGGAACCGGGGCCGCCGCTCCAGGTGGTGGTGAAGTCGGTGCCGCTCACCAGCGGGGCCGACACCGGGGTCACCCCGTCGGAGGCGAAGACCTGGGCGCTGATGGTCCCGACCGGGGAGACGGTGCTCATGCCGGCCGGGATGTGGTCGGTGATGGTGGCGTTCCACGCTTCGCTTCCGCCGGTGTTCTGGACGTTGAGCGTGTACCTCACCTGTGAATCCATGTTGACCGTCGCAGCCGAACCGCTCTTGGTAAGGGTGAGGTTCGGCTCGACCACCGTCATGGGCGGGGTGGTACCGGGCCATGCCTGCAGGTCCACCATGCTGGTGCTGTTGATCGGTTTGTTGAACCACATGTTGGCGGTGTTGGAGAACTGCGACCCCGCCTGGTTCACGCCGGCCGGGTTGCTGTCGAGGACGACGGTGACCTGGATCTCCAGGTTGTACCCTGCCGGGAGCGAGGCCAGCGCCGGGTTGTATTCGTAGGAGAAGACCAGGTGCCTGGTGGCGTCCGAGAGGACGCCGGGATGGCTGCTGAGCCAGCCGCCGCTCGCCCCGAGGGTGAGCGGCGCCCCTCCGTTGAGCGGCGCCCTCGCGCCGGTAGCGGGGTTCACGAGGTAGGCGGCGTTGGTCACGTAGCTCAGGGCGGCGCCCGTGGCGGTCAAGTCGTCGGGGATGACCACGTTGGTCACCGTGGCGTCGTCGCTGTTGGCGATGTACTGGAACGTCCCCGTCGCGTCGAGTTTCCCCAAAAGCGGCACACTGATCGTATAGGTGAAGGGGACACCGACGGCGGCGGTGCTTTGCGCCGGGGGATTCTTCTTGCTCACCGCGTCGACCGGCACCATGAAGGCCTGGCAGGCCGGGCTGATGTTGTTGTACCCGCCCGGAGCCCAGTAGATCCAGAAATCGGACTGCGTCGGGTCGTTGCACGACATGTTGCCGTAATAAAAGACGTTCAGGAACGCGATGTAGTAGGATTGCTGCTGCGGGAAGTTGAAGTTTATGTTGGTGATCGGGAAGCCGCCGATGGAATCGGGGAAGTTCTTGATGGTGCAGTTGGTGTCGATCCCGAAGGTGGACGCCCCCCTGACCGCGGCGAGGGTGGCGGGGTTGTTGCCGTCGACCACGCCGCCGAACTGGGAGCAGAAGATCCCCGCTGCCCGGGCAGACGTGCCCCATCCGACCAGCATGACCAAAAGGGCGGCGGTCGCAGCCAGGCGCGCCACGGACCTGGCGGCGCCCATCCTGGCGGCGGCCATCGATAACATCAGCTTTGTCTGTGTCAGCATTCTCACTTCTGCCCTCGATGAAGATCGCTCAACTACTGTTGCGGCCCTTGGCAGGCCGACCTGCACGCACCACGAAAAAAACCCGCGCCACAGCCGGTACTTCGGCTGATGACGCGGGTTTCACTTGCCCCGTAGGGATGAGACTTACCGCTGTTTCAATGCTGCTGTCGATTTTCCGGCCGGGGTGGCCGGGTCACTTCATTCTTTCGTTCCTGATCGCGTCGCAAACGCGGTAGTCGGCGATGTTCACCGTGACCTGCAGGTGCGGCGCGGAAAGAAGCCCGATCTCCTTCATGCACTCGGTCAGCTTTCGTTTCCACTCCGGGTCAAGGGTTCGTTTGGTCAATTTTTCCATTGCATGCCTCATGTAACTTTCCTAGGGATAAAAAAAGAGCGCTCCCATCTACCGAAGATGAGAGCGCTCCTAGATCGGGGGGGGTGCCGGATGCCAAGATGCTGACTCATCTCTTCGGCAACCCGGCTATCCTTCACAGGACCCGTGGCTTTGCGTCACCAGATCACTCTGGTTTTGCCCGTTCGGAGAACGTATTCTGTTTTAAATCGCGCCGACGCCTCGCGGAGCCAATAAAAAAAGGCGCTCCCATCTGCCAAAGATGAGAGCGCCTCTTGATCGGTAATAGCGGATGCCAAGATGGGAACTCATCTCTTCGGCAACTCGGCTATCCTCATTCAAGGACCCGTGGCTTTGCGTCACCAGATCACTCTGGGTTTGCCCGTTCGGAGAACTTTTTTAACAATTTGTAATCGACGGCCACCTTTTAGCAGATGGCTTAACGCTTTGCAACAATTTTTTTTCACAATCGCGGCAATTTTTTACAATCGCCGCGGCCACCGGCCGGAAAGCTTCTTTGGCCGCCGGGGCCGGGGAGGGAAAACCCGGCATGGTTTCAAGCGGTTTTGCACCGCCCCCCTGACAGGTCCCCCACGAACGCCCCCAGCTTCGCATCGCATTCGCGGATGTGGTGATTGACCCAATGGTCCAGGATAACCAGTTGGTCGATGCTCAGGCTGGCGCTCGCGGTTCGAGGCGTGCGGATGTCTATCATCCTCTGCCTGAAGATCTCATGTTCATCCCTGTGCGCCAGGAAATCGGGATAGCAGGTGTCCATCATCAGCATCTGCTCGTAGTCGAAACACTGCGCCATGTACACCAGGATCTCGTCGAAGATGTACCCGTCCGGAGCCGGGCCTGTCATAAAGCGGTCATACGCTTCATTTATCTTCTCAACCACGTACTTGTGACACTGATCGATGTCTTCAATACCGACCACCAGGTCTGAGGTCCATTTCGTGTTAAACATAAGCCCTCCCACGGCATCATGCCAAGCACCCGAACGTTCACACTGGATATTTTGTCGTATCGAAACCGGCCCATGCCATGCTGGTCTCCCTGCGCCTGAACGCGAAAAAGCCGGGGCTTCGATATCAGGAGTGATATTTCGGCGACCCGGCTGTCTCGGTGAGACCCTTTAGGCTTTCCGTCCCATCCTCGCGGATGGTTTAGTATTTTCGTGTATCGGTTCTTGTTATTGCGGACGCAACATAGCGCAGCAAGGCAAGCGTGTCAATGACATTTAATGTGCCGTACCCTAGCGTGCGGGCGAAACGGCAGCTTCCAAGGCCTGATCCCACCACCCCGATCCGGCCTTGGTCAAAACTGCCGCGGCACGGTGCACACGGGCCGCCTACTTGCCCCCCCCGAGAGCGCTCTTCACCTTCTTCAGCGTGTCGATGTTCTTCTGAAGGCCGCTCACGTTCTTCTCCATTTCGGTGATGGTGGTGCCGAGCTGGGCCACGCTGCCGATGATGCCTCCGCTGCCGGCCGCCCTCTGCAGCAGTTCGTTGCCCAACTCTCCCATCTGGGCGTTGGCACGCTGCTCGCTGATCGAGCCGCAGAGGTATCCCGCCACAAAGACCACGGCAAAGGCCGCGACCCGCAAACTGTAGACGACGCTTTTCTGTTTCATGTCAGTTCCTCCCATGACCCGATGCCTTATCACCGCCACGCCCGGTTGCTCACCCTACTTTTTCTTTTCCTTCTTCTCCGGCTTGGCGGCAGCCTCCTTGGCCTCGATACTGGCGGCTTTCATGGTGTACATGATGGTGACCTTGCTGCCGACCTTGATGTCGCCGGTGACCTTGGTGTCCTTGTCCTTGGCGATCTGCCACTTCTCGCTCCCCTTCTGAACTACGATCATGTCGTCCTTCACTTCGAGTACCGGCCCGGTCACCTGATAGCTCTTGGGAGCGGCATAGACGGTCGTTGCGGCAAGCAGAGTGATCCCCGTTAAAGCTGCGACAAGTTTCATACTGTTTCCTCCTTGAGAGTTGTGAGTGCTGGAACGCTACATTGATAACAGCTTACCGCCGCAAGTCAAACCGCTGCGGGTCATGACTCCGGATCCCCCTACCCTTTGACCGACGCCGCCCCTCTAGCAGGCAAAGGGTTTTTGCAGCATTATCGTCTGCACCGGCATCGGCGCCGGGAAGCCTGCGGCAGCGAGGCTCTCACGGATCACCTTGTTACCGTCGAAATAGACCTGCCAGTAGTGGTCATTGTGACAATACGGCCGCACAGCGAGCACCGGGCCGAGCGCGGTGAATTCCAGGATATCCACCTGCACCTGGGGATCGGGCAGTACGTTGGGAACCTGGGCGAGCTTCTCCCGCAAGAGAAGCATGGCGGCAACGTGGTCGGCATCGCCGGAAAGCTGGCACTTCATTTCGACCCTCCTGAACGGGTTGGTCGAATAATTCTGGATGGTGTCGCTGAAGATCTTGTTGTTGCCGACCATGGTGAGGACGTTGTCCGCCGTGTTGATGGAGGTTATGAACAGCCCGATCTCCTTGATGGTCCCGGTCACCCCTGCGGCTGTCACGAAGTCGCCGACCTTGAACGGGTGCAGCACGATCAGGAAGATGCCTGCGGCGAGGTTGGCGAGCAGGCCGCCCCAGGCGGCGCCAATCGCGATGCCGACACCGGCGACCAAGGCTGCGAAGGTCGTGGTCTGAATGCCGCAGTAGCCGAGGATGGCGACCACCAGGACGATGTTGAGGGTGACGGACACGAAGTTGCCGATGTAACGCATCAGGGTGGGATCGACCTTCTGCCTCTCCAGCACCCCCTGCAGCATGCGCCCGACCAGACCGATGAGCCAGCGTCCCACGAGCCAGAACAGGATCACTGCGACAAGTTTGGTGCCGTACTCGGTGGCATACGTCACTGCGAGTTGCTGATACTGCCCCACGTTGTCCATAGTTCCTCCTTTTACGGTGTGGCTGCCTCCTGCACTTGAAGTTCTCCAGCGGGTAACAAGTTGCAAAATAGGTCAATTTTACACTCACAGTACCCTTTTACAATCCACGTGTGCCAGTGGCCGGAATCGGCAATGTCACTGCAAGGAAGGGTTATGTCAGTGCTACACCTATGGTCGCCGAGCCTAAAACAAAAAGGGGGCACCGCTCACGCGGCGCCCCCCTTCAATTGCCCATCGTAGCAGCTACGCCAGATGCCGCTGCCGTGCTGTTCGCCCCTGGTCAGATTTGTCGGTCGAGGCACCATACCTCATTTGAGGTAGCGCATGAAGCAAATAAGGCATGATTTCGTCTCCCGCGCTGGCAGGTAAAAATTTATTTCCTGCGACATCAGCAGGTTAGCAACTTTTTTCAAAGCTGGCACGACTGATGCTCTAAGAGGGAAGAAGTCCAAATTCATCTTAGGAGATTTTCAAATGAAAAAGATCGTTTCTTCCGTAGTTGCTGCTCTCGTTGCTGTTGCTTTCGCTGGTGTTGTTTTCGCTGCTGACGCTGCTCCGGCTGCTCCGGCCGCTCCGGCTGCTGAAGTGAAGAAAGAAGAAAAAGCTCCGGTGAAAAAAGCCGCTAAGAAGAAAAAAGCAAAGAAAGCTGCTAAGAAAGCCGAGAAGAAAGAAGCTGCTCCGGCTGCTGAAGCTGCTCCGGCTGCGAAGTAATTCCGTTTTCACCTGTAGCATCAAAAGCCGCCCGTTGCCAGACATCGGGCGGCTTTTTTAGTATTAACGTCCTAGCGTAGCGATTCGCCCCCCTGGATCGGGGCAAAACAGAGGTGTCTTCATGCGGAAGTTCCTCAGCACCGGGAACGGATGGGTTATGGCGGGATATCTGGTCGTCATCGTGCTCGGGTATGTCGACTACCTGACCGGTGACTATTCTCTGCTGATTTTTTACCTCGCCCCGGTATCCCTGGTTTCCTGGCAGGCGGGGCGGCGCGGCGCGCTCCTCGTGTCACTGCTCGCCGGCCTGGCGCGTTGCGTCTCCGACTATTACAGCCACTCCGCACTGACCTTCAAGCCCTGGCAGTCCCTGGAAGACACGGCCCTCGTCGTGGCGGTCGCCTTCCTCGTCCTCGTGATGAAGAAACTGATGACCGAGGTCCGGGTCTGATCAGCCGGTAATAAGAATCGCCCTGAAATCGTTCACGTTGGTGAGCGTGGGACCGGTCACGAGCGTTTCCCCCAGAGCCTCGAAAAAACCGTGTCCGTCGTTGTCATCGAGGCTTCGCTTCGGGTTGATCCCCAGCTCCCAGGCCCGCTGCAGCAGGTCCGGGCTCACAAAGCCTCCCGCTGTCTCCTCCTGGCCGTCCACCCCGTCGGTATCCCCCGCCACCGCATAGATTCCCTTTTCGCCCTCAAGCGCCAGCGCCAACGCCAGCAGAAACTCCACATTGGGTCCGCCGCGCCCGCTGCCGCGCACCGTTACCGTTGTTTCTCCCCCCGACAGCAGGACGCAGGGCGGGGCAAAGGGCTGCCGGCGCCGTGCCACCTGCAGCGCTACCGCCGCCAGCGCCTTCGCTACCTCTCTGGACTCGCCTTCGATGCGGTCGCTCAGGATGTGGGCGGGAATCCCCTGCCGGAGGGCAAACTGAGCCGCGGCTTCCAGGGCCGCCTGCGGCGTCGCGACCAGGTGGAACTGCGCGTTGGCCAGGCGCGGGTCGTCCGGCTTCACCGACTCCCCGCGCCCGGAGGCGAGACACTCCCGCACCGACGCGGGGAGCGGGATGCGGTAGCGCTCCACGATGGCAAGCGCATCCTCGCAGGTGGTGGCGTCACCTACGGTAGGACCGGAGGCGATATCGGTGGGGTTGTCGCCGGGAACATCGGAGATGGCCAGGGTCCAGACGCGGGCGGGATGACATGCGGCGGCAAGCCTCCCCCCCTTGACGGCCGAGAGGTGGCGCCGGACACAGTTGATTTCGGCGATGCCTGCTCCACAGCGCAGGAGTTCCCGGCTCAGTTCCTGCTTTTGCGCCAGGGTCACCCCCGGCAGGGGAAGGGGCAACAGCGCGGATCCGCCGCCGGAAATGAGGCAGACGACCAGATCGTCGCAGGTGAGGCCTTCGACCAGTTCGAGCATCCTGGCCGCCGCCGTGCACCCCGCCTGGTCCGGAACCGGATGCGACGCGCTCACCACCTCGATGCCGCGGCAGGGAACTTCGTAGCCGTAACGGGTGACCACGAGCCCCGCTGAGATCTCCCCGGTCCAGGCGTCTTCGAAGGCGCGCGCCATGGCAGCCGAGGCCTTACCCGCACCGATCACCACCAACCTTCCCTTCGGCAGAGGCGGGAGGTGGCGCGACAGGCAGTACTCGGGACGCGCCGACTGAACGGCGGCTTCAAACATCTGCTGCAAAAGCTTACGCGGCTTCATGATTTTCCTCCCCGTACGGCGTCATTCCCCGATTAGATACAACAACGGGACGGTCCGGCGCAACGGGGAAAACGCCATCATGAAAAAGGCCCGCAGGATTTCCCGCGGGCCCCGGTACCACCACGGCCGCTACACCGGTTAATACTGCTCCCTCTTGATCCAGCCGTATTTCTCCCCCGCATAGAAATGCCCGTGGCAGGAATAGGGCCCTGCGTTGTAGATGTCCACGACCAGCACCTCCCCGCACACCGGGCAGGGAGCCGTCGGCTTCTCCCTCTTCCTGGCCTCCTCCCTCAGGTCGTCGAGCTGGTTTTCCAGCATCTCGATGCGGGCGACCAGTTCCCGGTCCAACAGGTGTTCCAGGCACCCCTGGACGCCGCACTTCTCCTCTCTCCCCTCCACCAGCACCGGGTGCTCGCATTCCGTGCAACTGCAGTCCACCTGGAAATTACCGCACAGGGGACAGCGGTTCTCTTTGATCTCCGGCAGCGCAAAGCATCCCGGAGGGTAAATGTAGCTCAGGATCGATCTGGTCATGACTCTTCCTCCACCGGGCGGCCAGCCGCCTCACTATCTGCCTGCATGCATGAAAGCTGGGGATCGACACAACGGTTAGAATACTGCCATAAAAAAATAGTAATGCAAAAACTCGCCACACGGCTTCCTGATGCCGCCATACCGTATCTCCTGGGACTGCAGCAGCGGGCAGATCGGGACAATTCGAATATGCTGCTGACAAATGACCGATTTCGAAAGGGAAATACTTTCCGAAGAGAACCCCAAGAATTCACACAAGTTGACCACGAGGAGGAACCATGCTGGCAAGTGTCAAAGTCGGTACCAAGTTGCTTTCAGCCTTTCTGCTGATTGCCGTGATAAGCGCGTTGGTGGGCGGTGTGGGGGTCCTGAAGATCCGCCAGATCGATGAGGCCGACACCCGCCTCTACGAGGAGATCACGGCGCCTTTGGCCACCGTCGCCCAGATGTCCATCGCCTTCCAGCGGGTCCGCATCAACCTGCGCGACTTCATGGAGGCCAAGGATGAGAGCGAGAGGCAGGCCGCGCTTGCCATGGTGGACAAGCTGCGCAAGGAAATCGGGGAGCGATCGACCGGGTTCGAGAAGAGACTCGATACCGACGAGGAGCGGAAGCTCTACGGCGAGTTCAAGGAATCGCGCAAGGTCTACGGCGGCTACATCGACCAGGTGACCGGACACGTGCAGGCAGGGAGGGTCGACGAGGCGATGACCCTCATGCACGGCGAGGCCCGAAAGGCGGCGCTGCACGAGCAGGAGCAGCTCAACAAGCTCATGGAAGCAATGGAGAAACAGGCGGAACTGACGGCGAAGGACAATGCGAGGATCGCCGAGGTCGCCACCATCGTCATGACGGCGCTGGTCATCGCGGGGATGGTGATCGCCGTCGTCTGCGGCCTGGTGATAACCAGGATGATCACCAAGCCCCTCCACGCCGCCGTTGCCGCGGCCAGCGCCATCGGCGCCGGCGATCTCACCACGCGGATCGAGGTCACCTCGCGCGACGAGACGGGGCAGCTCATGGCGGCGCTGCAGGCGATGGCGGAAAACCTGCGCAGCACCATCGGCAAGGTCGCCGACACCTCCGCCCAGGTTGCCTCCGCCTCCAACCAGTTGCATTCCACCTCGGAACAGATCGCAACCGGCGCGGAGGAGGTCGCGGCCCAGGCCGGCACCGTGGCCACTGCCGGGGAGCAGATGTCGGCCACCTCGTCGGACATAGCGCGCAACTGCCAGATGGCGGCCGAAGGGGCCAAACGCGCCTCGAAATCGGCCCAGAGCGGGGCGGAGGTGGTCCAAGGGACCGTAACGGTGATGGGACAGATCGCAGCGAAGGTGCAGGAAACGTCCAGGACCGTCGAGAGTCTCGGCGAGCGCAGCGATCAGATCGGAGCCATCATCGGCACCATCGAGGACATAGCGGACCAGACCAACCTCCTGGCTTTGAACGCGGCCATCGAGGCGGCCCGGGCCGGCGAGCAGGGACGCGGCTTTGCCGTCGTCGCCGACGAGGTGCGCGCCCTGGCCGAACGGACCACCAGGGCGACCCGGGAGATAGGGGAGATGATCAAGGCGATCCAGAGCGAGACCAAGGGTGCCGTGGTCGCCATGGAAGAAGGTGTGCACCAGGTCGAGGCCGGAACCGCCGAAGCCGCCAAGTCCGGCGGCGCGCTGCAGGAGATCCTGGAGCAGATCAACGACGTGGCCATGCAGATCCACCAGGTGGCTACCGCCGCCGAAGAACAGACGGCGACTACCAGCGAGATCTCCAGCAACATCGTGCAGATAACCCAGGTCGTGCAGCAGACCTCGCAAGGGGCACAGGAGTCGGCGAGTGCGGCGGCCCAGTTGCACAGGAACTCCGAGGAACTACAGCAGTTGGTCAAGCAGTTCCGACTCTAGCTGTCCAAACGGGAGCCGGGGTCATTCCCGGCTCCTCCCACCCTCAAACTGTGACAGAGCACTCTCCACAAGAACATTCATCTGTCATAACCTATCGGCCGATCTCCGTAGTTTTAATATTTCAAGTTTTATGAGTGCCTGTCGAAAAGAAACCCTGCGTCTGTGATGAACGTGCGTGGTTTCTCGATCTTTCAATGAAAACCAGGAGGAACAACTATGAGAGTAATACGTGTTGCAGCAGCCCTTCTCCTCTCTTTGCTGGCAGGTCTCACCGCCCAGGCAAGCGCCGATGAGCTGAAGATCGGAGCCGGTGGCGCGCCCACGGAGAACATCCTGAAGCCGATCCGTGTCGCGTTCGAGACGGCAACCGGCCTGAAGCTCTACATCGTCGCCTCCGGGCCGAAAAACGCCTTCGTAGACCTGCAGAAGGGGGAACTGGACGCTGCGGCGGCAGGGCTTAGCTACCAGGACTGGCTGGCCCTCATGAAGAAGGAAGGGGCCGAGGTGGGCGCGCCGGCTGCGTTCACCCCTGTCGTCATCGGCAAGGACAAGGTCAAGGTGCTGGTGCACAAGGAGAACAAGGTGAACCAGCTGAGCGCCGAGCAGTTGAAAGGGATTTTTTCCGGGGAGATCTCCTCGTGGAAAGAGGTCGGCGGAGAGGACGTACCGATCCTGGTGGTGATCGGCAAGCTTACTCCCGGCACCAACAGCATGTTCTTCAAGAAGTTCCTGGGGGACAAGGCCGTTGCCAAGGACGTGATCGACGCCACCACGGCCGAGGACGTCAGGCTGAACGTCGCCTCGAACCCTTCGGCCATCGGCTTCGGTCCTCTCTCGCTGGTGGACGACTCGGTAAAAGCGGTACAGACGCCGGAGCTCGCGCGCGACATCACCGTGATCACCAAGGGGAAACCCTCGGCCAAGGTCCAGAAGCTCCTCGATTTCGTCAACGGCGAGGGAAAGAAGTACATCAAGCAGTAACGACGGCAGTCGCATCCGACGCCAGTTCCGTCTCGTAAAGAGACCCACAACCAGGAGGGGACGTACGTATGAAAAGAGCAATGATTGGTCTGGCACTCGCAGCATCGATGGTCTTCGGCGGCACCGCCATGGGCGAAGAGATCAAGGCGGGAGGGGGCGGCGCCCCCGTTGACGGCTATCTGAAACCGGTGAAGGAGGCATTCGAGAAGAGCACCGGCATCACCTTGAACCTCAACTTCAGCAGCGCCACCCTCGCCTTCAAGCAACTGATCGCAGGGGAGCTCGACCTCTCCACCGCCGGCCTCGCCTACCCGGACCTCGTGAAGACGGCGAAGAAAGAGAAGATCGAGGTCGCCGACCCGTCCGCCTACGTCGCCACGGAGATCGGCGCCAGCAAGATCTACACGGTTGCCCACAAGGACAACCCGGTGGCCACGCTCACCATGGACCAACTGAAGGGGATCTTCACCGGCAAGATCGCCAACTGGAAAGAGGTGGGCGGCAACGACGCCCCCATCCTGATCGTCCTCTCCTCGATCAACCCCGCGACCAACGCCGCGTTCAAGAAGCTCGCCATGGGAGACGCCCCTTTCGCGACCGATGTCCTGGACGCGGGACGGTTCGAGGACGTGCGTGAAAAAGTCGCCGCCAACCCGGAGGCGATCGCGTTCGGCCCGGTGACCATGCTGGACGCCACCCTCAAGACCGTGAAGACCCCGGACGTGGCGCGTCCGGTCATCGTGGTCACCAAGGGGGCCCCCTCGGCCAAGGTGCAGAAGCTGATCTCCTTCATAAAGGGTGAAGGACAGAACTACATCAAGCAGTAAAAACCTACCGTTTCCCCAGCGCCTTCAGACCGGAGCAAATGCATGACTATCAAGACCAAGCTGACCCTGAACGTAGTCACCGTGATCCTCATCGTGGCAGGAGTTGCCATCGCCAGCATCGTCGGCATGCGCTTTGTCGACAGCAAGCTCCAGGACCTCACCCAGCGCAGCACCCCGTTCCAGATGAGGACGGTCGAATTCCAGCGCCAGATCCAGGAGGCGACGGCCGACCTGATCAAGGCGAGCGTCTCCCGCAACCGCAGCGAATTCGAAGCGGCCAAGACCGAGTCGGACAAATCTCTCGCCCAGGTGGAGACCGGCCAGGGGGCGCTGCAGGCACTCTCCGGCGACGTGAAGCTGGAGGCGCACCAGGCACTGACCGGCATAGCCGGCGAGATCTTCACGGTCACCAGGGGGAAGCTCAAGGCCGAGGAGGATGCGGCCGCGGCCAACAAGAGCATCACCGAACGGATCAGGGAAGCGACGGCACGCCTTAAGGAGCTCGACGCCAAGATCAAGGGGCTGCAGTCGGCCAGCTCCAGCTCCTACAGCAGGTCCGTCACCGAGACCAAGGGGGTGTCGGACCGGGTGCGCAACGTTGAGGCGCTCAAGCTGACCCTCAAGGACTTCCACCTGGGACTGCTGGAGGTGAGCAAGACCCAGAGCAAGAAGGCGGTGCTGATCTCGCTCGCCAAGTGCAACTCCGCGATGAACAAGGCGCTGCAAAACGAGATCGCCAAAAGCTCCGGCAGCATCTCGGCGGACCTCAAGTACCTGAACGGCAGGATCGCCCCCTTCGGCAAGGCGCAGACGGCCGCGATCGAACCGGGCGTCACCGACACCTCGGCGCGGGACCAGCTCTTCGCCGAGATCACCCAGAAGATGAACGCGGTGAACCTGGTCCTGGAGCAGGAGGCCGCCATGGCCTCCGACACCCTCTCCTCGGAAAGCCGCAAGCAGTCTTCCTATTTCAACAACTCCACCGTGGCCACCTCCGTCATGGCCGGCAATTCCGAGCTCCTCTCGCTCGGGCTCAAGGTGGACGGGCTCGCCTCGCGTCTGTTCACGGCCGGCAGCGCGAAGGACGTCGACGCCATCGAGGCCGAGCTGAACGGGATCTTCGGCCGCGTAGGCCAGGTGGACGCCCAGCTCGCCAAGGCACTGGCGAAGCTCAACGCGCGCGGCGAGGCCGCCCTGCTGCACCAGGCCGAGGGGGCGCTCTCCACCATCAAGGGGCTGCTCTTCGTCAAGGACGGCGTCCTTTCCAAGATCCGCAACCGGCTCGACATGGAAGCCAAGGCGGCCACCGCCATGGGCAAGCTGCGCGAGATCGTCAAGCAGCAGGCCGAGAGCGGACAGAAAACGGTGAGCGTCGCCCAGGTGGACCAGGAAAAGGCGATCACCACCGTGAACAAGATGGTCCGCTTCTCGACGCTGCTCATCGCCGCCATCAGCGTCGGGGCGGTGATATTCGGCATCATCTTCGGGATCTGGGTGTACCGCTCCATCTCGCGCCCTCTGGCCCAGTTGTTGGGGGTGTCGCAGGCGGTGGCCAAGGGGGACCTCGGGGTACGCATCGACAGCAACAACGGCGACGAGGTGGGCAAGGTCCAGACGGCCATGGCGGAGATGGTGGACAACCTGCGGGGGATGGTGGGCAAGATCAAGGACGCCACCCAGAGCCTCGCCAGCAGTTCCGAGGAGCTTTCCGCCACGGCGGTGGCCCTGGAACAGGGGGCCGAGGAGCAGACCGCGCGCATCGACCAGTCGGCCACGGCCATGACCGAGATGACCCAGACCACCATGGAGGTGGCCAGGAACTCCAGCGACACCTCGGACGCGGCCACCCAGATGAAGGGGATCGCCGAGCGGGGCAAGCTTGCCATGCAGGAAACGGCGCAGGAGCTGGACCGCTTCGCCGAGTCGGTAAACCAGGCGGCCCAGAAGGTGGAGTCGCTTGGGAAACAGTCGGAGGAGATCAGCGACGTGGTGACCCTGATCAACGACATCGCCAACCAGACCAACCTGCTGGCCCTCAACGCAGCCATCGAGGCGGCGCGCGCCGGGGAGCAGGGGCGCGGCTTCGCCGTGGTCGCCGACAACGTCCGGGAGCTGGCCGAGCGCACCAGCACCGCGACCCAGGAGATATCCCAGACCGTGAAGACGATGCAGAACAGCGTCAGGTCCTCGGTCGACTACATGCAGGAGGAGAGGGAATCGGTGCTGAAGGTCCAGGGGCAGGTGCAGCAGACCCTGGTCGCCATCGGCGAGATCGTGAGCTACGTGGAGCAGGTGGCGGACATGGTGCAAAGGATCGCGGTAGCCGCCGAGGAGCAGTCCTCCACCAGCGGCGAGGTGTCCCAGAACATGGAGGGGGTGCACCAGATCGCCAAGGAGCTCAGAAGCTCCTTCACCGACATCCGCCACTCCTCCGGGAGCCTGTCCCAGCTCGCCACCGAATTGAACGGCATGGTGGGGTGGTTCAGGGTGTAGGCATTCTTTTTTATTAAGTTTTCGACTCCGATGATATATACTCGTCCGGGTATTTTATGAGGAGCAGGGAGTCGGATGCGCATCCTGATCATCGAAGACGAGCAAAAGGCCGCCAATTACCTGAAGAAGGGGCTCACCGAGAACGGCTTCAGCGTCGACATCGCCAACGACGGCGAGGACGGCCTGCACCTGGCCATGACCGAGCAGTACGACCTGATCATCCTCGACGTGATGCTCCCCATCAAGGGGGGATGGGCCATCATCCAGGAGCTTAGGGAGGCCGGCAAAGAGGTCCCGGTGATCTTTTTGTCCGCGCGGGACTCGGTGCACGACCGGGTGCACGGCCTGGAGCTGGGGGCGGACGACTACCTGGTGAAACCGTACGCCTTCTCGGAGCTTTTGGCCCGGATCAGGATCATCCTGCGCCGGCACCCCCTGCAGCAAAGCGAGCTGCTCAAGCTGGCCGACCTGGAGCTGGACCTGGTCCGGCACAAGGCCCGGCGCGGCGGCCAGACCCTCGACCTCACCGTGAAGGAGTTCCAGCTCCTCGCGCTGATGTTGAGGCGCCGCGGCGAGGTGCTTTCCCGCACCACCATCTCCGAGCAGGTGTGGGGCATCAACTTCGACAGCGACACCAACGTGGTGGACGTCGCCATCAGGAGATTGAGAAAGAAGGTGGACGATCCCTTTACCCTGAAACTCATCCACACCATCAGGGGGGTCGGCTATGTCATCGACGAAGCTGCCTGACCAGCCCAACTCCTTCTCCATCACCGCCCGGCTGGTAGGTTTCTACCTCGTCGCCACCCTCTTGATCCTCCTTTGCACGAACTGGTTCCAATTCAAGGCCCTCTACAAAGACCTCGACTACGAGGACAACGACTTCCTGGTGGAGCGGATCGGGACGCTGCGGGACATCATCGCCCGCCACCCGGACGCGCTCAGGGACCAGATCCCGACCAACAAGCCGGGGCAGCCGAACCGGCACCTGGTGCGGGTCCAGGACGCCGAGGGGCGCACCCTGATGCAGTCGCCGGAGATGGCGGGGCTGGCGGTGGAACTTTTTCCCCCGGCGGTGACCAGTGCCGAGAAGATCAGCCGCGGCCGCAAGTACCGCGCTCCGGACAAGCGGCACTACCTGCTCAACGCCGCCTGGAGTGAGCGAAACGGCGATCCCCACTACCGGCTGATCCAGGTCGCGCTGGACATAAGCGACGAAGACGCGCTCATGTCCAAGTACCTTATCCGGACTGCGGCCTCGGTGGCGACCGGCCTGCTGCTGGCGGCGCTGCTCGGGGTGACCATCACGCGGCGGGGCCTGCGGCCGTTGCAGGAAATGGCGGAAAAGGTGGCGCATATCACCGAGGCGGACCTGCACCAGCGCATCGGGACGGCGAACTGGCCGCGGGAGCTGACCCAGCTCACCGTGGCGTTGGATGCCATGCTGGGGAGGCTCGAGGAATCCTTCGCCCGGCTTTCCGAATTTTCGGCCAACCTCGCCCACGAACTGCGCACTCCGATCAACAACCTGCGCGGCGAGGCCGAGGTGGCGCTGTCCCGGGCACGGTCGGAGGAGGAGTACCGACACATCATCGAATCCGCCATCGAGGAGTACGAGCGACTCTCCCGCATGGTGGGGGACATCCTGTTCCTGGCGCGACCGGACCGCGCCTGCCAGCCGGTGCTGATCGACGCGCGGGCGGAGGTGGAGCGGCTGGCGGATTACTACGGCAACCTGGCCGAGGAGCAGCAGACCACGATCGTCATCGAAGGGGACGGTGAGGTCAGCGGCGATGCCAACCTGTTCCAGCGCGCCGTAGGCAACCTCATCTCCAACGCCCTGCATTACGGCTCCCGTTTCGGAGAGATCAGGGTGAAACTCAGCGAAACCGGCGACGGCGGCCTGGAAATCGCCGTGGAGGACGACGGCATGGGTATGGACCCGACCGAGCTGCCGCGCGTCTTCGACCGTTTCTACCGCTCGCCGCAGGCCCGCCAGATCTACAACCAGGGAAGCGGGCTCGGGCTTGCCATCGTGCGCTCCATCATGAATCTCCACGGCGGCACGGCCACGGTGGCCAGCCGTCCCGGCGCGGGAACCGTGGTAACCCTGCGTTTTCCGGCACCCCGACAGCGGGACACAGGAGCATCCGTTGCCGACACATGACCTAAAACCTGCGCAGACCGCCTCCACCCCGCGCCCCCCGATCCAGAGCCAGACCGTGCGCATCGTCGGGATCTACGCTCTCTTCGGGCTCGCCTGGATCTACGGTTCCGACCACTTCATCGACCTCATCATCGACGACAAGGGGACGCTCCTCAAGATCGCCGTCATCAAGGGGTTCGTCTTCATCCTCTGCACGGCGACCCTGCTCTACTTCCTCATCAACCGCTTCCTCGGTGAGGTCGCGACGGCGGACCGCGAACGCCTGGAAAGCCTGGAGAGCCTGAGCCAGAGAAACGCACAGCTGCGCCTGTTCTTCGAGGCGGCGCCCGCGTCCCTGGCCATGTTCGACCGGGACATGCGCTACATCGAGGTGAGCCGTCGCTGGCTCTCCATGTACGGCCTGGGGGAGCGCGACATCCTGGGGCTGTCGCACTACGAGGTCTTCCCCGAGATCCCCGAGTACTGGAAGGAGTTCCACCGTCGCGGCCTGGCCGGCGAGACCATCCGGGAGGAGGCGGACGAATTCCGGCGGGCGGACGGGTCGCTGCAGTACGTCAGGTGGGAGATCCGCCCCTGGTACCAAAAGCCCGGCGAGATCGGCGGCATCGTCATCTTCACCGAGGACATCACCGAAAGGAAGCAATTCGAGACCGCCCTGAGCGCCAACGAGCGTTTCCTGCGCCTGTTGACCGACCACCTCCCCGGCCTGGTCGGCTACTGGAAAGAGGACCTGACCTGCGGCTTCGCCAACAGGACCTACTGCGAGTGGTTCGGCAAGAAAGCGGAGGAGATCATCGGTGTGGGCATGCGCGAGCTCTTGGGAGAGGAGCTCTTCGCCCAGAACGAGCCGCACGTGCGCGCGGTGCTCGCGGGAGAGCCGCAGCAGTTCCAGCGGACGCTGGTGAAGCGCGACGGCGAGGTTGCCTACGTCTGGTCCCACTACATCCCCGACCTCGTGGACGGCTCCACCCGCGGCTTTTACGTGCTGGTGTCCGACGTCACCGAGCTGAAACGGGCCGAGGCGGAGAGGCAGCGGCTGGAGCACCAGCTGCAGCAGGCCCAGAAGATGGAGTCGGTGGGGAGGCTCGCCGGAGGGGTGGCGCACGACTTCAACAACCTGCTCACCGTCATCATGGGGCTGGCCCAGCTGGGGATACGGGAACTGGGGCCGGAACACCCGACGCTGGTGCGGCTGGAGGGTATCCGCCAGGCGGCGGAAAAATCCGCGGCTCTCACCAGCCAGCTGCTCGGCTTCGCCCGCAAACAGACCATCGCGCCCAAGGTCCTTAACCTGAACCGTGCCGTCGAAGAGATGCTGAAGATGCTCAAGCGCCTGGTGGGAGAGGACATCGATCTCGCCTGGAGCCCGGGGAAGGAGCTGTGGCAGGTGTGCATGGACCCGTCGCAGCTGGACCAGATCCTCGCGAACCTCTGCGTCAACGCGCGCGACGCCATCGCGGACATCGGCAAGATCACCATCGAAACCGGCAACGTCTCCTTCGACGCCGAGTACTGCAACGCGCACTTCGACTTCGTCCCGGGCGATTACGTCCTGGTGGCGGTGAGCGACGACGGCTGCGGGATGGACCAGGAGACCCTGGCGCAGATCTTCGAGCCTTTCTTCTCCACCAAGGAGGTGGGGCGGGGCACGGGGCTGGGGCTCGCCACGGTGTACGGCATCGTGAAGCAGAACAACGGCTTCATCAACACCTACAGCGAACCGGGAGAAGGGACCACCTTCAAGGTCTACCTGCCGCGGTACACCGAGGAGGGGGCGCAAGCGGTGCCGGAAACGGCTCCGGCGCCGGCCACCGGCGGCAGCGAGACCATCCTGCTGGTCGAGGACGAGCCGAGCATCCTGAACGTTGCCGTATCGCTGCTGACCCTTCAGGGTTACCAGGTGCTGCCGGCGTCCAAACCCGAGGACGCGCTGGAATTCGCGCGGCAGTACCGCGACCGCATCGACCTGGTGGTCACCGACGTCGTGATGCCGCAGATGAACGGCAGGGACCTGGTGCGCAGGCTGCTCACCTTCTGCCCCAAGGTGAAAAGCCTCTACATGTCCGGCTACACCGCCAACGTCATCGCCCACCACGGGGTGCTGGACCGGGGGGTGAACTTCATCTCGAAACCCTTCACCATGAACGATCTGGCCGCCAAGGTGCGCGCCGTGCTCGACGCGAAACCGGAAGAGGTCGCGTAGCTACATGACAGAAATGTCATCTGACTGCAATGCAACGGCAAGGAGCGCTACCGTATTATAGGCGGTATTTTTGTGTCACTAATTCAAGAGGTTTGTCTATGCAGCAACGCCGACTGGGGCTGGTCGCCTTCGTCTCCCTCACATTTCTCGCTGTTTCCACCGCCATCCGCATCATGCTGGCAGCCGCCACCCCGAAGGGGGCCGGCCTCAAACTCTCGCTGCTGCTCAAAGCGGCAGCCGCAGGCCTGTATTTCGACCTGGCTACCTTGGCCTACGCCATCGTGCCGCTGGCGCTGTACCTGATCCTGATCCCGCGTCGGGCGGCGACGCACCGCCGGCACATCTGGCTGGTGCGCCTTTTCTTCGCCCTGTTCGTGGGCGTGCTGGTCTTCGACGTCTGCGCCGAGTACATCTTCTTCGACGAGTTCGGCACCCGCTTCAACTTCATCGCCATCGACTACCTGGTCTATACCCAGGAAGTGGTCGGCAACATCCGGGAGTCCTACCCGCTCAGCGTGATCTTCTCCGGCATCGGAGCCGTGGCGGCGGCCGTCTGCTGGGTCCTGAGAAAGCCGCTGACCCGCGGGGCGGAAGCGACCTTCAACGGTGCCTACCACCGCACCGGTTTCCTGCTCCTGCTGCCGGTCGTCCTCTCCTACGGCGTGGTCAACATCTCCCAGTCGGCCATCTCCAAGAACAACTACGCCAACGAGATCGCGGGCAACGGGGTCTACAACCTGTTCGCCGCCTTCATCAACAACGAGCTTCCCTTCACCAGGTTCTACCGGACCCTGCCGCAGAACCAGGTGAACGCGCGCCTGAGGACCCTGGTCGCGGAGCGCAACAACAGCTTCGTCGATCCCAAATCCGAGCGTTTCACCCGCAGCATCCGCGCCGAGGGGCCGGAGAAGCGCCTGAACCTGGTGGTGGTGGTCGAGGAGAGCCTGTCGGCCGAGTACCTGGGAACGTTCGGCAACACCAAGGGGCTCACCCCGAACCTGGACCGCCTGGCATCGCAGTCGCTTCTGTTCACCAACCTCTACGCCAACGGCACCCGCACCGTGCGCGGCCTGGAGGCGCTCACCCTCTCCGTCCCGCCGCTGCCGGGCACCTCGATCGTGAAGCGTCCCAACAACGGCGGCTTCCGTTCCTGGGGCGAGATCATGAACGCCAAGGGGTACCAGTCGAAGTACATCTACGCCGGGCACGGCTACTTCGACAACATGAACGCCTTCTTCTCGAGTAACGGCTACTCCATCGTGGACCGCACCGACTTCGCCAAGGACGAGATCTCCTTCGCGAACGTCTGGGGGGTGTGCGACGAGGACCTTTTCCGCAAGGTGATCAAGGAGGGGACCAAGTCCTACGAAGCCGGCAAGCCCTTCTTCTCCATGGTGATGACCACCTCCAACCACCGTCCCTTCACCTATCCGGCGGGCAGGATCGACATCCCGGCCAAAAAGGGGCGTAACGGCGGGGTGAAATACGCCGACTACGCCATCGGCAGGCTGATCGCCGAGGCGAGCAGCAAGCCCTGGTTCAAGGACACCATTTTCGTCATCGTCGCCGACCACTGCGCCGGCAGCGCCGGCAAGACCGACATCCCCATCAAGAAGTACGAGATCCCGCTTTTGGTGTACTCACCGGCGCACATCAAACCGGCTCGGGTGGAGAAGCTGATGAGCCAGATCGACGTCGCCCCCACCGTGCTCGGCCTGATGAACATGAGCTACCAGAGCGACTTCCTGGGACGCGACATCTTCAAGGACTCCGGCCAGCCCGGGCGCGCCTTCATCTCGACCTACCAGAAGCTGGGCTTTTTGACCGACAACGAGCTGCTGGTGCTTGGGCCGAGGCAGTATTCGGCGCAGTACAAGGTGAACCGCAAGACCGGCGACGCCAAGAGCGAGCCGGTGACCGACGCCATGCTGGGCGACATGCTCGCGTACTACCAGGGGGCGGACTACCTGTACCAGCACAGGCTGAACCGGATCCGCTAGAGCCGGGACGGAACAGGCGGGAGATACCCGCGACAACGACAAACGGGACGCAGCCTGATGAAGGCGCGTCCCGTTTTCCTTTTCTCCTGTTCCGTTTCCGCTCGCCCCTGCTTGCGGCAGAGTATCGGCTCGGTCATAGCCCCATCTTGCGCACGGCGAAGATGACCAGCATGCCGCAGAGCATGGCGGCGAGGGTGTTGCGGGTGCGTAACACGACGATGGCGGTAAGCGCGGCGGCCATGAGTCCCCAGACGCCTTCGGCGACGATGGACGGCACCACGAGCGAGAACAACAGGGCCCCGGGCAGGGCATCCATGGCACGGCGGAAGCGACCGGAACGCGGGAAACGGGAGGCCAACAGCAACCCGCCCAGCCGCAAGGAGTAGGTCACCGCGGCGGCCAGTCCCACGGCGATCAGTACTTGAGGCTCAATAGCCGGCAGCATCTTCCACCTCCTCCACCTTCTCCACTTCGTCCGACTCGCATGGCCCGACCATGGCGCTGATGGCGCCGGCCAGTCCTCCCGCGACGATGTACCACTTGCCCGGCAGGAACTTGTGGGCCAACAAAGCGGCTGCCCCGGCGACGAACCACGGGAGGACGTCGCCCTTGCCGCGCCACAGCCCGACGGCCAGCGCCGTGAAGACCGCGGTGAAGGCGAAATCGAGGGCGTACTCTTCGGGCCTGGTGATGAAGCCGCCGCCAAGAAGACCGATCAGCGTGCCACTGCTCCAGGCGAGATAGAGGAAGACGCCGCCGCCGAAGAGAAACCAGGTGGTGGCGCTGCCGTTGCGCTGCTCGGACATGGTGACGGCCCAGTTCTCGTCGGCCACCAGGTGCATCATGCCCATCTTGTGCAGCAGGCTCCGTCCGGAGAAGAGCGGGTCCAGGGAGGCGCCGATCAGCAGGTAACGCAGGTTGATCACCAGGACGGCCAGCGTCATCTCGAAGATGGGCATATGGTTCGACCACATGTCGACCATGACGAATTGGGCCGCACCGGCGAAAACGGCGCTGTTCATGTACATCATGTCGAGCCAGCTCAACCCCTTTTGCGCGGCGAGCACGCCCAGCACGCTGCCATAGGCCATGGCGCTGGCGGCCACCGGCACGTTGGCCCTGGCCCCCCTGATCATCTCGGGCTTTCTGTGTTTCATACATTCACCTTGGTGTTGGCTGCCATGCAATTTGTTCGTCCGGAGTCACAGCCTACTACTTAAGGACTGGTGGGGAAAAGATACAGATGGCGGTAAAAAAAGGGCGGTATTGTGTGCGGCAGCTCGCGTCGGAAGGCAAATCCCCCCTTCGCAAAAGGGGGGGACGTAGCGCGGGGCCTCATCGTTTAAAGCAACAGGTCCTTGTGCCGGACAAGGGATCAGATGCTGTTCACGTCGATCATGGCTTCGCCCATGACATATTCGGTCTTGGCGTCGCGGGAGGCTTCGGCGAGGCGGGCTACGATGCGGCGGATCTTCTCGAGTTCGAGCTTCAGGTCGGACAGGTGGGTGCGGACCTTGTCATCGCCCTCCCCCAATTCCTTGGCAGCCAGGTGCAGATGCCACAGTATCGCGGTCAGGGGGTTGTTGAACTCGTGACTGATGGCAACCGCCATCTCCCGCAGCAGCTTCAGTCTCTCGATCTCGACCGCCATCTGCTTTTCCCTGCGCGATGCCAGGTGGAGGGAGACGCGCGCTACCAACTCCTCCGGGTAAAAAGGCTTCACGATGTAATCATCCGCCCCGGCCTCGAACCCCTTCACCTTTTCACCGCTGGTATCGCAACTGGTTAGAAAGATTACCGGGATCTCCCGTGTTGCCGCGTCCGCCTTAAGCTGACGGCAGATGTCGTAGCCGTTCATCCCCGGGAGGTTGACGTCGAGCAGGATCAGATCCGGACCGATCTCAATGGCGACGGACTGCGCCGAGTCACCATCCTCTTGCAGGGTGACCTCGTACTCTCCGCTAAGGATGTCCAGCAACTGGGCCTGCGCCACCTTGCTGTCTTCTACGGCAAGGATCTTTTTCATAGCTCTCTCCAAATAGGAACCGAGGAACGACGCTGTACCGGGAGTCAGGGTGCCGCAGCTTAACATTCCCGTTAGCACGAATCAACTATGTGTAAGAGGCGGGGGCTAAAAGGAAAGGCAAATCCCCCCTGCCCCCCTTTAAGGGGGGGCGCTTGTTCAAATGCAGTGCGTTGTGGGAACCATACTCGGCGCGGGTTGGGAGTCAGGGGATGGACCGGATGCGGAGTGATGGGGGAGCCGAACGGCTCCCCCATCTTGTAACTACATCTTGGTGACGGTGAAGTCGACGCGGCGGTTCTTCGCCTGGCCGGCCTTGGTCTTGTTGTCGGCGATCGGCTTGGTGTCGCCGAAGCCCTTGGCGGAAAGCCGGTTGGCCGCTACGCCTTTCTTGTCGACCAGGTACTTCACGACGGCATCGGCACGGTCCTGGGAAAGCTTCATGTTCGCTTCGGACTTGCCGACGTTGTCGGTGTGGCCGTCCACCTGCACATGGAAGCCCGGGTAATCGGTCATGATCGCAGCGATGGCGGTCATGGTCTTGTCACAGGCGGGATCCACCTCAGCCTTGCCGGTCTTGAACTTGATCGGCCCCTTCTCGTTCTGAACCTTCTTCAGCTTCTTGGTCACAGCACTGAGAGCGCCCTCTTTGGCGGTCGCCGCGGCTTCCTTGCCCAGGTCTTTGCCAAGCCCCTTGACAGCATCAAGCGCCGCATAAGAAACACCGGAAACCGTCAGAGTCAGTACAACAGCAGCAGCAATTTTCCGTAACATTTGAATCCCTCCTCAGTTTTTTTGCCATTGAGAGATGGTACCGTCACCTCCTCTCAATTGCCAAGTCTGAAATATAATACTTTTTAACCTGTGAGTCAATGAAGGTGCCCTCTCAATGTGATTCGTATAAGTAACGCGGTTCGTCCATCACTCTTTAGGTGAAAATGGCCCATCGCTGCCGAAAAGCCCCAAAAATGCTTTGACTCTGGTCTTGGCAGAATGATAAGGTCCCACGAAATCATTAAGCTTCCCTTTATAAGACAATGTGAAGGAGGATGAGTGAGCGAGGCCACCGCCCGCAACGAGGAGCAACGGACTGAGACAAGGATCCTATCCCTCGTCCTGTTCACACTCGCCATACTGGTCCTCTACATCTGCAGTACCTACTCTTACCTGCTGTTCCACACCATGGTCGAGGTCTTCTGCGTCCTCGTCACCCTGGGCGTTTTCCTGCTGGCCTGGAATTCCCGAAGATTCCTGGACAACCACTATTTCCTTTTCCTGGCGCTGTCCTTGGCCGTTTCAGGCCTTCTGGAGTTGCTGCACACCTTCGCCTACAAGGGGATCGGGATCTTCGTCGGGTACGACGCCAACCTCCCGACGCAACTCTGGGTCTCCTTCCGCTACGTGGTCAGTCTCTCTTTCCTGGCTGCGCCGCTTTTCATCAACCGAAAGCTCAACGTCGTCGCGGCGGTGACCGGCTTCGGCAGCATTGCGGTGTTGCTCATCCTCGCCATATTTTCCGGCCATTTCCCCGACTGCTACGTCGAGGGGCGGGGGCTGACCTCCTTCAAGATCTACAGCGAGTACCTCGCGATCGTGATCCTGCTGGCCTCGGCTGCGGTGTTGTGGGTGAACCGGGAGCGCTTCGACCGTCGCGTCCTCAGAACACTCGTCGCCTCCGTGCTCAGCGCCGCTTGTGCCGGCATCGCCTTCACGCAGTACCTGAGCGTGTACGGCCAGGCGAACCTGGTCGGCCACCTCTTTCTCTTTCTCTCCTCCGTCCTCATCTACCGGGCCATCGTCTCGACCGGCCTGAAGGAACCCGCCGCGCTGCTGTTTCGCAGCCTGGAACAGAGCGAGCAGGCACTCAAGCTAAGCGAGGCCAGGCTGCAACTCGCCCTGGAACAGCGCACGCGGGAACTGGTCGAGAAGGAGGAACGCGAAGCCGCGCTAAAGCGCAGTAACGAGCGGCTCGATCTTCTGGCTGACACGGCGAGTCAGCTGCTGCAGAGCAAAGATCCCCGACTGCTTGCAACCGTGTTGTGCCGCAAGGTGATGGAGTTTCTGGACTGCGACGTCTTCTTCAACTACCTCATGGATGAAGAGAACGGTGGGCTGAAACTCAACGCCTGTGCCGGCATCAGCGAAGAGCAGGCCGCGGCCATAGAACGGCTGAACCTGGGCGTCGCGGTCTGCGGATGTGCTGCGCGCGACGCCTGCAGGATCGTGGCAGAAAACATCCCGGGATCTGTCGACGCCCGTACCGACCTCGTCAAGTCGCTCGGGGTAAAGGCGTACGCCTGTCATCCGCTTCTGTCCCAGGGGCGGGTGCTGGGAACGCTCTCCTTCGGCACCTCCAGCAGGATCAGCTTCAGCGAAGACGACCTCTCGCTGATGAAGGCTGTTGCGGACCAGGTGTCCATCGCCATGGAGCGCAACCTCATGGAGGAGCGGCTGCGCCAGGCGAAGCTGGCGGCCGAGGAGGCCAGCCATACCAAGAGCAGGTTCGTTGCCAACATGAGCCACGAGCTGCGCACCCCGATGACGGGGGTGCTCGGCATGCTCGACCTGGCGCTGCTGACCCCGGATGACGCGGAAAGATCCGGCTACATCCAGACCGCCCAAAGGTCGGCGCGCTCGCTGCTGCGGATCCTGAACGACATCCTGGACCTGGCCAAGGTAGAAGCCGGCAAGTTCACCCTGGACCTCCGGCCCTTCTCCTTGCGCGTCTGTCTCGGTCAGGCGATCGACATCGTGATGCCCGAGGTGAAGCGCAAGGGGTTGGAGCTCGATCTACAGGTGGAAGACGGGCTCCCCGACCACGTACAGGGGGATCAGATCAGACTGCGCCAGGTGCTCACCAACCTGCTTGGAAACGCGGTGAAGTTTACCGAGCACGGCGGAGTCGCCATTACCGTGCGCGCAGGCGCAAGTGGCAACGACGCTCAGATGGAGTTCCATTTCGCCGTACGCGATACCGGCATCGGCATACCGCCGGACAAGAGGCACATGCTCTTCAATTCCTTCAGCCAACTGGACGACTCCAACACCCGCAGCCACGGAGGCACCGGCCTGGGACTCGCCATCAGCAAGGAGATCGTGGAGCGGATGGGGGGAAGCATCGTCGTGGAAGGCGAAGCAGGTGCGGGAAGCTGCTTCTCGTTCTCGGTCCGGCTGGGGCTCGTCGAGGGTGAGGCGGAGGTGGAGCCTCCCTCCCCGCGCCCACCCTCTCAACCGGCAGCGACAGGGAGTGCGGCAACGGGTGGCGCCCGGCGCCTGCTGGTCGCGGAGGACGATCCCACCATCCGGCAGGTGTTGGGTACCATGCTGGGGAGGGTCGGCTACCAGGTGGATTTCGCGGAAGACGGCGAACAGGCGGTGGAAAAGTGGCAGAGGTCCAGCTTCGACATGATCATCATGGACGTCCAGATGCCCCATCTTGATGGCTTCGAGGCGACTCGGACCATTCGGGAACTGGAACTGCGGCGCGGGGGACGCCTGCCGATCCTCGCCATGACCGCACACGCCATGAAACAGGATGAGGATCGCTGCATCGCCGCCGGCATGGATGACTACATCTCGAAACCCATCGACTTCAGGGAATGCCTCGAAAAGATCGGGGCCCTACTCGGTTCAGCCGGCTCCGCCTGTCCATAATCGAGCGAGACGAGCGTGCCGCCCGGTGCCCCTCCCGCTTTCAGCTGCCGCCGCGGGACAGAGAAGGAAGTGCGGGATCATTGAAAAAAACATGACTTTAATAAGAAATCATGATAATAAACAAATGTTTTCCTGCCAGCGAAACCGGTTCGTCAGCTAGCGGCAATCGCACCTGGGCAGGCACCTCTGCAATTCTTGCAATGACCAGCCGCAAGGGGGATCTTCGTCGTGCTCATGACTCTTTCGCCTTCACTCAGGTTCTATCTCTCCGTTACACTCCTTAACTTCGCGGTCGTCCTCTCGTCTCAGCCTGCCGTAGCTGCACAGCCCACCGATTCCAGCCAAGTCACCTGCCGTTTCCCGGTGCCGCTCGATCGCGCCGACAGCCGTACTGCAGTTGCCCCCCGCGCCGTGCCGGGACCGCGTTCGGTTCCTGCACCGGCGACGCAGGGAAAAAAATATGCTCCCGGCCGCTTCATCGTCAAATTCGCCGATACCCTCCAGGAACCGGCAGACGTCATCCACGGGTTGGGTCTTACCTTCGCGTCACAGACCGCCGGGCAGGGCGCCGGGCTGGACGAGCTGCACAAAAAACACAAGATCAAGGGCGTGAAGCCCCTGTTTCGTCAGTTCTTCGACGGGGACAGCGCTTCTTCCACCAAGAAGGGGCTCCTTGCCAAGAGGAAGCGCAACTTCGCCGACCGTGTCGCACTGATCAAGACGAAGTACCAGCGGCGAGCACAACGCGCCTCCAAAGGGAGCAAGGTCCCCGATCTCACCAGCGTGTACATATTCGAGACTGCGGATGATGCAAACGTGGAGGCCGTTGCCCGGGAGTACGCGGCCAACCCGAACGTGGTCTACGCGGTGCCTGCCTACCAGTACCAAACCGAGTCCGTCCCCAACGACCCCTTCTACTCTTCCTGGGGGTCCTGGGGGTACAACTACGACGACCTGTGGGGGCTCAAGAAGATCGGTGTCTCGGCCGCCTGGGACGTCACCAAGGGGGACGGGGTCATAGTCGGCGTGGTCGACACCGGCCTTGACTACAACCACGTCGACATCGCCGCCAACGTCTGGTCCAATCCGGCCGAAAAGGCAGGCGCTCCCGGCGCCGACGACGATGGCAACGGCTTCGTGGATGACGACAAAGGGTGGGATTTTGCGTACGGCAGCAACGATCCCATCGACCACTTCGGCCATGGCACCCATGTCGCCGGGACCATCGCCGCCATCGGCGACAACGGCATCGGTGTGCCGGGCATTGCCTACCAATCCCGCATCATGCCGGTCAAAGGACTCGACGACAACGGAAGCGGATACAACGACCGGTTGGCCAACGCAATCATCTATGCGGCCCAAAACGGTGCCGACGTCATCAACAACAGCTGGGGGTGCTGGCCCTGCGGTGTCGACCCCGTGGTGGAAGACGCGGTCCGGACGGCTCACGCGCTGGGAAGCGTAGTCGTAGTCGCCGCCGGCAACAGCAGTGGAGATGCCTACTACGGATCGCCCGCGAGCATCCAAGACGTGGTGACGGTCGGCTCCACCGGCGTCCAGGACGCCCTCTCCTACTTTTCCAACTACGGGTACATCATGGACCTGGTGGCTCCCGGCGGCGGCGCCAGCGACGGTTCTGATACGTACAACATCCTCTCCTTGCGGGCTGCCGGCACGGAGGAAGGTTCCTCCTACCTGGTCGGGACCGATTACATCCGCCTGGCCGGCACCTCCATGGCAGCCCCCCACGTCTCAGGGGTGGCGGCGCTTATCCTGGCAGCCAATCCCGATCTGACCCGCGAGCAGGTGATCTCCATCCTGAGGCATTCCGCGGACGACCAGGTGGGGCCGGCCGATTCCGACAAACCGGGCTTCGATCCCTTCTACGCGTGGGGGAGACTCAACGCGGCACGGGCGCTCTCGATGGCCTTTGCTCCTCCTGCCGATCCGCCCATCATGAAGGTCCCGGTCACCAGCTTCGACTTCTCCTTGCCGCACTCGCAGTGCGGGGAAACACGCGCACTGACATTCGACATTTTCAATATCGGCGGCGGGCACCTCGACTGGTCCGCCGAGGCTCCCTCCTGGCTCACCGTCACCTCTTCCAGCACCACCACGCCGGCCACGGCCTCCCTTGCCTGCACCAGCGCCGAAAACAGGCAGGGGGTGGTGCGACTGGTGACCTCGGATCCTTCCCAGGGGCAGGATGTCGCTGTCGCGGCCAGCGTGGTCCCCGATGCACGCATAGACAACTGCAACGTCGCGTTGTCCGAGGCGATGGGTAACCAGGGGTGGCAACCGCCCTGGAACGTGAACGCGCCCGGAATTCCCGACGGCCAGGGGGGCGCGTTCTATGTTTTCGAGGACGTCCTGTACAACCCGAACCTGTCCATGCAGCACATCGACAGCCATGGCAAGCCCCTCTGGCGGGCCGGTGGCGTCCCCCTCACCACCACCCCGGTCGGCAGCGCGGCCATCAAGCCTGCCCTGGCCAGCGACGGCGCCGGCGGCTTCTTCGTGGCCTACGCCGACGGGCTCAACGCAACCTTCAACGCCAATTTCAACATCAAGCTGCAGCACGTCGACGGCGCCGGCACCCTGCTCTGGGGTACCGCAGGCATTGGGATCACCCAGATTGCAGGCAGCCAGGGAGGCAACGGACAGACCGAGCCGAGGATTGCCGCGGACGGCTCCGGTGGCGTCGTCGTCGCCTGGCTGGACAGCGCGACCGGGCGGGTGAAGCTGCAAAGGATCGACGCCACGGGAGCGGCCTTATGGCCCCCGGATGGGGTAACCGCGACCGTGACGGCGACGGGACAAAACGAGATGATGATGGCCGGCGACGGACAGGGTGGTGCGTTCGTTACCTGGACCGACCGGCGCAGACCCTACTGGGACATCTATGCCCAGCACATAGACGGCAGCGGCAACAGGGTGTGGTCCGCGGATGGCCTGATGATCAACACCCCATTGGCGCTGACCGGCGGGTTCGGCTCCAACGTGGTCTCCGACGGTGCGGGAGGGGCGATCATAGCCTGGCGCGACTTCAGGAACTTCGTTTATCACGCAGGCGCCAACTACATGACCTTGAGCGACATCTTCGCCGTCCGTATCAATGGAGCCGGACAGCACCTCTGGGACCCGGCAGGTGTTCCGGTGGTGACCGGACTGGTTGCCGGGACCAGCGCCTACCAGCCGGGATGGAACCCGGCACAGGTCACCATGACTGAGGACGGGGCGGGCGGCGCGATCTTCACCTGGCACGACGCCAGGAGCACCGATTACTATGGCGGGTGGGACATCTACGCTCAGCGCCTCGACGCCCAGGGTAGTGCCGTCTGGCAGGCCAACGGCGTCCCTGTTTCCACCGGACGGTTTTCCCAGATATCACCTGCCGTCGCGGCGGACGGTGACGGTGGAGCGTTCTTCGCCTGGATGGACGGCGGTTCCGGAGATTGGGACATCTATACGCAGCATGTGAACCGGGCGGGAACGCCGCAGTGGGGCAACCAGGGCGTGTGGATCCAAAGCTGGCAGGGGAGCCAGCTCTTCCCCTATCTGGTCCCCCTGGCTGGCAGCAGGGTTGCGGTCACTTGGGACGACGAGCGCAACTACGACCCCATAGCCGGCTACATGACTGGCACCGGCCGCGAGTTTTTCGGCAAGGTGATCCAGTCGTGCAACGATCGTGATGGTAACGGCTATTACGACGAAGGCGGGCTCTGCGGACCAACGGCCCCGCAAATCCGCATCGCGGTGACCTTCACCGGTCTGGGCAAAGGTACGATCGAGAGTGCGCCTGCCGGCTTGATTTGCGACGATGCCGGCTGTGCAGGAGATTTCACGACGGCAAGCACGATCACCCTCACCGCGCTTGCCAACTCCAGTTCCTATTTCACCGGCTGGGGAGGTGCGTGTTCCGGCACCGGCAACTGCACCGTCACCGTGTCCGATGGCGTGCAGATAACCGCGAACTTCACCAGGAAACCGCTGGCGATCAACTACGCAAAGCTCGGGACAGGTGCAGGGGACGTCAGTATGGAGCCGGGTGAAACCTGCTCCGGGAATTGCAGTCAATACTTTGAGCCGGGTACGGCGGTCGTGCTCAGGGCGACTCCCGCCTTGACGGCTAGATTTGAGGGCTGGGGTGGTGCTTGCAGCGGCACCGGAGCTTGCAGCGTTACCGTTGACAGCGACAAAGCCGTCACAGCCTCCTTCACCGACCTGCCGACCGTCTTTGCCGGCGGCAGGTCCTTCTCCGTAGCCCAAATTGGCGGCAAGATCCTGGCGTGGGGAGATGACGCATACGGGCAGTTGGGAGACGGCGGAACGGCGGCACAGTCAGTACCTGTGCTGGCTTTCGAGCCTGCGGAATACACCAGCATCGCAGCCGGGATCGAGTCCGACAGCGTCATCGCTCTTAAAAGCGACGGCACGGTGTGGGGCTGGGGACGCAACGACAGCGGCCAGTTGGGCGACGGCACCTACGTCAATCGCAGCACACCGGTCCAGACCCGGCTTCTTTCCGGTGTCACCGCCATCGCCGCAGGCGGGACCCACTCCTATGCCATCAAGGGCGATGGCACCCTGTGGGGCTGGGGGGGAGGAGGCGTCGGCGATGGCACCCAGTACCTCCGCAACTCCCCAGTGCAGCTCCCCAGTATTTCCGGGGCTGCGGCAGTTGCCGCCGGCGCATTTCACGGTTTAGCCGTCGACTCGCAGGGCGCGGTCTGGACCTGGGGCTACAACTGGTACGGACAGTTGGGCGACGGTACTACGACTGACAAAATGGCGCCCATCCGTCTTTCCGGGATCAGCGGGGTAAAGGCTGTCTCTGCGGGTTTCTACCACACGTTGGCGCTCAAACCAGACGGAACCGTCTGGGCCTGGGGGTACAACAGTTACGGTGAACTGGGAGACGGCACCAGCACCAACCGGTTTACCCCGGTGCAGGTAGATGGCCTGGCCGACGTAGTGGCCATTTCGGCCGGAACGTTCCACAGCGCCGCTCTTACTGCGGACGGAAGCGTCTATGTATGGGGCGACATCTACGGCTGGCAACTAGGAGGCGGCACGCCGGTACGGCAGCCCACGAAAGTTTCAGGATTATCGGGAGTGATTAAGATCACCTCGGGAAGTTCCCACATCCTGGCCCAAAAGAGCGACGGCACCCTGTGGGCCCTGGGGGCGAACGTCCTGGGCCAACTGGGCGACGGAACCACGACCAGCCGTAAGACAGCTGCTCCGGTGCTGTTCGACCGCCAGTCCCCCACCACCACGGCGACTCCGGCGGGAGGCAACTATACCGCCCCGCAAACGGTAACCTTGACTGCGAACGAGCCCGCCACCATCTACTACACCCTGGATGGCTCCGAGCCGACTACCGCGTCGGCCGTCTACAGCAGTCCACTGACCATTTCCGCCACTACGAGCCTCAGGTACTTCGCCAGGGATCGTGCCGGCAATACCGAGAGCGTCAAGTCCCAGTCCTACACGCTGACGGTGCCCCCGCCGCCGGGTGCCGACTTCATCGCTTCCGTCACCGCTGGAGATGCTCCCCTTAGCGTCAGCTTCACCGACCTGTCCAACGGAGCGCCGGCATCCTGGTTGTGGAACTTCGGTGACGCCTCGACCAGCACGCTGCAAAACCCGCAGCACACCTACTACAGCGGCGGCAGTTATACCGTTTCCCTCACCGTGACCAATTGGGGCGGCAGCGGCACCATGACCAGGACGGGCTACATCAACGTCACGCCCTTTTCACTGCAGCACGCCTATGACACTGTAGCGGACGGAGGGGACATAAAGGTGCGGGTGGATGATCTGTTCGAAAACCCGGTACTGGACCGGGAGGTCCAGGTCAAGATCAGCGGCGGTTTTGACAACCCTCTGCAGCAAGTCGTAGGAAAGACGGTTATCCATGGAACGATGAGGGTGAAAAAGGGGAAGGTTTCCCTTGGAGGGGTGACTTTCAAGTAGGAACGTCCCGGTGCAGATACATCAACAGTGGTGGCCCTATTACTGTGGCCAGGACAGAAGATTGAGTTCGAGGTGCAGTTGGTAGGGCTTCAGCGAGTAGGAGCGGTAGCTTATGCTGCCGTCATGGTTGAGCAGCACGGCGAGACGCTCGCGCATGACGGGGCTGGTCACCATCTCCAGGGCCTGGGTTTCGTCGACCCAGGCGGCCTCCTCGCTGTCGTCGGTGGGGTTCAGCTCTCCTGAGAGGTAGCGCCCCAGAAAGGCGAAGATGAGGGCGGAGCCTGGGGACACCATGGACCAGACCGCAGCCAGCGGGCCTACCTCCACCTCGACACCGGCCTCTTCGGCGACCTCGCGGCGCACCGCAGCAAGAAGGTCCTCGCTTTCCTCGACCCGCCCCTGCGGGATCTCCCAGCCACGCTTGCGGTGCCGGATCATCAGCACCTGGTTCTTGTCGTTGCGCACCAGGCATCCCACCACCACCGTATGTCTCGGTTCGGCTTGTTCCGTCATCTCGGTTCCCCTTCCTGAAAATCTGCCATCGCGGCGCTATCCACTATGCCATTGGTGGGCCGTCACTGGCAACAATCCAAACCTTTCGCCACGGAGAACATCTGAGGAAAGGGAAAGGGCCAACGGTTTTCCGGTTTTTTAAATACGACAACGGCAGTGCTGTGCATCTCTTCTTCCCCAACCCCGAAGATGCCAACACTGCCGTTGCCGTATCGTTCTTGCTACTTTGCCTTGAACCTTAGATCTCGGTGTTCACCTCGGCGAGCGATTCCTCGAGGATGGCCATGCCGCGGTCGAGCTGCTCGTCGGTGATGACCAGCGGCATCAGCAGACGGACCACGTTGCCCAGTGCACCGCAGGAGAGGATGATGAGCCCCTTGTCGTAGCAGAGCTTCACCAGCTTCTTGGCGAGGTCGCCGGCGGGCGCCTTGGTGTTGCGGTCGCGGACGAGCTCGAGGGCGAGCATGGGGCCCTTGCCGCGCACTTCGCCGATGATCTCGTACTTCTGCTGCATCTCGTCGAAACGCTGCTGCAGCTTCTCGCCGAGCTTCACGGACTGGTCCAGCAGACCGTCATTGAGGAAGATGTCGAGAACCGCGAGGGCCGCGGCGCAGGAGAGCGGGTTGCCGCCGTAGGTGCCGCCCAAGCCGCCCGGGTGCGGCTGGCTCATGATCTCGGCGCGACCAGTGATCGCGGAGAGCGGCATGCCGCCGGCAAGGCTCTTGGCGGTGGTGATAAGGTCCGGCTCGATGCCCCAGTGGTCGATGGCGAACAGCTTGCCGGTGCGCCCCATGCCGCTCTGGATCTCGTCGATGATGAGGAGGATGCCGTGCTTCTTGCAAATCCCCTGCACGATCTCGAAGTACTCCTTCGGCGGGGTGACGAAGCCGCCCTCACCCTGGATCGGCTCGATGATGATGGCCGCGGTCTGCTCGGCCGCAACGTACCCGGTGAAGAACTCGTCGAGCTTGTGGGCGCAGGCACAGCCGCAGCTCGGGTAGCTCCCGCCGTAAGGGCAGCGGTAGCAGTATGCGGACGGAATGCGGTAGCTCTCCGGAGCGAAGGGGCCGAAGCCGTACTTGTAGGGCTTCACCTTGGAGGTCAGGGTCATGGTCATCAGGGTGCGGCCGTGGAAGCCGTTCTCAAGCGAGATGACGCCCGGGCGCTTGGTGACGTAGCGGGCGATCTTGATGGCGTTCTCGACCGCCTCGGCGCCGGAGTTGGCCAGCATGGTCTGCTTCGGGGAATTGCCCGGTGCCAGTTCGTTCAGGCGCTGCGCCAGTTCGATGTACCCCTGGTAGGGAGCGACGTGGAAGCAGGTGTGGATGAACTTCTCGGCCTGCTCCTGGATGGCCTTGACGACCTTCGGGTGGCTGTGCCCCACGTTGTTCACGCCGATGCCGCCGGCGAAATCGATCAGGTCACGTCCGTCGACGTCGGTCATGATGGCCCCCTGGGCCTTGGCGATGAAGGCGGGGCTCAAAAGTGCTACCCCTCCGGGGACGTGTTTGTTGCGCAGTTCCATCAGTTGCTCGTTACCAGCGGTCATGGGTGAAGCTCCTTTGCCTAGTAGTTGGTGACTACCGGGTCCGTGTGAGGATCCCGGTAAAGGTGTCGGATCAAGAGAACGGACTTCATTCAGTCCGCCCGGTCATCCCCTACTACAAAGACCGTACCAAGGTGTCATAGAGTAGCCTGTATCGGCCAACATGGCCGTTGACGTAAAGGTAAGTTTGCCATAGCTCCTCTTTGGAGACAGAGGCGAAAGGCCCGTTACAGTAGCGCGTTATATGTATACTGGCAGGGATGCAGGCTACGCACTATAAGTAAGGCCAAAAATGTCATACACGAAAAGGAGGGACTTTCACTACTGAGGGTGATAAGAACGGCTATGACTGTTTCGGGGTTGTTCTATTATTTACACTTGAATATTTGATTCATTTCTGCATAATGCGCCCCAAAGGGGTTATGGTATACGCCGACACCGGGCAGCCCCCAGGACCTCCGCCCCCTACGCAAACGGGTACGCAGAAGGAGATCGACTGCCGTGAACACCTCACTGAACCCAGCGGAATTCATAGGATTTCCCAGCAGCGGCGAGCTGCGCTCGGACGCCTTCTACCAGGCCATGGTGAACGCGGTCGATGTCGGCATCCTGGCCGTTAACACCTCGGGCA